>CAYMLL010000266.1:0-10842 GCA_964390645.1 uncultured Planctomycetia bacterium | reverse complement strand
TCTGACCGTTCTGACCGTTCTGACCGTTCTGACTGTTCTGACTGTTCTGACCGGGCGTACCGGTGGCCTCCGGGCATGCCGGTGGCATCGCCGACCTCGTCGACGAAGAGGCGACGAAACAGAACGAGGCGGTTCGCGTCTCGCTGAACGAGCATCGTGACGCCCTCCCGGGCGCCGCCCGACTCGAAGCGCGCCTCTGACAGGGGGCTCATGAACTCGCTCAACACACCCATCGCCTGGCTCTGCGCCGTCGCCGTCGCCGCAGCGGCGTTTCTCGCGTTCCGCGACTCGTCGAGCCACGTCGTCGTCTACACGGCGCTCGATCGTTCGTTCTCCGAGCCGATCTTCGAGCTCTTCGAAGAGCGCACCGGCATCGAGGTGAGGGCCGTCTACGACAGCGAGTCGACGAAGACCGTCGGGCTCGTCAACCGCATCCGCGGCGAGCGCGACCGGCCACGCTGCGACGTGTTCTGGAACAACGAGATCGTCAACACGTTGAGGCTCCGCCGCGAGGGATACCTCGAGCCCTGCTCGCCAAGGGGTGCGAAGAGCTTCCCGGAGCAGTACCGCGATGCGGAAGGTCACTGGCACGGCTTCGCCGCACGCGCTCGGGTGCTGATCGTCAACACCGACCTGGTTCCCGAGACGGGATTCCCGAGCGCGCTGCGGGACCTGGCGGATCCACGCTACCGGGGCCGCACGGCGATCGCCAAGCCTCTCTTCGGCACGACCGCGTCACACGTCGCGTGCCTCTGGAGCCGTCTCGGAGAGGAGGCGACGCGCTCGCTGCTGGAGTCCTTCAAGGAGAACGACATCCAGATCCACGGCGGCAACAAGGGATGCGCGGTCGCGGTGGGGACCGGGCAGGCAGCCTTCGGACTGACGGACACGGACGACGCGATCATCGAGGTCGACGCCGGCAGGCCGGTGCGCGTCGTCTACCCCGACGGTGGCCCGGACGGCATGGGGACGCTCTTCCTTCCGAACACCCTGGCGCTCATCAAGGGCGGGCCGCGCCCGCGCGAGGCGCTGCAGCTGATCGAGTTCCTCCTCTCCCCGCAGGTCGAGGGGCTGCTCGCGGAGGGACCCTCCGCACAGATAGCCCTCGGCCGCGAAGCGAAGCGAAACACGCGCGTGCGGGGTCCGACACAGGTGAGGAGCTTCGAAGTCGACTTCTCGAGGGCGGCGACGTCGTTCGATGCGGCGAGGAAGGTCGTCGAGGAGCGCTTCCTGCGTTGATGAAGCCCACCGATCGATCGTCGACAGGGTGGCGGCGCGTGCGCGTCGTGGTGGAGACGACAGCCGCCGTCTCCCTGCACGCGGCCCCTGTCCTGTTCGTGTTCGCCATCCTCTCGACGCTCCTCGTCGAGTCGCTGTACCCCGGCGAGACCTGGTCGCTCGAGGCCTGGTCAAACGTCATCAGCGACTCGGAACGCTGGGGCTCGCTGATCGAGAACACCGCCGTTGCGACGGGGATCTGCCTCGCGGGGCTCGCCGTCGTCGGAACGCCGCTCGCCGGCGTGATCTTCAAGACGAACGCCGCCGGCTCGGGACTGGCCTGCGCGCTCCTCGTCGTCGCGGCCTCGCTACCGATCCACGTCACCGGAGCCAGCCTTGTCGCCCCTGGCGGCCCGACGATCCCGAGCCGCTCACCCGTCGAGCTCGGCCTGGCGCACGGCGTGGCGCATCTGCCGATCTTCGTGCTCCTCGTCGGATCGGCTCTGCTGAGGGTTCCACGAGCGCTCGAGGAAGCCGCGATGACCGACGGCTGCAGCCCGTGGAGGACGCTGTGGACGGTGACCTTGCCAAACGCCCGCTCCGGCTTCGTCATCGCCGGTCTGCTCGCCGGCATCTGGATGAGCACCGACCACGCGATCTCGGACCTCCTCCTGGTGCGCACGTTCGCGGAGGAGGTGTCCACCCAGTTTCAGACCGCGGCGCGCGCCGCCGAGCCGACCGTGCTCGCCGTGCCGCAGACGATCGTGCTCGGCGCCCTGCTCTGGATGCTGAGCCGACACGTCACTCCAACGGCAGACGACCCGCTCCGCGCCGGCGGACTTCGCTGGTCGCTCGGGCGGTGGCGTGGGCCGGTGTCGCTGATCTCGATCCTGGCCTGCACGACGCTGATCGGCTGGCCGCTCGCGCGTCTGCTCGCGAGCCTTCCCGAAGGGCGCGGCCTCGCCTACTACGCAGCGGTCTTTCGTCCCGAGCTCGAGACCTCGGTGCCAACGAGCTTCGCAGCCGGCGCAATCTGCGCGATGCTCGCGGCAGGACTCGCCTGGCGAGTCTGCCGGGGCGGCAAGCCACGGATCGTTCTCGGCCTCTGGCTCGCGACGTCGCTCGCGACGTCGGCGCCGGTCCTCGGCTTCGGTCTGGTGCGGGTCGCCAATCGCTGGCTCGGTCCGCTCTACGATTCGCCCGCCATCCTGACGACGGTGTTCGTTCTACGCTTCCTTCCCATCGCGGTGCTCCTTCTCGTGCCTGTCGTGCGTACGATCCCTCAGGACCTCGAACATGCCGCGCGCGTCGACGGATCGAGCGACGCGCGGATCCTCTGGCACGTCATTCACCCACTGGCCGCACGTGGCACGGTGATCGCCTTCGTCGTCGTCACGATCCTCTCGCTCGGCGAGCTCTCGGCGTCGCTCCTGGTGACGCCGCCGGGCCACATGACGATCTCGCAGGCCTTCGCGAGCAAGATCCACTACGGCCTCGTGGGGGAGGCCGCGGGACTTTGCCTCCTGGCGCTCGTCTGCATCGCGCCGCTCGCCATCGTGCTGGCCTTGCTCCCGTGGCCACGCCGGGACGTCCGCAGCTGAGGAGCAGCAGGCAGCTCCGATACAGAAAGGACGTCAAGCCGGGACCGGATCGGGTCCGCGATCCGCGGGCGGCCCCCCGGGGGGGCCCCGGCCGGGGCGAGCCCGACGGCCGGGGGTCCACGCCCCCCGTGAACATCCGAAAAAACGACCCGCATCCGCCTCGACAGCGCCTGAAGGAGACCGTAGGATGCCGGCCGCTCACCCCCCTGGAAAAGAGGGCGAGAGGCCGCTCCCAGCGACGATCATCTCATCAGAGGAGCCCTGGCATGTCCAGCACCGTCCTGACGACGGACCGCAGCGGCACGCTCTTCGCTCGCAGCCCCAACGAGGCGCTGGCGCGGAGCCTGCGAGTGATCGGCAACGAGCTTCGTCTCGAGCACGATCACGATGGGGCAGCCTGCCTCGAGCACGGCGAGTGGGGTGCGGGCCTCTTTCGAGACTACGAGAGCTACCTCGACCACCTCTCGAGTCCACCGGAAGAGACCACACCGAACCTGCTCTCGGTCGCCGTCGAGCTGCTGGCTTACAACGATCGAATCGTCTCGGAGGTCCGCGACGGCGTGCTCGATCCGCTCAACCAGACATCGCGACGACGCTCCCGCGGCAGCGTACGACGTGATTTCCTCGGCTATCACCACAAGCTCCGCGATTGTGCCCGACGGCTCGACGATGCGTGGATCGGCGTCGGCGCACGCACCGAGCAGCTCTCGAACTACTTCCGGGAGCTCGAACGCGGCAGCGCGTGGCGCCGCGATGTGGTGTCGGTCCCCCGACGCCTGTTCGAAGCCTGTCTGGCGGCTCTGCACGACGAGATCGGTCGCTGCGCCGACGAGGCGGGGCTGCGCGAGCTCTGCCGCATCTCGCGACGTGTGCGCTACGTCGCCGAGCGACTCCAGAACTGCAACGCGCACGAGGGCTGGCTGCTGGACCGAGCGCGCAGACTGCTTCGCAGCGCTCTGGAGGTCGAGATCCCCGCACCATCGAAGCCGGCTCGCGCGCAAACGATGCGTCGCTATCGCAGCAATATCGAACGCCGACTCGAAGTCCTCGAACGCATGGATGCCGGCGCGGTCCGGCCCCGTCCGAGCGAAGCCGACGCGGTCCGGCCCCGTCCGAGCGAAGCCGACGCGGGGCGCCGCGAGCCGGATCGCACCGCGACGCAATCCTGAGCCGACAGCGCTGCGACCCCCTCAGGCCCGCCAGCCGGAGCCACGACCCCGTGGCAAGAAGCCGAACTCCGCGTTCTCGCTGTTGCCTCGCAGTCGCTTGCGTGTCTCGATGTCGAGTTGCGAGTACTCCTCGAGAAACTCATGGAGACCCTGAGCGGTCTCGGGGGAGATTCCGTGCTCCATCTGACAGGTGTCAGCCTCCGCGGTGGACGCGTCCACGCCGAGCACATCGCTCAGGAAGAAAAAGAGGTCGGAGTGACGATGCGCAAGCGCAGACGCGAGACGGCGTGCCCGAGCCGTCAACACGATCTCTCGGCGATCGTCACGCTCGACGAAACCGAGCTTCTCCAGACTCTGAACGGCGCGTGTGACGGGAGGGCGCCGCACTCCGAGACGCTTCGCGACATCGGTGACCCGAACCGTGCCTTTCTCCAGCGAAAGCTTGTAGATCGTCTCGAGGTAGTCCTCTTGCGCGATCGACAGCGAGTCGCGATCAGAACGTCGAGCTGTCATCGTTAGCTCCCTTTCAGCGCCAGCCGACACCATCATCCTCTGGCGAGCGCTCGAAACTCCGAAGTTCTCTACCGTGAACTCTCTACTCTTCTTCTTCCATGGAGAACAGCACCAGACTCCCCAGAAAATTGACCACCGCTGCCCGGTCGGCGCTGCCGAGCGCGACAAAAGCATCGCGCGCCTCCTGCGCCTCGCTTCGCGAGGGATCTCCGACCGGCGGCGGCGCGTCGACACCGTGAAGGAGGATGGCCTCCTCGAGCGTTCCCGCACGACCGTCGTGAAGCCACGGCCCCGTGTTGCCGGCTCCCCAGAGCTCCGCCGTCAAAAAGACGGACTCGGCCACCTCCACCTCCACACCTGCGATCGTCAGGTTCTTGCCGCTCGCATCACTGACCATGGTCACCTGAGCATCCGCGAGCTGCTCCCCCATCTGGTGTCTCTTGAGATCACCGTAGATCCGCACGACCACACCGCCAGCGGGGTGCGGGACGGGCCGCGGCGGATCACCCTGTCGCACGAAATGGAAGCGCGACGGGCGATCCGGATCGAGCCCCGTGGCGACGGGATCGATGTCCGGGTCCAGGTAGGCGCCATCGCCTCGTCGCGTCGGCTCCTCGAAGACCGGATCGACGAGGTGAAGCTCCGGAACGTGACAGACGGCGCAGCCGACCGAATCGAAAACCTCCGAGCCGCGAATGATCGATCGCCCGATCTCCAGGGTCGGCGGAGGGGCGAAGCCCTCGGAGACGAGGTTCCCCAGCGTCGTCGGGACCTCCTGAGCGGCAACGTAGATCGTCAGCGCGGTGATATCGCCGATAGACAGCTCCTCCTCGACACCGTCCCCGTCGAGGTCGGCGATGCCGGACGGGTCCTTCGCGACGATCTCTGCAGGCTGCATTCCCATCTCGTTGCATGCAGCCCCTCGAATGAAGCCCCGCAGCGTCGTCAGGTTCCCCTTCCAGCCGAAGGGACGTACGCAGAGATCGACGTCGATACCCTCGACGCTCGAGGTGTCGAAAGTGACGACTCCGGAAGCATCCCGCATCGCCGTGATGCTGCCAAAATCTATGCCCTTCACCACCAGGGGCAGCGTCACCGCCACGTCGCCCGGCAGCGCCGAGGACGCAGCCCGGGCGCGGATGGCCCGGAGGCCTTCAGTGATTTCCTCGGCCAGACGCTGGATGAGGCCCAGACCGAAGAGGCTGGTGGAGTTGCGGATGTTGAACGGAGGCATACCCGTGCGCGCCGGATCCTGGAAGACGTTGCTCTCGACGCCGCCTGCGCTCGTCGGAAACGGAAAGTTGTGGCACACGGAGCAACTCTCGGCGTTGGGGCCGGTGACGCGACCGCCTCCCGGCGGCACACGCGAGAAACGCTGCGGAAACGGGGTCCCATCGGGCAGCACCAGCAAACCGACGCCGTCGAACGCGTTGTACCGCGTCTCGAAGAGCTCGTCCCCGAGATCAAACAGCTCGACAAAGAGAATGAGCCCCGCCGCGATATCCCGCTGATCGATGTGGGAAACGAAGGGAAAGGCGGGCACCTCACCGACAAAGGCGGGACCCGCTGGCCGATCGAGCGAGGACGAAGACGCCTCGTTCGAGCCTCCCTTGCACCCGACGAGCAGGAGCGTGACGAGAATCGCGACAGCAAGGATCCTCATGACCGGCCCGCTCTGTTGATCGACCGCGACATGTCAAGGGTGACGGTGTCTCCGTCACGCGTCGCCGCGTAGTACGGCAGAGGGCGCTTCGCGGGTCCACTGATGTTGCGCCCGTCGGCCGAATACGATGAGCCGTGACAAGGACAGCGGAATCCTCCGCCCACCGGCCTCACGATACAGCCGAGGTGCGTGCAGACGCCCGAGACACCATGGTAGGATCCGTCCTCGGTGCGACAGAGAAACAGCGACTGTCCGCCGATGACGTCGATGCGCAGGCGCTCCCCTTCGCGCTCGAGCTCGGGATACTGCTCGACAGAAATCCTGAGACGTTCGCTCGGTTGCATGCGCGTGCTCCGCACCGGCAGCGTGCAACCCGAGAGCACCATCGAAACGACAGCGGGAGACGACGTCATCGCGCAACCGGACGCGCCACCCAGGAAGCTCCTACGGCTCATCGGGGGCATATCAGAAGTAGCTGCTGAGCGAGACGACAAGTCCTTCATCGTCGAATCCTCGGGTCCCGGGACCGCCTCGAAGACCAAAGCTGTTGCAAGTAAAGCGATAGGAGAGCTTGAAGATCGTGTCGGTAATCGGCCGGAAGGTGACACCCGGTTCGAACACTTCACCGCGATCGCCATCAAGATCGACCCAGTCGAAGCGCAGGACCGCCCCGAGGCGAGAGCCTTCACCGCCGAAGATGCTCGGCGCGACCGCAGGCAGCCGGTCGAGCATACCACCGACACCGGCCTGAACGTACCAACCCCAGAAGCGGTCCGGCACACCCGCGGTGCGAGCGAAGGTATCGCGCTCGAAGTCCGCATGCGCGATCTCGCCCTCGAGCGAGAAAATCGACGCGACCCACGCAAAGTCGCCGGCGAGGATATCGAGCCGATTGTCGCCGCGCTCGTCATAGGTTCCGATATGCCATGAGCCTCCCAGCTCGAAGCTCTCGAAGAACTCCGCGCCGATGCGGCCGGTCGTCGCGACGCCATCATTGTTGTCGCCTCCGAGCGCGGTCCGCGACTCTCGCAGCAGCTGCTCTCGTTCGGTGAATGCGACGGGGAGGTCGCCGTCGGCCTCCAGAGCGTTGAAGCCGTTCACGGCGTAGATCTCGTACTCCAGATTCGCGTGGTCACCCAGGGGGAGCACTCCGACAGCACCGACACCGGGCTCGGAGAGAGTGGTGGGGATCACGTACGTCGACACGAGCGGTCGCTCGGTGAGCTCCCGCGTCGGACCGTCGTGGTTGACATTGGTGCGACCGATCGGTGGAAGAACGACGCCGCCGCGCAGCGTCAGCTCCTGCCAGAGCGACCAGTCCACGAAAGCCATCTCGAGCGCCACCTCGATGTCGTTCGAGTTCCTGTCGCCATCGAACTCGGTCTCGAACTCGAGCTCGGAAGCGAAGCTCACCGAGTCGGCGAGACCGGTGTAGAGAAAGAGATTCGTCCGGTGCATCCGGAAACCCTCGGGAATCGCCTGGATACGATCCTCGAAGGAATGGTAATCGAGCTCGGTGTAGCCGCCAACCTGCACGTGCTGCCACGCGCTCAGGAGAAAGGGCTTGTCCCGGAGGCCGCGAAAGCCACCCGACGTCTCGACCCGCGTCCCTTCCCAGACGGGGCTCCACCGGAGGGCAGCCCGGTTCTCCATCATCCGACCAGAGCCCTCGCCGTCGCTCGAGGCCCCGCCGTCGCTAGAGACCCCGGAGGGCTCTCCGCCACCGCGCGACGGGCCGACGAGTCTTCGCCGCAGATCCTCGAGCTCCGCCTGAACCTCCTCGAGCTGGCTCTCCAACCGACGCAGCTGCGCCTCGTCGCCCCCCACCAGCGAGGTTGACGCCGCGACGACCGCCAGAACCCGGACGACCGCCAGACTGGGCACAGGCACGCCAGCCACGACGCTCCGCCCGAGCGTCCGTAGTGACCGGCCGCCGTCTCGTTTCTCCCTGGTCACTCGCCTTCGTGCTTGCAACGCGGAAACCGTCTCCCGGGCGTCGGCCATCGCCAATTCAATTTCCGGCAGGAGCTTGCCGCCGGACAATTACCGTGGGGTAATTACCGCCGGGTAATTATGCCCTCTGCAACAGATACGTCAACCGCGCTCCCCCGCAGGGCGCAACCCGCCGCTGCGAAGCCGGGTTCGGGTCGTCCACGCACCCTCGCCGAACCGACCATCTGCCAGAAAGGCAAGCGGCCGGTGCCCGCGTCCTCGGCCCGATCCGACACGGTCAAGCCTGCCGACGCAGCGCAGCATCCACCCGGCGAACCTCCCCCTGCCGACGCGCGACGGAGACGGTCAATGGCCCGCGGCGGGCCGCCACAGATCGATCGGCTTCTGCGCGTCGGTCTCGAAGGGAAGCTCGACCTTCTTGCCGCTGCCGGCCGAGGCGTAGGCCGCGAAGACCGCCTCCAGGACGACGCGACCGTCATCAGCGGTCTCGATCGGCTCCGCCCGCCCGCGCACGACGTCGACGAAATGCTGCATCTCCTGAGGAAATCCGTAGTTCCATAGCTCCTCGAACATCGTGAAGGACCACCCCTTCGTCGTCGCGGCCTTCTCGACCGCGTAGTCGTAGCCGTCCGCGGAGTAGGTGAGGATGGAGCTGCCACGCAGAAGATCCGCGTAGGACACGCCCCTGGTTCCGTAAATCTCGGCTCGATCCTCCATGCCCCCCTCCTTCGCCCAGCTCTCCTCGGCCATGCAGACCGTGCCCCCGTCGAGCTCGAGGATGATGATCGAGTGGTCGTCACCGCGCGTCCTGTCGCCGTGAACGTGAGTCCCCATCTGCGCGTAGACGCTCTTGATGGCCGGCTTGCCGAGCATCCAGCGAAAGAACTCGATCGCGTGGCAGCCCATGTCGAGCGCGACGCCACCCCCGGAACGCTCGACGTCCCAGAACCACTCGGCGTGCGGACCGTTGTGCATCTCGGCCTGCTTGACGAGGAAGACGTCGCCGACGGCGCCCGCGTCGACGAGCGCCTTCGTGCGCACGTACTTCGGCGCGAAGCAGAGCTCCTCGGCGTAAAACAGGTGCACGCCGTGCTCCCGGCCAACAGCGATCATCATGTCGGCCTCGGCGAGATTGCGACAGAGGGGCTTCTCGATGATCAGATGCTTGCCGGCGCGGGCGGCGTCGACCGTCATCTCGCAGTGAAGATCGTTGGGAACCGCGAGGCTGACGACGTCGACATCGCTCAGCGCGAGGACATCCCGGTAGTCCGTGAAGACCTGATTGATCCCGTGACGGCGGGCGAAGTCCGTGACACGCTCTCGGTTCGGCGAGGCGACCGCGACGAGCTCGGCGCCGCGGACCCGTGAGAACGACTCGGCGTGAACATCCGCGATGAAGCCCGACCCGACCAGCGCAACACCGACGATCTTCTCTGACATGCTCGTACCCTCCAATCCACCGGGAGTCGCGAGTCGGCCTCCGGAAGCCGACATTGTCCCCATCCGCGGATGTCGTCGCAAGGAGACGAAATCGGATGCCAGTGACCGACAGGGCTGTTACCATCCCCGCAACAAGCCGCGGAGAAGAGAGTCCATGATGACGAGTTTCCGCCTGAAGATCCTGGTCGCCGTCAGCTTCGCGAACACCGTCGGCCTCACGAGTGCCGCCAGCCTCGAGGATGCCGTCAGCGCGCCGCCGCCGGTCGCCGCGAAGAGCTACGAGGATCCGCTCGTCGCGAAAGCCGGCAAGCTCGTCGCCAAGCTCGCGACGACCGCCGCCTCCCGCCACCCGATCATCATCCACGAGCTCGTCGAGCTCGGGACCGACGCTCTCGACGCGATACGGGCGGCCCGAGACGTGGCGCCCGCAGGGCCGACACGACGCGCTCTGGATCGAGCCGTCACCTGGATCGTCGCCACGCGGCTGTCGGAGGTGATGCTCGCGGGCATCAAGACGCAGCTGACTTTCGACGGTCAGTACGCGGAGCTCCGCCAGGACGCCAAGGAAAACCTCCCGGCTCTCCTCGCGATGATCGACGACGAGTCCGTCCTCTTCAATCTGCGCATCACGTCCTGTCGCGCACTGGCGGACATCGGCGACCGGTCGGTCGTTCCGCGTCTTCGCGAGCTCCACGGTGACCTCCTCCTGCCGCCGAGCTTGCGCGAGGAAATCGGCATCGTCCTCGCCGTCTTCGGAGACACCTTCAGCGTCCGCAAGGACCTCCAGGAGTACGGACGCTTCGCCAGGTCGCCGCGAGCGACGGTACGGCTGAGCGCCAACCTCCAGCTCGCGCACCTCTACTATCGCATCCGCGACTACGAGCGCGCCGTCGAGACCTACGAGAAGATCATCGAGCTCGCGCGGAACCTCTACGACGCTCGCAAACGCGCCGGACTGCCGAAGGAGCTCCTCGCGCCGATCCGCAGCCGACTGACGCTCCACTACTACAACGCGGCGTGCTCGAACTCGCTCAACGGCAGTCTCGAGCGCGCGAAGGAGTACCTGCGCAAGGCGGTCGAGGCCGACCCGACGCACTTCTCCAATATCGACAAGGACGGCGACCTGATCAATCTGCGCCGTCACGAGAGCTTTCCCGAGTTCAGAAAGCAGCTCGGCAAGCTCTTCGAGGACGAGGAGCTATAGCCCGCTCTCCTGGCGTCGCGGCTCACGCTCACGCTCACGCTCACGCTCACGCTCACGCTCACGCTCACGCTCACGCTCACG
>CAYMLL010000265.1:0-10998 GCA_964390645.1 uncultured Planctomycetia bacterium | reverse complement strand
GGAGCTCGGCCTGCGCCTGGCTCGAAAAGCCGTCCGGCTCGCACCCGAGGATTCCGCCATCCGCGATACCCTCGCCTGGGGACTGTTCGCCAACGGCCACTTCGACGAAGCGGTCCGGGAATCGCAGAGGGCCCTCGATCTCGCTCCCGAGGGATCGAAGGACCTGTTCCGGGGTCAGCTCGAGCGCCTGCGCCGCAGGACCGCCGAGACCCTCGCCGCGTCCTCGCCCGTCGCCGACGAAGGCGCGGGTCGACGATGAGCGGGCCCGCGGCCCGCCGTCCCGGGACTCCGTCGGGGCGACGGAGCGCTCGTCCGGCGAAGGGGTCTCACGGAGATCCGTCGGCCGGTCAAGCCGGGGGTCGCAAGCTCGACGGCGATGGTGCCGCGCGGTCCGGGCGAGCGCGTCGTCCCGAGAATCGACCGGCCGACCCTGTCGCGGGCTGCTGGCCGATCTCCGCTCGCCTTCTTCTTCACCGATGACGCGGGGATTCCCCGCCGTCGCTTCTTCGGTTCGACTCCGCGCGGAGCCGGCAAGGGCCCCCGGGGAACCATCGCTTCCCGGGCGAGGGACGTGTCCGAGGAGCTTCGGCGGTTGATCCGGGGCCGGCCGAGTGAGACGGGTACCCACCGCGCTGCCCGGTCTCCTCGGATGCCGGGAGCCCGGCGACACGGACCGTCCGGACCGGGCCTGCCGCCTCGAGGACAGAGCCCGGGACGGCGGTCGAGAGCTGACGGTCGGCTCGCGCGTCGTTCAAGCTCGATGGACCGGCGCCCCGAGGATGCGAGACCGACCATCTCGCCCGGGCCGACCGCTCCGAGGGGCGGGGCGGGCTCCCCGCCGCGCGCGACCTGCCGACGGTTGCCGCGACCCGCCCGGGCGCGTAGCTTCGCGGCTCACGAGCTCCGCACGACGGTCGACGAGCTCGGGGCCGAGCCCCGGCGTCCGGCGGCCCGGACGGGTGATCGAAGACACGACGTTCCCGAGGCCATCCTCGACGCGAGGAGCGGGAGCCGACGCCAAGGAGACTCCATGCCCCGGATCACCTCGATCGAGCGCACCTGGCTCGACCTCCCGTTCAAGGAGGTCCCGGCGCGCAACATGATTCGCGAGAACCCGCACTGGAGCATCGTCGAGCTCTGCACGGTGACACTCGACAGCGGTCACACCGGCGTCGGCGAGACGCTGCCCTTCTACACCTGGGGCGCGGTCACGGACGAGGCCGTGGAGCGGGCTCGCGGCGCCAACCCCGCCGAGATCATGTGGGATGACGGGCTCGGCGCCGGGCTGCAACAGGCCTGCTTCGACGCCGTCGGCAAGCTCGTCGAGACACCCCTCTGGGCGCTCCTCGGCGCCAGGGCGCGCGACCGCGCCCACGTCGGCTGGTGGGCGATCGACATGCCGGCCGCGGACTGGATCCTCGAGTGCGAGGAGGCGCAGCGACAGGGCTACACCTCGTTCAAGTCCAAGGCGCGGCCGTGGTTCGATGTCGAGGACCAGGTGGCGCAGCTCTGCGAGGCGGTGCCCGCGCACTTCAGGATCGACCTCGACTTCAACGACTTCGCCCTGGACCCCTCCGTGGCCCGCCGCCTCTGCAAGTCGCTCGAACGCTGGCCCCAGATCGCCGTCTGGGAGAGCCCCATCGTCCAGGAGGACGTCGCCGGCAACCGCGAGCTCCGGCAGCAGCTCGACGTGCCGATCGCCCAGCACGCCGGCCGACCGCAGCTCGCCACCCAGCTGACGCAGGAGATGTGCGACGTGTTCGTCCTCGAGGGCGGCGCGAAGAACGCCATCCACTGCGGCGAGATCTGCGCCGAGTTCAACAGGCCCTTCTGGCTGCAGCTCGTCGGAACGGACATCACGGCGACGATGGCGCTCCACGTGGCGGCGGTGCAGTCCCACGCGCGGTGGCCGGCGATCGCCTGCAACCACATGTACCGCGAGCAGCTGATCGAGGAGACCATCACCGTCGTCAACGGGCTCGCCGAGATCCCGGACCGCCCCGGGCTGGGCGTCACGGTCAAGCAGGACGTCGTCGAGCGGTACCGGATCGACCCCATCGAGATCCCGTACCCCCCACCCGGCCTCCTCCTGCGCCTCGAGTGGCCGACCGGCGCCGCGTACCACTTCTCGCACGCGAGGCAGCTCTGGGACGAGTTCCAGGGCGGGCGCCTGCCGGCGTTCATTCCGGGCGTCAACCTCGTGCGCGTTCCCGACGACGGATCGAGCGCCTGGAGCGACCTCCACGCGCGTGCGCGGAAGGGGCCGGTCCACGACTGAGCGATCAGCTCGCCTCCCGGTCGAGCGACTTCGTACAGTCGATGAAGAGCCAGCTCACCGCGCTGACCATGTACATCGCCGCCACCGCGAGAAACACCGGGTTGTAGTTCTCGACCGCCTTCTCGACGCCGTCGACGATCAAGACCGTCCGGTTGGCATCGAGGATCCAGCCGAACAGAGGCAGGAAGACGAGGTTTCCGACCATGCCCGCGGTGTTCAGCGTTCCGAACATCGTTCCGCAGTAGCGCCCGCCGAGGTCGGTGATGGTTCCCCACACGGTCGGCTGGCTCCAGTCGTTGAAGAACTTGACCGCGAAGAGGCAGATTCCGGCGCCCAGCGCGCTGTCCTGTCCGATCGCGAGGAGCATGAGGAGACCGGCGAAGGTCTTGCCGAGAAATCCGACGGTGCTCCTGCCCCATCGTCGACTGCCGGTCGCCGTGATCATCCAGTCGCAGAGGGGGCCGCCGACGAGCCCGCCGCCGATCGCTCCGCCGAGCACCGGCAAGCCGATCAGGATCCCGGCGGTGGCGACGTCGACCCCGAGCGTGTTCAGGAAGTAGTCGCCCATGTGGAGGACGTAGATCGAGTCCGCGCCGGCGCTGAACGCCTGCTGGCCGAGGAAGATCAGAGCGCCGCGGTTGCGCAGGACGCGGCGGAACGGGAGCAGACGCGGCGCGTCGTCCCCGGTGGGCACCGCTTCACCTGCCGTTATGAGCTCGCGTTCCGCACGGTTGACGCGCGGGTGGGACTCCGGCGAGCTGCGGAAGACGACCAGGAACCAGATGCACAGCAGGACGCCTCCGCCTCCCATGACGACGAGCGCCGACTTCCAGCCCAGCCCGCAGAATCCGATCAGGAGCGTGCCCAGGATGATCGGCGACAGGAAGCCCCCCAGACGACCGGAGAGCGTGGCGACGAAGCCCTGGATGGTGGTGCGGATCCGCAGCGGAAACCACTCCCGCGTCACCCGGGCGAGGCTCGGGTAGCAGCCCGACTGGGCCAGACCGAAGGTGATGAAGACGCAGCAGAGCAGCGGGTAGCTCCCCGTCAGACCGATGCACGCAAGGAGTAGCGACCACGTCGCGATGACGGCGCCCAGGAAGCGGCGCGTCCCGAAGAGGTCGCCGAGCACCCCGGAGGGGATCTGTCCCAGGCCGTACCCGATGCTGAAGGAGGTGTAGAGCCACGCGAGTTCCGTCTCGCTGAACCCGTGCTCCGCTTCCAGAGACGGCTTGATGAAGTTGAAGGAGAAGCGGTGCAGGTAGAGGATGCACGACGTCGCACACGCGACGGCGAAGATCTGCCAGCGAACGTTGCCAGGGCGAGGGCTGTCGATCATCGGTCGCGTCGATTGTCGCAGATTCTCCGCGGACAGTGCACCCATCCGGTCCGCTGCAAGAGCCGGCTCGTCGCGGGCCTGGCCGATCGCGCCGCGGCGAAGGCCCCTGGCGGCGCGGAGATCCCGGGCTCTCATCGAAGACCGGTTTTTTTCCCCGGTTTCTCCGTTCCCGCCGCGCGCGGATGGACGAAGCTGGACGAGATCTCGGGACACCGACTCTCCAGGAGACTCTGACGATGGATCGCTCCTTCCTCGGCGCGGCTCTCGGTCTCGGCGCGCTTCTTGTCGCGCACGCTTCCGGCTCCACGCTGGTCGCTCAGGCCATCACCCCGGCGAAGACGCTGCCGCAGTCCACTCCGTGGGATCTCGGGAGACTCGGCGTCGCGCCGGCGATGGAGTGGATCGACTCGAAGAGTCCCGTCCGCTCGCTGACCTACGAAGGCCCGAGCTACCGTGGAAAGCCCACGCGCGTGTTCGCGTACTACGCCTGCGCGAACACGATTGCCGGTGACGGACCGGCGGACGCCGAGCGACCGGCCGACACGGCTGCGCTTCCCGCCGTCGTCCTCGTCCACGGGGGCGGCGGCACCGCGTTTCCCGAATGGGTCAAGCTCTGGGCCGGGCGCGGCTACGCGGCGATCGCGATGGACCTCGCCGGTTGCGGCGCGGGTCGCAGACGACTGGAGGACGGCGGTCCCGGCCAGCGGGACGACACGAAGTTCGGGAGCATCGACTCCGACCCGCGCGATCAGTGGACCTATCACGCGGTCGCGAACGTCATCCGCGCGCACTCCCTCATCCGCGGCTTTCCCGAGGTGGACGCGGAGAGAACCGCGATCACCGGCATCAGCTGGGGGGGCTATCTCACCTGCATCGTCGCGGGGCTCGACCATCGCTTCGCCGCCGCCGTCCCGGTCTACGGCTGCGGCTTCCTCCACGAAGGCAGCGTCTGGGACGGCCGCTTCGCGAAGATGACCGACGCGCAGCGCGCACGCTGGGTGCGGCTCTGGGATCCGAGCCGCTACGTCGGCTCCGCGACGATGCCGATGCTCTTCGTCAACGGCACCAACGACTTCGCCTACTGGCTCGAGAGCTACGCGAAGACCTACAGCCTCGTTCACAGCCCCCGCGACTTCCGCATCACCGTCAACATGCCCCACGGTCACCGCCAGGGCTGGGAGCCGACCGAGATCGGCCGCTTCGTCGACTCGAAGCTCCTCGGCAAGGCTCCCCTCGACAGGATCTCCCGCCCGTGGATCGCCGCCGGCAAGGTCCTCGCTCGCATCCGCGCGAACTCGGAGGTCCGCGGCGCGTCACTGCACCACACCACGTCCTCCCTCGACACGACCCCGCACCGCCAACGACGCTGGACGACGACGGAGGCGACCCGGCAGGGTGACCTGCTCGTCGCCGAGGCGCCGCCCGGGGCGAAGATCTGGTTCTTCACCTCGAGGGATGCCGTCGGCTCGACCACGTCGAGCGAGCTGGTCTTCGCCTCGCGTGTTCCCACCGAGCCGATCAAGCTGCTTCCCGCGACGGATCTCTCGTCGTTCTACACCTTTCTCGTGGGCTCGGGGAAGGACTCGGACCCCGGGGGCGTGTTCCGCCTGCGGGACGACGGATCGCTGCACGTCACGGGTGAGCATGTCGGCTACCTCGCCACGCGCGACGCCTTCGCCGACTACCACCTCGTCGCGCACTTTCGCTGGGGGGAGAAGACCTGGGACGGCAAGAACCGCGGACGTGACAGCGGCGTCTTCTTCCACTTCGCGGGCGAGGACAGGATCTTCCCGCGGTCGCTGGAGTGTCAGCTTCTCGAAGGCGCGACCGGGGACCTTTGCCTGATCGGGGGCGCGGCCTTCACTCGCGGGAAGGAGTCGAAACGTGGCGGCACCTTCGAACGGCCCGGCAAGAGGCCGTGGAAGAACGAGCTCGGGTTCCGCGGTGCCGATGAGGTCGAGAGGCCTCACGGGGAGTGGAACAAGCTCGAGATCATCTGTCGCGGCGACGAGGTCACCCTGCGCGTCAACGGTCGCGAGCTGCACCACGGATCCGGCGCACGTCCCGCCTCGGGACGCATCTACCTGCAGTCCTACAGCGCGGAGCTCTTCTTCCGTGACCTGACGCTGCTGCCGCTCGAGCTGCCCGGGCAACGCAAGGCGCAATAGCGGCGTGGCGCGTGAGCGAGACGGTCTCCGCGGGAGGGGGAAGCCCGTCCGCCCTCGGACGCACGGGGACGGGGCCTGCCTGTCCTGCGGACGGCCGTAGAGACTTCGACCCGGGGAGGCTCGGGTGCGGAGCCTGTTCGCGTTCGCGTGGTGCAGGACGCTCGGTTCCGGGGCGACCCGCGCCTCGCTGCCGACGAGGGGCGCGCGATCTCGCGACGACGCGGCAGGTGCGTCCGGAGCCGACGCCGTCGGGGCTCCGCCTCCGGGAGCGAGCTTCGCGCGGCGACAGCCGGATCTCCGGTCGGCCGGCCAGCTCGACGTTCGACGAATTGGCCAATGCCTTGACCGCCGCGGTTCGGTACAGTGGTGCCGGTCGCGACGAAGGCTTCGCGTGGCGAGCCCTGCGAGGACGGGACAGGGCCGGGCGGGCCTCGTCACCGTGCGCGGCCCCCGCGTGTTTCAGAGACTCGCTCGATTCCATGTCTCGTGTTCTTTTCCCTCCTCTGTGGCGCGCTGCGCTCACGGCAGCCGGCGCCGTGCTCGCGACGTATTCGCTCGCGCTCGCGAGGTCGCCCGCCGACGGGTCCATCGAGCTCTTCGAGGCGAGGATCCGCCCCGTCCTCGTCGATCGGTGCTTCGAGTGTCACGGCCCCGGAGCGAAGAAGCCCAAGGGCGGCTTGCGGCTCGACAGTCGCGCTCTGGCGCTCCGCGGTGGCGACAGCGGCGCCGTGATCGTGCCCGGGAGACCCCAGGAGAGCCTGCTCATCGAGGCTCTTCGCCACAGCTCGGACTCCCGTCGGATGCCGCCGGACGGCAAGCTGTCGAAGAACGTCATCGCGGCCTTCGAGGAGTGGGTGCGACAGGGCGCGTCCTGGCCCGACGGCGGCTCCAGCGCGTCGGTGACGACGCCGGCTCCGGGCGACACGATCACCGCGGAGCAACGGGCCTTCTGGTCATTCCAGCCGGTGAAGAGCGTCTCGCCTCCCGCGGTCGCGGAGGCCTCCTGGCCCGAGAACGACGTCGATCGCTTCGTCCTGAGACGTCTCGAGGAGCGTCGCTGGAAGCCCGCCGGACGCGCCGACAGGCGACGGCTGATACGCCGTGCGACGTTCGACTTGACCGGCTTGCCGCCGACTCCCCGGGAGATCGAAGCGTTCCTGGCCGACGGCTCGCCGGGGGCTTTCGCGCGGGTCGTCGACCGCCTGCTCGATTCGCCTCGCCACGGCGAGCACTGGGCCCGTCACTGGCTGGACGGGGTCCGGTACGTCTCGGATGTCGGGTACTACAACTTCAGCGATCTCGGCTGGCGTTACCGCGACTGGGTCATCCGCGCGCTCAACGACGATCTTCCCTACGACCGCTTCGTGATCTCTCAGATCGCCGGCGACCTCCTGCCGCCCTCCGCAAGCGCCGGCGCGAAGGAGAACGAGCGTGCCTACGCCGATGGAATCGTCGCCACGGGCGTGCTGGCGATGGGCAACTACGACGATCAGGAGTCGAACAAGGAGAAGCTCTACGCCGAGGTTATCGACGATCAGATCGACCTGATCAGCCGTCAGTTCCTCGGGCTCACCATCTCGTGCGCGCGATGTCATGACCACAAGTTCGATCCGATCACGATGGCGGACTACTACGCGCTGGGTGGCATCTTTCTCAGCAGCCGGGTGCTCCAGACCGGCAATCGCATCGGCGCGCCGAGGTTGAAGATCTCCCTGACGTCCGCGGCCGGCGCCCGGCGATCCGCAGAGCTACGCGAACGCATCAAGCAGGCGCAGGACGAGCTCCGACGCTCCGAAGAGGAGAGCGTGAGCAAGACGACGCTCGCGGCGCTGGGGCGGCGACTCGAGCAGCTGCGCCGCGACGCGCCACTCGAGCGCGGCGATGCGATCGGTGTCCAGGAAGGCGGCTACGGCGACAGCCGGCACGACAGGATCGGTGACATGCCGATCTACGTTCGTGGCGATCCCTTTCGACCGGGACCGGTGACTCCGCGACGCTTTCCGCGCGTTCTCGCCGGCGATGATCAGCAGCCCCTCGGCGAGCGGACGAGTCAATCCGGGAGGCTCGAGCTGGCGCGCTGGATCGCGAGTCCCGGGAATCCGCTCACCGCACGCGTCATGGTCAATCGCCTCTGGCAGTATCACTTCGGGCAGGGCCTGGTTCGCACCCCGAGCGACTTCGGCAGTCGTGGCCGGCGGCCGACCCATCCCCTGCTGCTCGACTACCTGGCTGATCAGCTCGTCAGATCGAGATGGTCACTGAAGGCCGTCCATCGCCTCATCATGAACTCGGCCACCTATCAGCAGTCGAGCGAGGGAGACGATCACACGCTCACGGCGGATCCCGAGAACATCTTCCTGGGACGGTTCTCCTTCCGGCGTCTCGCCGCCGAGGAGATCTACGACTCCTTGCTCGCCGTGTCGGGAAGGCTCGGGGCCGAGCTCGGTCAAGGGAAGGGGAACCGAGCCGTCTACACTCGAATCGGTCACGAGCATCCCTTCCGCGTGGCGAGCCTGTTCGACGCCCCGGCGACGGGTACGACGGCGCCGCAGCGGACCGAGTCCACGACGGCTCCGCAGGCCCTCTACATGCTGAACGACGACTTCGTCATCACGGCGAGCCGGTCGTTGACGGAGCGGCTCGCGAGAGCCGGCGACTCGGACGAGGCACAGGTCGATCTCGCGTATCGGGTCGCTTACGGACGGCCCGCGAGCCCGAGGGAGGTGCGTGCCGGACGAGCCTACCTGGAGAGTCTTCCCCGGGATCGCCGCTGGACCTACTTCCAGGTTCTCCTGTGCGCCAACGAGTTCATCTACCTGGATTGAGACCACGTGAGAATGAGGGCATCGAATCGATCATCGCACTGTGGGCGCTGGGAGGACCTGACGAGACGGTCCCGTCGTGAGCTGCTGCAACGCGCGGGCAGCGGCTTCGGGATGGTCGCGTTCGCGGGAATGCTCGCCGCCGAAGAGAGGGCGAGTCAAGTCGCCGGGGCCGGGCTCCATTTCCCTGCGAAGGCGAAACGGATCATCTGGCTGTTCATGGGCGGCGGACCGTCCCACGTGGACACCTTCGATCCGAAACCGGCGCTGCGAAAGCACCATCGGCAACAGATTCCGATCCAGCTGCCGTCTCATCTCCGGGACGCGAGCAGGAAGGTGCTCGCCTCTCCGTTCAGGTTCCAGCGGCACGGCGAGTCCGGGCTGCCGATCAGCGAGCTGCTGCCGGAGATGGCGAAGCTCGCCGACGACCTGACCGTCATCCGCTCGATGCACTGCGACAGCATCGACCACACGGGCGCCACGATGCAGACTTTCACGGGCATGGTCTCGTTACCCCGCCCGGGCATCGGCTGCTGGTTGCTGTACGGACTCGGCAGCGAGAACGAGAATCTGCCGGGCTACGTGGTGATGGGCCCGGATCAGCAGAGTGGCACGGCGACCTACAGCTCGCGCTTCCTGCCCGCGCGCCATCAAGGCACCCGGGTCGAATGGCGTCCGGAGAAGCTCGTCGACGCCGCCTCGGCCTTGCCGAACCTGAGAAACCACGCCGCCCTTCCCGTGGACCAGCAGCGGCGGCAGCTGGATCTCCTGCGGCGACTCAACGGCTGGCACACGGGGGAGCGACGCGAGCACGATGTGCTCGACGCCCGCACGGCCTCGTTCGAGCTGGCGTTTCGCATGCAGGCCGCCGCTCCCGAGGCCTTCGAGATCAACGCGGAGAGTGCCGCGACGCGCAAGCTGTACGGGATCGACAGCGCGACGACGAAGGGCTTCGGCGTACGGTGCTTGCTGGCTCGACGACTCGTCGAGCGAGGCGTCCGCTTCGTGCAGGTTCAATGCGGCAAGGGGGACGGACTCGACTGGGACCAGCATGGCGACCTCGAGAAAGGGCATCGAAAGAACGCCGCCGCCACGGATCGCCCGGTCGCTGCCCTGATTCGAGACCTCGAGCAGCGAGGGCTGCTCGACGACACGCTCGTCATCTGGGGCGGCGAATTCGGCCGCTCACCGACCAGTCAGGGCAGCAACGGACGCGAGCACCATCCCCACGGCTACACGCTCTGCCTGGCAGGCGGGGGAACGAGGGGCGGTTACATCCACGGGGGCACCGATGAGTTCGGGTGGTACGCCGTCGACCGGAAGGTGCACATCCACGACTTCCACGCCACCCTGCTGCACCTCATGGGCGTCGACCACACCCGGCTGACGTATCGCTACAGTGGCCGGGACTTCCGGCTCACCGACGTTCACGGCAACGTCGTACGAGAGATCATCGCCTGACGGCCTCCTCCGGAGGCGCATCGAGCGGGCTCCGTCACGCCCCGAATCGTCGAGGTCGATCCTGCGGTCGCCGTGGCGCGGAGAGTCCACGTCGGCGCCGGTCGGGGTCGAGGCGGCGGCGAAGGGCTCCCGTCATCGAGACCCGGGGATGCCCCGGCCGCCGGCCGCGCGGGCAGCTCTAGCTCGCGGACACGACGCCATCGAGGCGGTCCGTGCATCACCGGCGCCGCGGGGGCCTCCGCCCACCGCGCGGTCCACCTCTTCCAGGGCCCGGGCCGCCCCGACCCGATCGCCGCCTCCTGACGCGCTGGCGCCGGTCTTCCTCGCTCGACCTCCGCAACAAGACGATGAGCGTCGCCATCACGGCCACGCCGAGACCGACCAGACCGACAGCGACGACACTCCAGCCGCCTCCACTCGCTCCGTCGCCGGCACCCGACGATGACTCCGGGGCCGGCTTCGGCCCGTCGACGACCGGAGGCTCGGGGACCCTGCGAGCTTCCGGTCGCGCTCGCCGCTCGACCCTTGTGGGCGGCTCGCCGCGACGCCTTGCGGCGGCGCTCGACGATGTCGCCCTCGCGGGCTCGCCGGCCCTCTTCCTTCTCGACGTCGAAGACGTCGTCGGCGGGTCCTCTCTCCTTGGCGCTGTGCGCTTCGTATGGGCCGCGATCGCGGCCGCGACCTTGGCCGCGGACGTCGTCTTCGCGGACGTCGCCTTGGCGGTCGTCGCCTTCGCGGTCGTCTCCTTCGCGGGCTTTGTCGTGCCCGTCACCGAGGGGCTCGATCGATCGGCTCGCGCCGGCCTCTCCGGCTTCTTCGTCCGACGACGGCGCTTCCGCACGACCTCGGGCGGCTTCACGTCGAGCGACCTGGCGCCGCGACGCCGAGTGACCTTCACCGTGACGCTCTCGACGTCGCCGCCTCCGAAGT
>CAYMLL010000264.1:0-11051 GCA_964390645.1 uncultured Planctomycetia bacterium | reverse complement strand
CCCCGGAAGCGTGAAGGCGTTGCTGAGCACGAGCAGGGAGCCGAGATCCTCGCCATCACGCAGAGGCGTGTAGAGGATTCGCACCCGATGCGGCCCCGCACCGGGCTCGAGCTCCAGCGCTCTACCTCCCTCGACGATCGAGAACGCCGTGGATGTACCGGCCGACAGCTCGATGACGCTCACCCGCAAGATGGCCGTGCCGGGATTGCGCAACTCCACGACGCCCTCGATCGACTCGCCGACACGCACCTCGCCAAAGTCGACGCTGCCGGGCTCCAGGGCGATCTCCGCGCCACCGATCGTCACGTTCGTCGCGGCGCAGGTGCCCGCCGTGTCGCAGTCCGAATCCGTCACGTCGGGGCCGTCCCGCGAGGCGTCGGCGAGCTCCAGCTCGCCCTCGTTGAGGCGCACGTCGATCAGGTCGACGAGGGTCTCCGTGGAGCGCTCGTCCGCACCGAGCGCGTTCGTCCGCAGCCGCAGCGTGAGCTCCAGAACGATCCCGTCACCGGTGACGATCGGCTCGACGTTCAGGCCGGAGACGACCAGCCGGCCCGGCGTCCGGAGCGTGCCGTCGGCGAGGAAGTTCGCCACCGTCAGGCTGCCCGCGTCATCCTCCGGAAACGCGTCGCCCCGCACGAGGTCTCCCTGCGACAGCTCGAAGAGGCTCGCGTCGAAGCCGATCTCGAAGCGGAACCCCGCCAGCGCGGAGGCGTCATCCACCGTCACGGCAACCGGCAGCGAATCGCCGACATTGACCGTCGGCGGCACCGTCAGGCGGACCTCGCGTCCCTGGGCCCGGAGCGCCCCGCAGGCGCCGAGCGTCAGAACCACAGCGGCCAGCAGAGAGCGTGGATCAGTGATGGTAGAAGCCGTCGTACACATGAGAATCGTAGAAGGGACCGTCGAACAGAGGCTCGTTCCTCGCCGTCACCGCGACGAAGGTCTCCTCGAACGGCTGTGAGTACGCCGCCGCCCGGTGGGCCTCCTGGGGGGACTTCTCGCCGCGAGCCGCCCTGTCGTCGGCGATGTCGCGGTCGACGCCGAGGTTCCAGTCGACGCCGAAGGTCCAGATCTTGGCGACCTTCAGCACCTCGACCGAGAAGCTCATCCTCGACTCGGCGACCGGATCCTCGGCATCGCCGACCACGACCGTGACCTGCCGCGCGAGGCCCGCGTCTAGAGCCGTCGGGGTCCACGTGAAGACGCCGCTCTTCGCGTCGATCCACGCACCTGCAGGCGCCTCCTGCAGACGGTAGAACAGCAGGTTGTCCGGGCCGTCCGGATCTCTGGCGACGACCTTGAAGGAGACCTTCTCGCCGACGTCGACGCGCAAATCGCCGACAGACTCGATCAACGGCGCCCGGTTCGGCTCGAGGATGGTGACGCTGCCATCGGTCGCGTCGGCTCCGGGAATCGGCCTCGTGCTCAACGAATGTGCGCCGCCGTCGAGCACCGCACGCTGCAGATCGAGCAGCGACTCCCCGGCTACGGCGCCCTCGAGGACCTCGAGCTCCAGCTCGAGGAGTTCCCCGGAGCCCGTGCCCGGGGTCAGCGTCGCCATCGCCACGATCACCCTGCCGTTCCGAGCGTCGACCCGGTACTCCAGGAGCGCGTTCGCCATCAGACTGCCGGCTCGCACGCCGCCGGCGCTCGGAGCGAGGGCCGCCGCATCGTACCCGAGCACCAGGTCGGCGGACGTCAGCCGGTCGACCGCGTCGACACTCACCGAAGCGCTCACCGTCTCGCCCGGTCGAGCCGCGGCTCCGGAGGAGACACCGATCGTCACACGTCTGTACTCTGTCCCTGACGACCGCCCGGCTCCGCCACCCTCGCCGGCGGCGGCCTGGCGTGCAGCCGCCGGGATCCCCGGAATCTCCGAGTCGAGTCCGACCGCCGTCCTCAGTACCGCGCGCGCGTCCTGTGTACCGAGCGCGCCGCTGCCATTGACGTCGGCGACGACGACCGGATCGACGAGCCGGTGAGCCGCGAAGCCATCGTCGAGCCCGACGCTGACGCGCAGGACTTTCTGGGCGTCGGCGGAGCCGTAGCTGCCGTCGCCGTCGGCGTCGCCGAGATAGCTCACGGCATGGACCCCATCGTCGTCGATGGCGACGTCGGACTGACCATCGCTGCGCACGACGCGCACCTCGTCGAGGTCGAGGACCCCCGCAGCGCCCAGCGCCGCGAAGTGAGGCACCCGAGCCTCGATGGAGACGAGTTCAAGCGCGCCGCTTCCGAGCCCCGTGTCGCTGGTCACGTCGATCGCCGTGACTCCTGGTCCCGCCGAGGTGACGGTGACTGCGGCGTCCTTCGGGAGGTTGGCGCCCGGACGAGCGTCGGTGACGACCAGAAGATCCGGATCGTGGCGCAGGACGAAGGACACGGAGGAGATGCCGGTGGCCTCGCTGATCGTCACCGCCAGACCGCTCCCTTCGCCGTCCGCGTCGAGAGTCTGTCCCGGCCCCCGCGCGGCGTCCGCGATGCCGACGACCAGCGGCTCGATGTCCGGGTCGCCGAGCCGGAAGTCCGCGGTGAAGTCGTCACCGCCGACACGGTCGCCGTCGCCGTCCAGCAGGCGACCGTTGAACCCGACGAAGGCGTCGGTGCCGCTGCGTAGCGTGGCACGGTAGTCGTCGGCGGCGAGCACGCCGCCGGTGGCGACGAAGCTCAGGCGCCGGCCGTCGGCATCGACGACGAGGGAACCGGAGACCTCGCCGACGCGTTCACCGCGCAGGACGACGTCCGGCTGCGGCCAACCGCCCGCCTCGTCACCGTGCAGATCGAGCGTCGCGACCTGGATCGGTCGAGACAGCTCCACCACGAAGCCGCTCGGAGTCGGCGTGAAGTCCACGACGCGCGGGATGTCGACCTCGACGCTGATCGGCAGCCTGTCGACGGCCCCGTTGCCGTCCGGAGCGGTCGCCTCGATGACGATCTCGTAGTCCCCGAACGCCGTGTAGACGTGCTCGATGCTGGCCCGCGCGATGAGCGTCGGCTCGAACTCGAACGGCGCTCCTGCGTGGACCGTCACCGCGTCCGCGAGGGCGAGAGCGACCTCGGATCGGCCGTCGCCGTCCAGGTCGCCAAGTGCAGCGGCCGTTGGCGTGAAGCCGACTAGGGATGCGTCCAGATCGACCGCCGGTCCAAGCCGTGCGGGGCTGGGGTCGACGCCGTCCGGTGAGCCGAGGTAGACGAGCCAGGTCGAGAGCAGAGCGCCGTCGGCAGCGTCCGCCTCGCTCGGCGTCACCACGCGAACCAGGAGATCCGCGCGACCGTCGCCATCGAAGTCACCAGCCGCCGCGACCTCGTGGGCGAACCCGTCGATGCCCCCGTGGCTGTCGAGTACGGCGTCCGGCTCCGGCGAGATGCCGCTGGCGCTGCCGAGGAAGATCACCACGCGGCTCTGTGCGCCCGTGCCGTCCGTCGACGTCGAGACGATATCGTCGAGGCCGTCGCCGTCGAGGTCGAGCACCGCGATCGAGGCACCGAGGAGATCGCCCGCGGCTCCGCTGTCAGGCTCGAGGACCTGGTCGGCGCTCCCGGAAAGGCCGTAGGAGGACCCGTGGAACACGTGGATGCGGCCCGCCAGATCGGCGCCGTCTCCGGGCGCGCCGACCACCACGTCGCTGAAGCCGTCACCGTTGACGTCGCCGGAGCCGAGCGCCGCTCCGAAATGCGCCAGGTCGCCCAGGCCGCTGGCGGTCCAGTCGGTGCTCGCACGCACGCCCGCCGCCGATCCGCGCCACATCTGCACGACGCCGTTCTCGCTGAGCAGATCGACCGTGCCGTCGAGCCGGATCACGGCACGACTTTCGTGGTCGGCGCCGACGAGGATGTCGCCGTAGCCGTCACCGTCGACGTCGCCTGCAGCTGCCAGCGTGCCACCGAACCGCGCGCCCGGCGACCCGGCCATCAGCTCCTGGTTCGAGACGATTCCGGTCGCCTGCGTCGAGCCGAGGTAGACGAAGACCGCTCCCTGGAGGGTCTCGACCGCGGCGACGCCATCGTCGTCGACACTGACGGTGCGCTCCTCTTCGCTGCGCGGCGCGGAGACCAGCCAGTCGCCCAGTCCGTCGCCGTTGATGTCGCCCGCCGCCGCGATGACCTCGCCGAAGCCCGTGCCCTTTGCGGCGTCGGTGTGGACCCAGACGGTCCCGCCGAGGCCGCCCGTCGATTCGGCAGCGAGGAGCCGCACTTGACCGCTGCCGCCGACGAGTGACTCCGCGACGAGCAGGTCACGGAGTCCGTCGCCGTTCGCATCTCCGACTCCCGCGACCGCTCGACCCGCAAGGGTGCCGCCGTTCGTGTCGATCCGCGCGACGAGCGTGTCGATCTGCGGCGGGGAAACGACACCCCCTGGCTCGAGGAGCTGACGACCCGTGCCGTCGCCGAGGTCCACCTCGAAACGGACGCTCTCGCTGGACCCGAAGAGGGCCCGTGCGTCTCCGAGCAGCTCGATCTCGAGGGTCGCCGGGGCGTCGACGTAGACCGGCTCCCGGAGGATTCGCCCCTCGAGGGTCATGCCGGTGAGCGATGGAAGCACGCTGCCGCTCGACGAGCTGGCCGCAAAGCGGACGTTCGGCCCGAGCTCGACGGCCTCGATCGCGATGTCGCCGTGGGCGCGCAGATCGATACCGTTGGCGTGCCGATCGGTGTGGATGCTGAGGTTCTGCACGCGCATGCTGCCGGTCGTCTCGACCGAGATCGTGCCGTCGTGAACGTCGAGCTTCTCGAGGTCGACATCACCCGCGGAGTGGATCAGCAGGTCGCCGCGACCGACATTGTCGGCGCGGAAGCTGCGCACGTCGGTGAAGATCTCGACGTCGCGCTCCGCACGGCTGTCTCGAAGCGCGCGAAGATCCTCGAGCTCGACCTCGAGCCCGGCGACGACCTCCGGCGAGATGCCGGGGAGATCTCGCAGCGTCTCTATCTGCGCGTCGAGCGAGCGTATGCCGAAGGGGTCGACCTCGAGGTCGAGCTGCTCGCTTCGAAGCAGCGTGTCCTCGTGCTGCCGGATTCCCCCGGACTCGACCACCAGGTGCGAGGCATCGATCACCACCGAGGGCCCGCCGGCGCCGGCGCCACCGCCGCCGCCAAGCGGTACTCCGCCCAGGAGGTGGAGGCTGCCACCCGCCATGATTTGTGTCGTGCCGCCATGGTTCGTCAGCGAGGTCCCCTCCAGGAAGACCACGTCGCGTCCGGCGCCGAGGAACGCCGCCCCGTCGAGGGCCACATGGGCACCGACGAAGATGTCACGAGAGGCGCCGATCTCGGCCCCCTGGCCACGGACCTCCGCGGCGAAGTCCGCGTCGATGAAGACGCTCAGATCGTCGTTGATCGTGACCGGCCCGGCACTCCAGAGCTGCTGGCTGAGGTTCGCGGCAAGCCCGGAGTCGATCTGCACGCCGCTCGCCCGAACGACGCTGCCGCCTTCCGCACCGAGCTCTTCGACGCCGAGGGCCGCGTCGAGGAAGACGGCTGACTCACCTTGCCCGGCGACGATCTCGCCGACGCGAAGAGAGCCGGTGCCGGCGGCGCGCAGGCTCACGGAGCTGTCGAGACCGGCAAACTGCGTGACGATACTCTGCGCGGCGATATTCCCGAGGGAGAACGCGTCGAAGCGACCGCCGGCGACCGCGGCCTGAACGGCGAACTCCTCGCCCCGGTTGAGGACCACCACGTCGCCGAGGCCGCGGGTCTCGAGAATCAGGCCCTCGACGTCGAGCTCGCCGTAGACCGACCCGAGAGAGATGATTCGTAGCTGCGGAGCGATCAGCGAGACGCCGTCGAGGAGATCGAGCCCGTAGACGAGGCCCTGCTCCTCCTCGCAGACGTCAGGGGCGTCGTCGTCACCGGTTACCGGAGCCGGAGTGAAGAAGTCCTCGATGCCGACGGACCGCAGCGCGGCGACCTGAGACGCGGACGGCAGCGAGGTCGACGCGATCACGCGTCCGCTCGTGGAGGGACGCGGATTCTGGAAGCCACGAGGCAACCGACCTTCCGCGGGATCTTGTCGCATGTCTGCGAAGGTCTGGAAGTCGGCGTTCAGGCTCAGCGCGTTGCCGGCGCTCACCTCCCCACCGAGGATCAGGTCACCGCCCGAGGCGAAGCTGCCCGCATCCAGGGCCCTCAAGTCGCCGTGCGCCTCGAGCACACCGAAGGTCCTCAGGTCGAGAGACGGGGCCGCGAGCAACCCGCCCGCGTCCGGCAAGCTGAGACCGTTAGCCGCGAAGACCCGGATGCCGGCGGTCGCCGTCAGCGACAGGTCCTCGATCGAGACCTCGCCGACTCGGGAGCTCACGCCCCCGGCGTCGACCTCGCGACCAGCCGACGTTCCGCTGTCCTCGACCGGCTCGAGCTCGACACGCTCCCCGTCCCCGACGAAGTAGAACTCGCCGAAGCGTCCCGGCAGCGACGCGACCACCTGGTACGCCAGCGAATCGAAGTCCGAGAGCTCGATCTCATTCTGCGGGACCTCGGTGAGGATGGGCCAGAGGTCGACAACCTCTCGCGTGGAGAGCAGGTCGAAGGCGAGGAGGACGCCGTCACCGTCGAGGACGTGGAGCACGTCCGTCGCGGCGTCTGGATGCCCCCCGAGGAGGGGGTCACCGTGGACGAAGTCGGGATCGCGCTTGAAGAAGACCGTGCGGACTTCCGGGAAGACCCCGGAGCCCGTCAGCGGGATGATCGCAAAGATGCTCTCGTCGCCGCTGCCAATCCCGATCCGGACGGCGCCCGAGTCGGGCGCGCCGTGTAGGTGACCTCGATCTTGAAGGTGGCGCCGTGAACGACGTTCCCGGCGCCCGGGTTCGAGGTGATCTCGAAGTCGGGGCTGGTGTCCGCATCGAGCGAGATGCTCGAGATCGAGAGCGTCCTGCCCGACGTGTTCTTGACCTCGACCTCGCGCTTCAGTATGTCGTCGATCGGGACCGCGCGGAAGTCGAGGGAGCCGGGGTCCACCGTGAGGCCGGTGGCTTCCTCGTCACTCGGGCTGAAGAGGGCGGACGGCGGCGCCTGGGAGAGCGAGGAGCGCAGCATGCCCTCGAACTGATAGAAGCCCGCGACCTCGGCGTCCTGCCAGCGGTAGAAGGTGTCGTCGAGCGGGTTCTTGCCGCTTTCTGCGCCCGCCGGATCCTCGACGTCGTGAGCGTCTCGGTAGAAAAGCTCACCCGACTCGGCGTGTCGGTGGACATGGTAGCCGGAGAACGCGTCCTGGAACTGCTCCACCCCCAGGTCCGACTCGCCGGACACGAGGTTGCCCGCGCCGCCGCCGTCGAAGCCGGGGCCTGCCGGCGGTTTGCCGTCGGCGGAGAGCGTTCCGCCGGCGACGATGTTAACGTGGGTCAGATCGCTGGGCTCCGCGTCGATGGCGGCGAGCTCGAGCTCCAGCACGCGACGCGCGGCGTCGAGCTCGGCGAGCTGGCGCTCGAGTTCGCGCACGGACGGCGCCGCGATCTCCTCGCGGAAGGTCGTGACCATCTCGCCGAGCCGCACCTGGTGCTGCAGCCCCTGGAGGCCCTGGGTCGCGTCGAGCAACGAGATCTGAGTGAGCTGCAGATCGCCCAGCCCGTCGACCACGTCAGCGAAGTCGTTCGACTTGACAGCGTTGTCTGCCGCGATCGTGCCGAGAAGCGAGTCCCGTTCCGTCACTCGGCGCGCCTCGATCTTCGCGAGCCAGTCGAGTCCCCACCTTACGATCGCGAGCTCGAGGTCGATACCTCGCAGGCCGGCGCGCAGTGCGTCCCGGCTGGCGACGAAACTCCGGAGGGGCCCGGGGACGAGTCGCTCGAGCTGGTTCATCCGACTCGCGCGTTGGGCGTAGAGGTCCTGGAGCTGCTCGCCCAGTCTCCTGATATCCGCCTCCAGCGCGTCCTGCTCGGCGACGTGCTCGTCGCGGCGGATCCGGAAGTCCACCACCTCGGCCTCGAGAACCCCTCTGCGCAGCAGGATCTCCGCCCGGGCCCGCTCCAGGTCGTGGACCTGAAGCAGCAGGGCGTCGCGCTGGGCGACCAGGGTCGCGCGGTCGAGAGGGATGGCACTCCGGCGCGCCAACAGCCACTCCTGCTCGGACCGCAGGCTGTCCACACTCGCGAGCTCGGCCTCGAGTTCGTCGACCCGGATCGCGTACTCGGTCTCGAGCGGTGCCAGCTCCTCGAGAAGCGCCGACTGCCGATCCAGAAGCGGCTGGAAGGGCGCCGACGTCTCGCCGATCCGGGCAAGGAGCCGCTGCTCCTGCGCCTCCAGCCCTTCGAGATCCCGCAGCAGCGAGTCACGCTGAGCGAGGAGGGACGCCAGCTGCCTTTCGAGGCCCGGCAGCAATTCCTCGATCTCGCCCTGGCGGGACAGCAGATCGGCCTGGCTCCGCTGCAGCCCGACAATCCGCTCCTTGGCCGCGTCACGATCCACCTCGAGCGACCCGATCCGAGTCTCGAGGTCCGCGAGCTGCAGCAGGAACTCCTCCCGTTGCAGCTCCAACAGCTCCTTCAACTGGTCGAGCTCTGGCAACGAAAAGGCGAGGAACTGCTCGCAATCCGGGTGGGGAATCTCCTCGAACACCCCCCCCAACAGGTCGATCGCCCAGGCGACACAGGCCAGGTCGTGATCGACCCGATCGATCTCCGCCTGGACCGCGAAACGCTCCTCCTGGAGCGGCCCGAGCTCCAGCTCGAGCGACTCGACCAGGGCTTCCTCGAGGGCGATCAGCTGGGCGGTGAGCGGCAGCTGATCGACGATGCTCGTGAGCTCCGTCCCAAGGTCGGCAATCTGCGCGCTGAGCGGCTCGATCGATGCATCGACTTCACTGATCTGCTCCACGAGCGACGCGATGATCGGACGCAACTGCTCGAGCTGATCGAGCAGCGGCTGGACCGTCTCGTAGTACGGCGCCAGCTGCTCCTGGAGCGCGGCGAGCTCGGCCCGAGGACCCGCGAGCGCGGCCTGCAGCTCGGCGATCCTCGCCCGCAGCTCGGCGATCCTCGCCTCGGCCAGTTCGAGCGCGCTGTCGATGTCGGCAAGACGAGCCGGGATGGCCTCGAGCTCGGCGTCGAGCTCCCGGATCTGCGCCTCGATGATCCCCATCCGGACGTTCAGCGCGTCGAGGATCTCCGTCAGGCGACCGTGTTCGTCGAGGTGTGTGGCGAGCTCCGACTCGTCGGCCAGGATCTCCCGATCGAGCTCGGTGATCTCGAGTCCGGCGAGCGTGAACTCCGTCTCCTTCTGCGCCAGCTGCTGTTCGAGGTCGAGGATCGACGGAGCCTCCGGCGTGCCCTGGTAGCCCGGAAGGACCCCCTCGAGAGTCAGAAACGCCTCGCCGACCTCACCGGCTTCGCTGACGAGCTGCCCGATTGCCTGCTCGGCGTTCTCGAGCGGTCCCTGAAGCTCCTGGATCTGCCCCTGGAGGCGGCTTTCCTCGACCGTCAGCCGGCGCCGCTCCGAGTCGACGAGGCGGAGCTCCTCGACGAGGACGACGAACAGCTGCAGGAGCTGCTCGTCCGTCCAATCGAGGAGCGACTCGGAGTCCGTTCCCGAGAGGTCGATCGCTCCGAAGGCGCCCGGCAGGTCGACCGGGTTCTCCGGGGTCGGCGGCTGCACGATACCGCGACGCCGGAGCTCGGCGCCGACGTTCCCGAGCACCTCGACCACCACGGGGCGGTACTGGTCGAGTTCTGCGATGGCGTTCTGTGTGTCGGCCAGCTCGAGGCGAAGCCCGTCGGCCGTCCCCGCGATCTCCTGACGTTCCAGGAGAAGACCCTCCCGACGGCCTTCGAGGTCCGGCCTCTCGCCCTCCACCCGGGCGAGGTCGCTGTCGATCCGCTCGTGGCCGAGGAAGTCCTCGAGAACGGCAGGATGTTCGAAGTGGTCCGCGAGCAGTGTCGTCAGCCCGGCGTGCTGCACACGCACCTGCGCCGCCGCCAGATCGAGCCGCCCGAGCGTCATGACATCCCGACGCTCGGCGGCGAGATCCGCGAGCCGCTCGCTCTGCGACCGAGGCAACGCGTCGTCCCGCAGAGCCGCCTCGTCGATCAGCCGCAGCAGCTCCAGCCGCCTCTGAAGGTTCGCCTCGAGCTCCCCGAGCTTGCGCAGTCGCGCAGATTCCGAGACGCTCGTGATGCTGAGGCCGCCGCGGTCGAGATCCTCGCCGAGCAGGCGCACGTTGGCGGCGCTGTCGATGTCGATGCCGCCGAGCGCGGCGAGATGGCCGTCGACCGCGACCGAGCTGAGGGCCTCGATCTCGAGGGAGCCGACCTCCGCCGAGACGCTCCTGCCCAGCGTCCCGAGGGTCTTTCCGGCGACGAGTCCGAGAGTGCCTCCGGAGCGCAGTCCGCCGGTGATCGTCAGGTCGCCGCCCGCCTGCAGATCGAGCCGCCCGGCCGCCACGATTGCGGGCGGCAGGGCCCCGAGAGCAGGCCCCGTGGCTGCGGCCCTGTCCGTGACGAAGAGATCCTCGACCGAGTAGAGGAGGACATCGGCAGGGTTCGTCGAGGAGCCGTCGGTGTCGGCGCTCACCTGCGAGACGACGAGCCCGCCGACGGCGTTGAGAGCGAAGGAGCCGTTTGTCGCGCCACCCAGCTCGAGTTCGGCACCGGGTCGCAGCTCCGCCGTGCTGTCGAAGTCGACGACCACCACCGAGCCTCCCACGAGCGTACGTACATCCTGGAAGGTGTTCACGGCCGTGAAGAGACCGTCGACGGAGCCTCCGGCGAGGACCTGGAGCGTGCCCGCGATAACGTCCGGCGTCGGGAGGGCGTCCGTGTGCTGCGAGTAGTCGAACGACTCCTGGCGAGTGCCTCCCCCACCGCCTCCTCCTTGCCCACGAATCGCACCGTCCGCCGAGAGGACGACGTGACCGCCGGAAGAGAAGCTCGTCAGGAGCGAGACGAGCTCGAGCGCCTGACGCGTCAGGCTGGCGGCCTCCTCGCCAGTCGGCTCCGAATTCACCGACCCGGAGAAGGAGCCGAAGAGGAAGATCTCGACCTGCTCGTGAATCGTCCCGGCATCCGCGAGAGTCACGAGCTCCCCGCCTGCGCCGAAGCCGCCCTCGACGATCGCGG
>CAYMLL010000263.1:2321-11083 GCA_964390645.1 uncultured Planctomycetia bacterium | reverse complement strand
AAGTCGCCGGCTGCCATCTGAGAAGGCTTCGGCCCGGCTCCGCGGGCTCCGCGGCACCCGCGATGCAGAGGAAGAAGGCTGGTGTTGCTCGAGCGGCCGCCGACCGAGGCGGGCGGCCGGGCGCCCGTTTCCGGGAGCCTCGTCGGCGCGGGCGAGCGCGTCGGCGTGGCCCGCCCCCACGGCGGAGAATCCGGAATCAGGTCGCGGTGCGGAAGTGGACGCTCTCGCGACGCGTCAGGTGCAGGAAGCCGTGGTGCGACAGGGTCGAGCCGATACCGCTGTCGCGTGCGCCCGTCCACGGTAACGCCGGGTCCGGATAGTCGCCATCGGTTGTTGGATCCCGGCGGTGAGCCGCTGCGGCGTTCGAGCGTCTCCTGCCCGACGGGTCTCGCCGGGCGGCGAAAGAAGATGCTCCGACTAGCTTTCTCAGATACGATGCGAATCACGCACCGGTGTCCCTCGTGCTGGTCCAGGGTCGGGACGGCAGGGGCTCTGCGGTGGGTTTGGTTCGCATTCTCGAGGAGATATGCGGCGGGACGCTTGGCGGTGCTGAATCCGGAGGACTGAACAAGGAGGAATCATGTCTCGTTGGATTGGATGCGTTTCGCTTACATTTCTGCCGGTCGCCGCGATAGCGCAGCCGTGGTCGGACAACTTCGACAGCTACGCTGTCGGGCCGATCGACGGTCAGGGCGGCTGGGAAGGTTGGGGCAACGATGCGGAACTCGGAGGTGCGGAGGTCACCGACGCGCAGGCATCGTCCGCGCCCCACTCACTCGGGCTCAGGCCGACCACCGACCTGGTGCGGAGCATCGAGGGAGTCGGCAGCGGCCTGTGGGCCGTACGGGGAGAGATTTTCATCCCCTCGGATCACTCGGGGGTCACCTTCCTGATTCTCCTGAATCGCTACAGCCACGGAGGACCTGCCAACTGGTCGACCCAGCTGAAGTTTGACAGTTCTCAGCTCATCTCCCAGGGCGGCAGTGGATTCCGCAGGGGGGTGAGCACAGACTCGATCACCGATCGGTGGGTGAGCTTCGAGATCCTGATCGACCTCGACGCGAACCAACAGACGATCTTCTACAACGGTGAGGTCTTCGATCAGACTCCGTGGCAGCGAACCGGGGACGACTCACTCGCCGCGATCAACCTCTACTCCGACAACGGCAGTGATGCTTACTTCGACAACCTCGAGCTCGTTCGGGTGGGGAGTCCCCAGGTGCCTGCTCTGTCCTTGGGCGGTTTCGTGCTGCTCGTATCGTCGCTCTTGACGGTGGGGTTCTTCGTCTTCCCGAGCGTTCGCCGCAACGCGCTGGCCGCGGGCTGAGAAGGCTCCGCGGGCTCCGCGGGCTCCGCGGAGCTGGCGATGCAGAGGAAGAAGACTGGTGTTGCTCGAGCGCCCGCCGACCGAGGCGGACGGACGGGTGCTCGTTTCCGGAAGCCCCGTCGGGGCGGGCGGGCGAGCGCGTCGGCGTGGTCCGGCCCCGCGGCGGAGAGCCCGGGATCAGGTCGCGGTGCGGAAGTGGATGCTCTTGCGACGCGTCAGGTGCAGGAAGCCGTGGTGCGACAGGGTCGAGCCGATGCCGCTGTCGCGTGCTCCCGTCCACGGTAGCGCCGGGTCCAGGTAGTCGCATCGGTTCTGGAAGACCGTGCCGACGTCGAGGTCGCGTGCGAAGCGCTCCGCGCGCCGGCGCTCCCGGGTCCAGACCGATGCGGTCAGGCCGAATCGACTGTCGGCCATCAGCCTCGACGCCTCCTCGTCATCCTTCACCGAGAGCACCGGCACGATCGGTCCGAAGCTCTCCTCCTGCATGACCAGCGCGTCATTGGGCACGTCGGTGAGCAGCGTGGGCTCGAAGAAGTTGCCCCGGCTGTCGTCTCGACCACGACCTCCGTGGAGCAGGCGCGCGCCGCGTTCCACGGCGTCGCGGACCTGCCCCGCGAGGGCGTCGACGGCCGATGCACTCGCCAGGGGGCCCATCGTGGTCCGCTCGTCGAGCGGATCGCCCAGCGTGTAGCCCTCGAGGATCACCTTCGCCCGCTCGAGGAACTCGTCGTGGTGCTCGTGGTGCACGTAGACACGCTCGACCGCGCAGCAGGACTGGCCCGCGTTGTAGCACGCTCCATCGACGATGTTCTCGACCGCGAACTCGAGATCCGCGTCGGCTGCGACGTAGGCCGGATCCTTGCCGCCGAGCTCGAGGCCCGCGTCGAGCAGGCCGCTGCACGCCGCGCGGTAGATTTCCCTGCCGCCCTGCACCGACCCGGTGAAGGAGACGTGGCTCACCTTCCCCGACGTGATCAGGCTCGCGGTCTCCTGGTGGTCGAGGACGAGGCTGGTGACGAGGTCGGGAAGCTCCGAGTCAGCGAACGCGCGCTCGAAGTGCCGCCCGCACAGAGGCGTTTTCGCGCTGTGCTTCAGGATCACCGTGTTGCCGGCGAGAAGTGCCGGCACGATGACGTTGACCGGGATGATGAGCGGGTAGTTCCAGGCGGCGATGTTGAAGACCACTCCGAGCGGCGCGTGCTCGATGCGGCGGTGGAAGCCCTCCTTGGCCGGAAGAACCTCCGGGGCGAGGCTCGCCCCGGCGATCGAGATCATGTGCTCCGCACGCTCGAAGACGGTCGCGAGCTCCTGCCGGGCCTGGCGCAGCGGCTTGCCCATCTGCAGCGTCACGTCGCGCGCGATCTCCTCCGCCGCTTCGCGGTAGCGACCCAGTCCGGCCTCGACCACCTCGATCCGCTGCTCGACGCTCAGCTGTCGCCAGGGCTCCTGAGCTCTCCTCGCCGCGTCGACCTTGTCGCGCAGGGCGTCACCCGTGTCGTACGGCAGCTCGCAGAGAAGCTCCCGGTCGTACGGATTGATGACTTGTAGCGGCATGGCGCCTCCTCCCGGGGGAGGAGGATCGACGCTGGTGGCGGCAAAGTCAACGGTGACGGCCCCGTCTCCGGCCGTCCGGCCGCCCGCCGGGCTCGCCGTCGCAGCCCGGACGGCTCCGCAGCGCAGTTCTCGGGGAGAAGATCTTCGGGGCGTCGAGCGGCCCGCGTCCCCCTGCTTGCGGAGACGGGACGAGACACGGAGAACGAGCCCGCGAGCCGCTCGCCGACAGCCACGCTCTTCCTGGCGGCTCTTCTCACGGCGGCTCTGCTCTCGGCGATGACGGGTGGCGGACTTCCGACCTTGGTCTCGGGGAAGTCCGTCCGACGGGACGCCGACGACCTTGCGCGCGCACCGCGGCTGGGTGACCCGCGTGGCCTTCAGCCCGGACGGCGAGCGCGTCGTGTCGGGGAGCGGCGACGACACACCGAAGCTCCGGGATCGGTACCCGGACGCTGTCGCGGAACCCGCTCGGCGTCGACATTCCCGCCACCGCGAACTACCGAGGCGTCTTCGAGCGGCTGTTTCCGCCGGCCGACAGGTGGCACCTGGCCGAGGCGCTGGCTCGCCTGGAGCTGGACCGCAGCATCCTCGGCACCGCGCTCGGCAGCGTGAAGGACCTGCGGCGCAATCTCGGCCGCCTCGACCACCGGCGGCTGCAGCCGTACCTCGCGTCGAGCCGCGACGTCGAGAAGCGTCTGAGCGACAAGGAGGACATACTCGAGCGGGGGCGTCCCGGCTTCGACGAGGAGGGCGTACGGCTGCAGCCGCAGGGCAAGAACGGCATGCAGGAGCCTATCGAGTTGTTGACGGACCTGATCGCGCTCGCCTTCCAGACCGACATGACCCGCGTCATCACGCACTGTCTCGGCGGCGAAGGCGGACCGAGCTACGTGGAGTACAAGGAGTGGGCGCGCAAGGCCGGGGGACAGATCCGCGGCGCGCACGATTATCTCGCCATCCTGCAGCAGCTCTGCTGCCCGGTGGGCGCTTTCGAGGAGAGCGCGGAGCCCATTTCCGAGCTGCTGATCCGGGCGTGAGCTGGAATTCCGTCGGGTCGCTCTCGACTCCGGGAAAGTCGTGTGCTGCAGTGTGCGGGATACGGTTTCCGAAGGCGCTGACGACGGAAGGACCGACGACTCCGTCGTCGACCGCCTGCCTCGACTTGCGGTGTTCTCCGGTCCGGAGGAAGGATGAGCGAAGCCGAGAAATCCGACGATCTGGTGACCCGTATCGGCTCGAGAGCGGGGCAGGGGATGGTGATCCTCGGCCTGATCCTGGTCTACGGCGTGGGCGCCTACTGGTTCATCGTCGACGTCATCCAGGATCCCGACGTGCCGTGGTTCATCAAGCTCGGAGTGCCGGCCGTCGTGATCGGGCTGACAGTCCTGTTCTTCGTGGTGTTGAGCCAGCGTCTGAAAGCGTCCAGGACGGACAAGTACAACTCGGTGGAAGATTGATCCATGGCTGAAGACGAGATGCTCGTGGTGACCAGTCCGATGGTCTCGGGCAAGAGAATCGTACGAACCCTCGGTCTCGTGTCCGGCAACGCCATCCGCGCACGTCACGTCGGGAAGGACATCATGGCCGGCCTGCGCAACCTGGTAGGCGGCGAGGTCACGGAGTACGCCAAGCTGCTCTCCGAGAGTCGTGAGCAGGCCCTGGACCGCATGACCGCAAAGGCGGAGAAGCTCGGCGCCAACGCGGTGATCAGCCTGCAGTTCCAGACCTCCGTCATCATGGGCGGTGCAGCCGAGATGATGGCCTACGGCACCGCGGTCGTGGTGGAGGACGAGTAGGTGCGAGCAGGTCCGGGTCGCCGACCGAGGAGGTTGCCCATCGAAGAGCGGTGACGCGTCGTCGCTCCCGGCCTCGCCGGGAGGTGGCTGCTGACCCGGGGCGTCGGATGCGGGACGCCGCGGTTATCCGGCGGTCCGTTGGTGTGTCACGGACACGAGCCCTCTGCGCAGCCGAGCTCCACGTCCGTCTCGCGGTCGGACGTCTTGCAGTGCAGATAGGGTTCCGGCGGCGCAGCGCCGCCCAGGAAGAGGTGGTTCAGGAGATAGGTCGGGTCCGCGATGTCGACGGTGCCGTCGCCGTTGGTGTTCGTGCCGGCGAGGCAGCCGGGAGGCGACCCGCCGAGGAACAGCCAGTTCAGGGTGCAGGTGGCGTCGGAGATGTCGACCCTGCCATCGCCGTTGCAGTTGCCGCGGACGAAGCCGGATCGGGGCACCAGCGAGATCTCGTCGTTGCTGCCGCTTCCGTAGTCGACGACGTGGGTCGCCGGGATGCTGTCTCCCCCGAGCTTGTCGGCCATGTCGAGCGTGCCGTAGCCGGCGATGGTATAGACGGTGTCCGCGAGGAGCGAGTCCGGCGCGACGAAGCGGGTCGCGGCAGCGAGCGAGAGGGTCCCCTGCACGTCCAGCGCGCCGCCGCCGTGGCAGATCAGGTCGCCGTGGAGGACGGCGTCGCCGGCGACGGTCAGTCTGGCCGAGCTACTCTCGAGGTCGAGGGCGCCGTCGTCGTCGACCAGCAGCGAGGCGATCGTCTCGAGCTTGCCATCGAGATGAAAGACCCCCTCGCGGACCTCCACGGTGACAGAGTCGGCGATCTGCTCGTCTTGTCCGATTCGCAGCTTGGCGTTCGCTCCGAGGATCAGGATGTCCGCGGCGATCGTCGAGTCGGAGCCCGGCTGCTTGGCGAGCTCCACGGTTCCGTCGTGGATCTCCAGCGGGTTCGTGCCGTTGTTCGTCGTGCGGCTCGCCGTTTGCCGGAACGCGAGAGTCCCGCTTCCGGTCTTGATGATCTTGCCGGATCCCGAGAGCCTGCCGAGCACGACGACCGTCTCGTCTCCCTGGACGTTCCAGTCGAGATCCTCGTTCACCAGGACCCGTACGCCGCTGTCGAAGTGGTAGCTGAACGCGCCGTCGGGATCGGACCGTGCCGTGACAGCCGTACCCTGGCTGCCGTTCAGGAGGATCGTCTTTCGACCCTCTCCGGTGGTGTCGTCCCAGTTTCTCGGGCTGCGGATCGTGAAGTCATGATCCCGCGACGCCCGGAAGTCGATATGTCCGAGACTCCAGCTCCGGTTCAGCCGCGGCTGGGCGTGATGCCAGCCCCGCGGGCCTCCCCTCCACGTCAGCTGTACGGTCGTCGTCGGGTCGGGATCGAGCGGTCCGAAGGCTCCCGCCCGCCCGTTCGGATTCCAGTTGCCCATGTCGTACCAGGAGCCGAAGCGACCGCTTCCGGTCCACCTGTAGAGACTCGATCGCGTGCCGTTGCGGACCTCCGACTTGCGAACCCACGTCGCTTCCTCGCCGGAGTCGGCCATCTTCCGGCGGATCCAGTTCTGGAGCGGGCCCACCTGCGGACCCGCGCCACCACCGTGAATGACGGAGAACTGCACGTCGGGGCTGTTGCCGAACCTCTCGAGCACCCAGGCGCCCCCGCTGTCCCCGGCTCTGCCCGGCCGGCGGCCGTTCGAGTCGCGAGAGTGGCGAAAGCCCCTGCCGTTCGAGTTGCCCCTGCCCCGACGGTTTCGATGGTGATGGACTCCGCCTGTCGAGCCGATCATCGTGAACACGACGACGCCTTCGTTACGCCGGAACCGACCGTTCAGCAGCGCGACGGGAGCGATGTTCCCGACCGGTCTGCGGAGCTCCACCAGGGCGATGTCCACTCCGGGAGCCGGGTAGGCCCGCGCGACCTGGCGCTCGACCCTGCCGCCTCCGAAGCGTATCACCGCGCTGCCGCCGTTGGGACGGTCGATCTTGAACTGGGCGACGTGCTTCGCCGTCAAGGCCCACCTCGGAGCGATCAGGGTGGCCGTCCCGAGCCCGATGCGCCTCGAGTTGCGGTGGTACTGTCTCCAGCGACCGACGTAGCCGAACGTCGGATGGTTCCACGAGTCCGCCGATACGGTGTCCGCGCAGGTCCAGCCGGCGAGCGCCCAGATCACGACAGCCGTCGCCCCTGTCCGTCGCCTGGTGGGCAGCTCTGGAGAGGGACCTGCGTCCTGCGTCCCGGCGGGATCGTCGAGGTCGGGCATCATCGTGGAAATACCGACAAGACACCATCGGAGGGACGGTCGGGCGAACAGCCGGGTCGCCTCGAAGCCGTTGTCGCGGCCTTGATTGTGTCACGAGAGGACCGGCGATGTCCAAGAGCAAGATCGAACAAGCCGCCCGCCGACCGCCTTCCGGTGTGCTCGGCGCCCGGCCCGCGCAGCGACGGTGACGGCGTCGGCGCCCGGACGGGCCCCGGGGGCGGAGTCGAGGCTGATCTTGCTCACGAGCCGGTCCGCTTCACCCGCGGCATGCGAGCCGACACCTCCTTGCGCCAGGCCCGCAGCGCCGACAGCAGCTCGGAGGCCTTCTGCGGCTGCGCCTTCACGAGGTCGTTCCGCTCGCCGGGGTCCTTGTCGAGGTTGAAGAGCTGCACACGGCTGTTCTCGAAGTACTCGAGGAGCTTGTAGTCTCCCGACAGGACGGCCCCGCCCGGGCTCTGCATGCCGTGGTTGCTGTAGTGCGGGAAGTGCCAGTAGATCGCCTTGCGCGCGAAGGGTTCACCCTTCAGCGCCGGCGCGAAGCTCGCTCCGTCCAGGTGCTGCCGCGGTCGGGCGGGCAGCCCCGCCATCTCGAGAATCGACGGATAGAAGTCGGTGCTGACGACCGGCTCCTCGCAGACGGCGCCCGGCTTTCCGTGGCCGGGCCACTTGACGATCATCGGTACGCGGATGCCTCCCTCGTAGAGCCATCCCTTGCCCGCTCGCAGGGGCAGGTTGGAGGTCGAGTACGCCGTGTCGAGTCGGGCTCCGGACACCACCCGGCGGGGATTGCCGAAGTTCGCCGCCGACATGCCGCCGTTGTCCGAGAAGAAGACCACGATCGTCCGCGCCTCGAGATCGAGCCCGTCGAGCCTGGCGAGGACACGGCCGAGGCTCTGGTCCATCGACTCCACCATGGCGGCGAACTGGACGTTGTCCTGCCGCTGCTTGATCTTGACCGTGCGCCCGGGAAGCACCCGGTAGCCCTGATGCGAGGGCTGCTCGATCAGCTCGTCGAGCCGGCGGCGAGGAGTCGGCTGCGGCTCGTCCGGGTTGCCCTCGAGCACGAAGGCCGCACCCCGCGGCCGCTCGGTCTGTCGCAGCTTGTCGCGGTACTTCGCGACCAGGTCGGCCCGGCCCTGGATCGGGTCGTGGACCGCGAAGTGCGACAGATACAGGAAGAACGGCCGGCTCCTGTTCTCTTCGATGAAGCCCAGCGCCTCGTCGGTGAGGCGGTCGGTCAGATAGTCGCCCGGAGAGTCTTCGAGGCCATCGAGGCGCAGCGGCGAGTGATATCCCGCTCGTGGCCATCCCTTGTTCCACCGGGGCACCTGCACGTCGAACCCGTGCTTCCGGGGTCCCGAGGGCTCCTCGCCCAGGTGCCACTTGCCGTAGATGGCGGTGCGATAGCCGTGGGTCTTCAGCGCCTCGGCAAGGGTGGTCTCCGCGTCGGGCAGCTGCTGGTGGATCTCGGCGCCCTCGAGGGTCTGAAAGGGGAAGTCCCTGCGACCCGGCAGCCAGTCCGTCAGGTGGAGCCGCGCGGGGTACTTGCCGGTCAGGATGCTGGCGCGAGTCGGCGAGCAGACATGGCAGGCCGCGTAGGCCCGGGTGAAGCGCACGCCCTCGCGGGCGAGGCGATCGACGTTCGGCGTCTCGTAGAAGCGGCCGCCGTTGCAGCCCACGTCACTCCAGCCGAGGTCGTCGACGAGGAAGAAGACGATGTTGGGGAGACGTGGGCCGGTGGTGTCGGCGGGCGGGCCTTCGCCCGCGGGCAGAACCCCCCAGGCGGCCGCCCCCGCCCCCGCGCCCGCCCGGGAGGGGGCCCCCGGGCGGCCACGC
>CAYMLL010000263.1:1193-2311 GCA_964390645.1 uncultured Planctomycetia bacterium | reverse complement strand
GTTGCCTGCGCGGGGGCAAGACAGCACGAGGCGACGGCGACGGGGAGGGCGCACGAGAGTGAGGGCCGACGGTCCTGGAAGCTCTTCATGGTCCGGTTCTCGCCTCTCTGACGGGTCTGGAGTCCTGCTGCCCCTTCACGGCTCATCGTGGCGCGCCGGGTCGATCGGCTGGAGCCCGAGCTTCTCGCGGCAGGCGTCGAGGATCACCGCGGTGCCCGAGGCTCCGACGCGTGTCACGCCGATGGAGCGAACCTCGATGAGCCGGTCGAGCGTGCGGACGCCGCCGGCCGCCTTCACCTGCACGTGCTCGGGCGAGTGGGTCCGCATGAGCCTCAGGTCGTCGTCCGTGGCGCCGCCCGTGCCGTAGCCGGTGGAGGTCTTCACCCAGTCGACGTTCAGCTCGCCGCAGATCTCGCAGAGTCGGATCTTGTGCTCGTCCTCGAGATAGCAGTTCTCGAAGATGACCTTGACCTTCCTCCCGGCCGCGTGCGTCGCCGTCGTGACCGCCTCGATCTCCCTGGTCACGGGATCCCAGTCGCCGCCGAGAACCCGCGAGATGTTGACGACCATGTCGAGCTCCTCGCCGCCGTCGCGCAGCGCCTGCTCCGCTTCGGCGATCTTGACCGCGGTGGCGTTCCCGCCGTGCGGAAAGCCGATGGTCGTGCTCGCGCGCACGTCGCTGCCGGCCAGCAGCTCGGCGCATCGCGCCAGCGCGTACGGCAGGATGCAGACGCTGGCCACGTCGTAGGCTCGGGCCAGCCGGCACCCGTCCTCCAGCTGCACCCGCGTCAGTGTCGGGTTGAGCAGCGAGTGATCGATCATCCCGGCGATGTCCTCGTAGCTGGGGTCCACGATCGGCTCCTCGTGTTCGGGGTCGCTCTCGATAACGCGTCAGCCGTCAGGGCGATGGCGCGCATCACCCCGGCCTTCTGCTCGAGGGATCCGCTCCCACGAGCGACGCGGTCCTTGCAGGCTACGGGCGCCGAGCTCGTCTGTCGAGCCGGTGCGTCGTTTCCCGGCTCCGGGGGCAGAGGCAGACCGGTCCATCCTCGGACCCTGCGAGCCCGCGGCCGCCGGCGACACCACGGGGATCTGCGAGGGCCCCCGGTGTCGCCGGC
>CAYMLL010000263.1:0-1183 GCA_964390645.1 uncultured Planctomycetia bacterium | reverse complement strand
GGGGGCGCGGGGTGCGGGGGGGGGTCGTGGAGACCCCGCGGCGCGCTGGCGGCGGGCGAGTACCACGGACTGGTGCGATCCCGGCACTGGCCCGCATGTCTCGACGCCCGCCGGCTGCGTCGCTGCATCCGCGGCCCCGCGTGTCGGACGGGTCCGTGGGTCGGGACTGGCCCTTGGTGCTGAAGACCTTCACCTGCCGGTGTCGTCGGACGCGGACTTCGGGCGCTTTCTCCAGATCGACTTCAGCTCGTGGGCCTCGAGGCGGAGCAGCCGGGCCTCGCCGCCGGTGGCGAAGGCGCGGATCGCGGCGACCTCGCCGCGCTCGCCGCGTCCGCCGGTGATGTAGACGCGGCCGCGATTGCCGATGATTTCGAGCATCGGGCGGTCGACGAGGACGCGGATCTCGACCTTGCCGTCGACCGGTGCGAGGTCCGCGCCCGCGAGCTTCTTCGCCGCGACGTCGTAGGTGATGCGGTTGCCGCCGATGTCGACGCCGACGGCTCCGGCGCCCCCGAGTTCGAAGCCGGCGCGGACGTCGAAGAGCTCCCCGGAGACGGCCAGGTCGACCGTCCGGCTGCCGTCGAGCGGTCGGTCCTCGACGGCGTGCTTGCGCCGGTACAGCTTCTCGATCTCGCGCACGGGCTCCGCGAAGAGGCGCTCGCCAGCGTCGGTCGTACGAAGCGTCAGCCGGTGCGGCAGGCTGAATGCCTGGTTGAACGCCATGCCCGGCATCGGGATACGCGCCCAGCCGATCTGGATCCGCCGATCATCCGGGGCGTTGCTGAAGGTCTGCGATGCGTAGTAGCTGCCGTGGTGGACGCGGTGCTTGCCCTCGTGAAGCGGAGTGAAGACCTTGCCGTCGAAGTCGCCGATGACGTAGCGGGCGTCGGCGGCGAAGACGACCCAGCGTGTCTTCCGCGCATCGTCATCGACCGGCAGCTCGAAGAGCTCGGGGCACTCGTAGTAGCCGTCCAGGCGGCTCTCGAGCCTCCAGTCCCGGAGGTTCCTCGAGGAGTGAAAGGCGACGGTCCGCTTCTTCTCGTGCTGGCTGTACACCGCCATCACCCAGTGCTCGCCCGGCGCGTACCAGATGATCTTCGGGTCGCGACCGTTGTGCTTGACGACCGGGTTGCCCTCGTACTCGGTGAACGTGCGGCCCCGGTCGTTGCTGTAGGCGAGGCAC
>CAYMLL010000262.1:0-11085 GCA_964390645.1 uncultured Planctomycetia bacterium | reverse complement strand
CACGCCCAACTCGACCATCGGCTTCGCCGGCGCGGAGGGTTTTGTCTACCGCATGACACTCACGACCGGCGCCTTCGTCGACCACAGCGAACCGCTGTGCGTGTCGCGCGGAGAGCTAGGAGAGGTTGAGCTCGTCGGCTGGAACATCCCGGAGGCGTCCCGTCGGGTAGGGCTCGTCCGGCAGGCGAGCAGCCATGTGCTCCCGACGACGGAGGGCGAAGTGGCGAATCTGGCACCGCTGTCCGTCGTCGATCGACCGAGTCAAGTCGAGTCGTCCATCGCCGTGGGCGCCGCTCGCACGATCGAGCCCCCGATCACGATCTCCGGTCACATATCGCGTTCGGCGGAGCTCGATATCTACACGGTAAGGATGAAGAAAGGCGAGCGTGTCCGTCTTCGCGTGATGGCCCGCCAGCTCGGCTCCCTGCTCGATCCGGTGCTCCGGGTGCTCGACGGAACCGGGAAGCAGCTCGTTCGCACCGACGACTCCGGAGGCGGCAAGGACTGCGAGACGGTCTTCGCGGCGCCCGCGAACGGTGAGTTCCGGATCGAGCTGCGCGATCTCTACAGGCACGGCGGGCTGAGGTACGTCTACCGCCTCGACGTCACCCCACCGCGTCCCGGCTTCCGTCTCGAGGTCGCCGTGACCGAGATAGCTCTGGCCCCTGGAAAGCCGGCGGAGCTCTCCGTGACCGTGCACCGCGACGACGGATTCGCCGGCGAGATCGAGGTCGCCGGCGTGGACCTCCCTCCGGGCGTCCGGGTCGCATCCGTCCGCTCCACCAACGGAAAGCCGAGCGCCAAGGTCGTCAAGCTCTCCTTCGACGCCGCGTTCGGCCCCTTCGTGGCGCCGCTGCGCATCGTCGGCAGGTCGGAGAACAGCGACGGAGAGACCACGACACGGGAGGCCGAAGTCCGATTTCCGGGCACACGGCGGACTGCACGGCGGCTGTGGCTGTCCGTCGCCGCACCCGCCGACGAGCCTTTCGGAGCGGGGAAAGAAAAGTCCGCAAAGTGATTTTCCCCGGAGAACGGATGCGCCCGCAAGGCTCTCCGTCGCATACTGGGTCGTCGTGGAGCGAATCCACGGACCTCGTTGACGCCATGAGCCACTCCCAGCCCCTCCCCCCGGGCAAGAACCGAAGTCGTACGGCGAAGATCCTGTTCGCTCTCGTCGCCGTCGGAGTCGCCGCTGTGGTCGGTATCGTCAAGCTGCTCGACAGCGACGACCCGGACGCCGGCTGGCTCTCGGGTCCGGACGAGTATCACGGCGACGGCGCGTGGGTCTGGAAGCCGGCGCGCGAGGGTAGCGAGCCTCGACGTGGCGGCGAGCTCCGTCTGGCGCTCTTCGGGGACATGGACTCCTTCAATCCCTACGTGTCCACGGTGGGAGCGGAGGAGCGCAACGTCCTCGACCTGATCTTTCCCCGTCTGGCGTACGAGGAGCCCAACGCCCACCAGGGCCCCCCGACCTTGCGACCGAACATCGCCGAGAGCTGGAAGCCCTCGGCAGACGGCAAGACCGTTCAGCTGACCCTGCGAGAGTCGAGATGGTCGGACGGCACGCCGATCTCCGCCGAGGACGTGCGGTTCTCGTGGGAGGCCGCCCGCAGCAAGCTGATCAACTGGAGACACCGCTCCCTGGTCACGAACGTCGAGGACGTCGAGATCCACGGGCCCCGCGAGTGTGAGGTCCATTTCGCGACGGGCTCTCCTTACAACCTCCTGGACATCTCGGACATCTACATCGTCCCGGAACACATCCTCTCGAAGATCCCCTTCGAGACCTGGAGCACACGGGCGGGCAAGTGGATCGAGCTGGCGAAGGTCGGAGGAGGCCCTTTTCGCCTCGAGGCCTACAAGCACAACGAGCTCGTCACCCTGGTACGCAATCCGGACTTCTGGGACGACGGAAAGCCGTACATCGAGCGGGTTCACTTCCGCGCCTTCGCGAGCACCGACCCGATGATCGAGGCGCTGATCTCCGGCGAGCTCGACGTCCTGCGAAAGGTGCCGTTCGACAAGGCAGCGCGGGTGAAGACGAACCCTGCGACCTGCGTGCTGACCTACCAGTCGCGCAGCTACGGTTTCGTCGCCTGGAACAACCGCCGGCCGCCCTTCGACGACCCGCGAGTCCGTACCGCCATGACTCACGCGATCCACCGGACGAACATCGTCGCTGCCGAGTTCTCGCAGAGGTCGAAGGTAGCGGCCGCGGCCGTACCGTCCTGTTTCTGGGCCAGCAACAAGGACATCCGGCCACTCCCCTTCGACCAGGACACCGCCCGACGCCTCCTGGCGGAAGCTGGATTCGCTCCCGGCTCGACCGGCGTCCTCGAGCGCGACGGAGAGCCCCTCGCGTTCGAGCTCCTGTCGAACCAGGGGCACCGGACCCGCGCCGACATCTGTGAGGACATTCGCAGACGACTCGAGGAGATCGGCGTCACGGTCACCGTGACCCTCGTTCCCCGCCGCGACCTCTCCGTCAAGGTGATCCGGGAGCACTCCTTCGACGCCGCCCTTCTGGGGATGAACGCTCCGACCAAGGTCGACCTCTGGCCGTTCTTTCATTCACGCTCCATCGGCGATGGCGCGAACTTCGCGCAGTACGAGAGCCCGGAGGTTGACGCCCTCCTGGAGCGCGTGCGGCACGTCTTCGACCCGGCAGAAGCGAAGAAGCTGTGGGACGAGATCCAGGTGATCATCCACCGGGACCAACCGGTGACGATGCTCTACGAGGAGCGGGGGATCGCAGCGTGCAACAAGCGCCTCCAGAACGTGCGCGCGACGATCGTCAGCGTCTACGACAACCTTCCCACATGGTGGTTCTCTGACTGATTGATGCGAGAGGTCTTTCTGGACACGTGACCGCGTACGTCGTTCGCCGCGCGCTGATCGGGCTCCTGATCGTCTGGGGCGTCTACACCATGACGTTCTTCACGGTGAATCTCGCCCCCGGAGATCCGTTCAGCGATCTGCTCCTCGATCCCAGAACCGACCCCGGAGACGTCGAACGACTGCGGGAGGAGTGGGGCTACGACCGGCCCGCGCACGAGCGGTACCTCGTACAGCTTCGCCGCATGTTCTGGTCGGAGTCCGACGGGCTCACCTTCGACCCGGGCTTTTCCGTCTCCCGCAGGAGCCCCATCGGCGCCTTTCTCCTCGTGCCCCTGCGGAACACTCTGCTCCTCGCCGGAGCCGCCCTGATCATCGACTTCCTCCTCGGCGTCGGGCTCGGAGCCCTGTGCGCCGCACGGCGAGGATCACCACTCGACCGCCGCATCACATCCGCTTCGCTGTTCGTCTACTCGATGCCGACGTTCTGGGTCGCCCTGGTCGCCGTCTTTCTCCTCGGCGTCTCGTGGCGGATCTTCCCCACCGCCGGGATGAACACCCCGGGACAGACCTGGAACGCCGACCTCGCGGGCTTCATCGATTTTCTCCACCACCTCGCGCTGCCGGCGCTGGTTCTCGGCGTCGGTGGGGCCGCCGCGACCGCACGCTTCCAGAGGGCCGCGATGATCGACACCCTCGATCAGGACTTCGTGCGCACGGCTCGCGCCAAGGGTCTTGCCGAACGCCGCGTGATCATCCGACACGCCCTGCCGAACTCGCTCGCACCGACGATCACCCTGCTCGGCCTCAGCCTGCCGTTTCTCGTTTCCGGATCGGTCGTGATCGAGTCGATCTTCTCGTGGCCCGGGATGGGACGGGAGCTTCTCGAGGCGGTCGCCGGAAAGGACGACCTGCTGGTCACGGCGATCGTCCTGATATCGTCCGTTGTCGTCGTGATCGGAAGCCTCGTCGCCGACATTCTCCACGCCATCGTCGATCCGAGGGTGCGCCTGCGATGAGCCCGCCCCGACGACCCCGGCTCCCTACCGCCGGACACGGCTCCCTGCGCCGTGCGCTCGCCGTCCTCTTCGCGACCCGCAGCACCGCGGCGGCAAGCCTCGTGCTGTCGTCCCTGGTGCTGGTCGCCGCTCTCGGTCCGATCCTTGCACCCTACGATCCGACCTTCCTTCCGGAGGACTCCCCGCCCTACCGTCACCGCTCGCCGCTGGAGACGGTCACCGTCTTCGGTCATCCCGTGCTCGGTGAGATCGGGTGCACGCGCTGGGAGCTCGATGGCGACCACATCGTGCTTCACCGCGGCGAGGCTTTCGTGGCCAGACGCGTGCCGCTGCGGGAGCTCGGAGAGCCCGCTCGAGGCTGGAGACGCGGCGCGGCAAGAATCGAGATGCTGCGCGTCGGCGACCGCGACCTTCCGGTTCGTCGTGACTTCCACCTGCTGGGCACCGACCGCAGCGGCCGGGATCTCCTCAGCCGCATCCTCCATGGCGCCTGGATCTCGCTGGCCGTCGGCTTCGCGGCGATGACGATCGCGGTCTCGGTCGGCACGGTGCTCGGTGCGCTCGCCGGGTACTTCGGCGGGGCCCTCGACGCGGTCGTCCTCCGGCTCGTCGACGTCTTCGTCGCCTTTCCCCGGCTGGTGCTTGTCCTGCTCTTCGTCACGGCGTGGGGACAGCAGATCAATCCCGCCGTCGTGGTGCTGGTCCTCGGAGCCACCGGCTGGATGAGCGTCACACGCCTCGTCCGCGCCGAGTGCCAGCGGCTCAGAGCGCTCGACTTCACCGTCGCAGCGCGGGCTCTCGGCGCCGGGAGCCTTCGCACGATCTTCGCTCACGTTCTGCCGAACGCGACCGGTCCCATCCTGGTCGCCGCGACGCTGCGGGTCTCCGACGCCATCCTGCTCGAGGCCGCGCTGTCCTTCCTCGGCTTCGGGGTCCCGGCGTCGACCCCCACCTGGGGCAACATCATCCACTCCGGCCGCGCAGCCCTGATGGACGGTGTCTGGTGGGTGCCGACGCTGCCCGGCCTGCTGATCGTCGCGACGGTGCTGTCCGTCAACGTCGTCGGTGAGGCACTCGGCGCCCCCACGGCGCGAACGACCACCTCGACGGCGACCTTGCGGCGCTAGCCCGCACGTCTCGCGGCTTTCTACCGCGGGGTCACTCGAGGGCGTCGAGCGCCAGACCCGAGAGGATCGGTGCCGCCGAGCTGTCGCCTCCCGTGGGGACAAACCGCAGGTCGAGATGGTCACGGATCACCGTCTCGAAGGACCGGACGACAACCCGCCGCGCTCCCCCGCTTGCCTGCGCCACGTCAACGCCCTGCAGAACGACGCGACCACCGGCAACAACGTCGAAGACACGCCGATCCGGCAACGAGCCACCGGGCTCCGCGAAGACGAGGCGCACTCGATAGCGACGCGCGGACCCCGGCGCGTCCCGTGGCAGCACCCGCACTCCGACCCGCTTCACTCCCTCGAGTCCCGACGCGCCCACCCAGGGGAGATCTCCCACGACGCTGCTGGAGTGCGAGCGGAAGACCCGGACCCCCGTCGGCTCGATCTGCACCTCGATCTGCGGCGAGGGCCCGCCGACGACCGGATGCTCCAGCCACAAGGTGCCGTCGTTCGCTCGACGGTCGCCGGGAGCGCCGAAGTTGAGCCCCAGCCGCTCGACGCGACGCCCGCCGACCTCGAGAGAGTCGAAGGTCCAGAGCTCGACCTCCGGGTCGTGCACCAGCCCGATCGAGGACTGGTTCGGGTAGCTGCACGAGCAGGTCCGGGTGTAGTCCGGCGCGGTCAGGACACCATCGGCGACGATCAGGTTCTGGGTGCAGCCCGGGCGAAAACCCCCGAGGTTGGCTGTACCACCCTCGATCGACAGGTCGAAGTACCCCGCCGCGGCGGACCGAAACGTCAGCAGGTGCTCGCTGGCGACCGCCGAGCTGCAGCCGTACATGCGCGAGAAGGCCCAGCTCTGCTCGGCCCCGGTCAGGGGATTGACCCGCCGCAGCGTCTCACCGCTCAGCAGACTGAAGGACCGCCCCTGCGCGATGATCCGATCGTGCCAGAGCATCACGGGGCCGCTGTACTTGGCGTTCACGTCCCACAGAACCTCACCGGTGGAGCCCCGGTACGCGACGAGCCGATCGCCCTTCTCGTCCGGCAGCGTGTCGCGCGACGGGCGTCCGGACTCGACGAGGATGTCGTGCTCCTTCGAGTACGAGAGAAAGCTCCCGAAGATCTTCTTCGACGCCGACCACAGCTCCCTCCCGCTGCGGAGATCGAGCGCCACCAGCCGCGCGTACGCGGTGTCTCCGCGCCCGCGTCGCTTGCGGCGTCGAGCGATCGCCTCCGGCAGACGGTCGACCGCGAAGACCTTCCCCGCGCCGACACAGAGTGCGTTGTGCCGGAACGAGCGTTCCGCCCGACGCGACCACAGCTCCTGGCCACTGTGACGGTCGATCGCCACGATGTCCCGGCTGGCCGTGCCGTCCCATACCTTCTTCGCACCGACTCTCGGAACACGAATGTCCGGGATGGACGACTCGAGGGTATGAAGAAGCCGGCGGTGGAGCGCACGAAGAGCGTCGTCGGCCGGCGCGTCCACGGGGCGCGTCCCCCTGTAGGCATCGATCTCCGCGATCAGCCCCTCGACCTCCCCATCGCCCTGACGCCGTACCTCCTGGGGCACACGCGAGGAAAGCTGGAGGTCGTCGAGCGCCAGGTTCAGCGTCCCCACGAGCCAGTCCCAACGCGGCTGAAGAAGGCCCCGGTCGCGAAACCGGAAGCCCTTCAGGGATCGGAGGGCTCCGGTGATCATGTTCACGTCGTGGTCCGGGACGTCCTCCACGTCGTACCGATCGAAGTCCACCGCCGCAAACTCCATCGGTGACGCGCCCGCGACGAGAAGATCCTCCGACACCACGAGACAACCCCAGCGCCGCGGCCGTCCACTCTCCTCGTCGCGAGCCAGCCGGAACGCGCTCACCTCTCTACCCGTGCGCGGTTCCAGCCGGACACAGCGGTCGCCGAGGATCACGTAGATCCCGTCGACCGTCGATACGTGATTGCTCCCGAGCGAGTTCGCTCCGGGCTGGTGAGACGTACTGTCGTAGGCGGCACCGATCCCCGGAAGTCGAGCCTCCCAGAGGGCCCGTCCGGTGTAGACGTCCAGCGCCCGCAAGATGTCCGGCCCCTCGATGATGATGCGACCGCCGCTCACCTGATGCCGCGGTCCGTGACCGTGGCGCGGCAGGATCCCGACGTTCGATGGGCCACCAAACCACAGCACGCCGAGCGGCGCGCGCACGAGCGAGTCGCTCGATACGTTCGTGTTTCCGGCGTCCGCGTACTGGTGTGTCCAGCTCCCGCCTCCCGGGGGCGGGCCGACGCGACGCAGGACCGTGATGTCGCCGGTGGTCTCGACGCGCAGGTCGACCCGTCCGACGTCCGCAACCACTCGATCCAGCACGCGGCGGTCCTGGTCGTCAAGTCGCAGGCAAACCGCGCCTCCCCACGGGCGCAGCACGCGCGCCAGCGGCTCCAGTGCGAGCGAGATCGAGTCGACGCCGAGAGCGTCGGGATGGCCGACGAGAACGAGACTCGCGAGGTACGGAGGAAGAGGCGCGCGATCGATGCTCCAGGTCCGGACGGTGACTCGCGATCCGTAGCAGCCGCCGCGGTCAAGCCGCTGTCGCAGAGCCTCGCCACGATCGGCGTCCGGGTCCAGGACAACGACGCGCAGCGCTGACTCCTCGACGAGGGCCTCGACGAGGTCCCCGTTGGCGCCGAGAACGAGCGCGAACCCGGACTCGTGTCCACCGGCCCGCAGGAGACGTCGGGCGAGGTCACCTGCCGGATCGCGGAGCCTGGACTCGCGACGAGGCTCGGGGAGACCGTATCGCCGCGGCGCACGGTTCTCGGACACGCCGGATCGCTCGCCGAAACAGACGATGCGGCCGTCGAGCAGGGAAACGACCAGGCGCCCCCCCGACGCGATGAGCCCTGCCGGGACCCCGTCGAGCGGAACACGCCAGTCGACCCGCGGGTCGCGGCGTGCGCCGATTCCGGACGCCGGTGGCGGCGTCAGCGCCAGCATCTCCCCGGGAGCCGCGACGATGATCTGTTCGCCGGCGCGGATGGTCACCGCGCCGATCGCGTCGACACGCCCCCTGTCGACGCCCCGAAGAAGCGCCGGCTCCCCGTTCGTCTCCTCGACGAAGCTCCACTCCTCGACGAGGCGTTCGGCAGGAGCCAGACCCACGGGCGGGTCGGAGGCGAGCGTCTCCCGGGTCACACCACCACCCCGCCGTCGCTCCTCGACACCCGGAAGGCGACCCTCGAAGCGCTCGCGGTCGGAGCCCGGATCACCGCCGGCTTCCTCGTCGTCGTACGCTTCACCGTCGGCATCCTCGAGTCCGAGAAGCCGGGTCACGGAGAGCTCGACACGGATCCTCGAGAAGGCGTCCAGCTTCCAGCTCCTTCGATCCAGCGCCAGCCCGACCTCACGGACCACCCTCCCCCGACGGCCGACTGCGGACTCGGCGAAGCGGACGACCGCGGCGCGCCGACGAGCCCCGCCCGGAATCTTGTACCGCGGCGAGATCGCGAAGCCGAGAGGCACCAGCGCCTCACCAACGCCCCCGTCACCTTCGATCGGCAGCCGCCAGATCCGGTGCGACTCCCCGGGCCGAATCTCCACCCGGTAGCGCCGCCTCGCCGCTTCCTCGTCCCACTCGGCGACGAAGTGACGTGGGTCGAGCTCGACATCGGGCCGCAGACGTCGACCGACGATCGTCAGCTGGCGCGTCGCCTGCTCGCCTCGACGAGTGAGCTGCCACGTGGAGGAGTACGACCGGCGATCGTCGAACGCGCTGCCCTTGACGACCAGCGTATCCACCGTGGATCCGCTGTCGAGACGCTGCAGATCGTCACCGTTGACGAAATGCTCGGCGAACACGGCCACGCGGTAGTCCTCGGTGCGCGAGTTGCGACCCGGCTCGAAGTAGCGCAGAGCGCCGGTGGCGCGATCGAGACACGCCGGAGTCGCGCGGCCGTTCGGCACGAGGAGCGCATCCCCGTGCAGGGCGAGGTAGCCCTGAGGGGCGAGGCCGGCGAAGGCCGGACTGTCGTGAGGCTGATCGACGAAGATGGAGCCGCTGGCGTCGTTCGTCCACACCGTACGGCCGTCGACAACATCGAGCGCGTGAACGAAGACCCCCATGAACGGCCAGATGCCGGCGCCGAAGTACACGACGTTGTCGACGACCACCGGAGCGCCGCGCGCGGGCCAGGACGACACGAGCCTGCCGTTGCCGACGACCCAGCGCTCCGCCGGCCCTCCGCGACGACGCCAGAGGAGCGAGCCGTCGCGAGCCCGCAGCACATAGAGGTAACCATCGTCGCAGGTGAAGAAGAGACGACCGTCGCTCCATGCCGGAGCGAAGCGCACCGGCCCTCCGGCATGAAAGCGCCAGCGCTCCTCCCCGGTCTTCGCGTCGAACGCCGTGACACTGTCACTTCTCGACGATGCGACGAAGACGAGCCCACGGGCGGCGATCGGCTGATACGCGACGTCGAAGTCGAGGCGCGGAGCGTCCGGCCACGCGGGTTCGAGGGGTGGGAGCTCTCGTGTCCAGAGCCGCGTCGGCGCCGCGACGACGGGTGAACGCGTCGCCGCGCTGCGGCGTGCGTCGGATCGCCAGGCGGGCCAGTCCGCCAGCGCCCCCGACGCGCACAGCACCGCGAGCGCCAGCACGCCGGAAGCGGGACGAGGCGTCGCGGCGACGTTGTTCGATGGGGCTCCGCGAGTCGGCGTCATTGTAGCCAGGATAGCGGCCCGCGGGCGATGCAGCCAGCCGCGGAATCGCCGACGCCCCCGTGATCCCGGTGGATCCGTTCGCTCCGGCGTCTCCGGTGGTGATCTGAAGCCCGAGATGTTCCCTTTCCTCGCAACCTGATACACTGGCGGCTGTCCTCTTGGCGTGAAGCCCGCTCTGCCCGTTCCCGTCGGAGCCCTACCCGATGCGACTCGACCCCCGAAGAACCCACCTCGCTCTCATCGCGACGCTGACCGTCGTTCCGACGCTGCTGCTCCTTCCGACCCGGGCTGACGCCTGTTCGGTCCCGGTCTTCCGCTACGCCCTCGAGCGCTGGGAGCCCGACGCCTACCACGCCCTCGTCTTCCACAAGGGCCGTCTGACGGCGGAAGATCGCGTCACGGTCGACGGCCTGCACCTCGCCGGCAAGACGCCGGCGAACATCCGCGTCACCGCCATCGATCTCGACGGCGAGGTCGAGAAGGAGGTCCGCGCGATTCACAACGGGCTCGGCGAGATGAAGTTGCCCCACATCGCGCTGGTCACTCCCTTCGATCAGGGTCCGCCGAAAATCGTCTGGCGTGGTGACCTTCGCGACAAGTCGGCCCTCCAGAAGTACGCGAGAACCGTCGACTCGCCGGCACGTCGCCAGATTGTCGAGCGCATCGTCGCCGGGGATACGGCGGTGTGGGTCTTTCTGGAGACCGGCGATACGAAGGCCGACGATGAGTCCTTCGCCACGCTCCAGTCGGCGCTCCGCAAGCTCGAGAAGCGCCTCGAACTGCCAGAGCAGCCGACCGACGACGTCGCCCAGGAGCTCATCGACCCCGACAGCACGATTCTCTTCGAGAAGCTCGAGCTCAAGATAGCCTTCTCGACGCTGCGCCTGTCGCGCCGGAACGCCGCGGAGGCGGCTTTTGTCGAACAGCTGCTCGCCACGGAGGAGGATCTCGCCGACGAGGGGCTCAAGCCGATGGTCTTTCCCGTCTTCGGTCGGGGCCGCGCGCTGTGGGCGTACGTCGGCGACGGCATCACCGAGGAGAACCTCGCCGACGCCGCCAGCTTCCTGGTCGGTCCGTGCTCCTGCCAGGTGAAGCGCCAGAATCCGGGTGTCGACCTGCTTCTCGCCGCCGACTGGGAAGGCTCGCTGACCAGCCTGATTTCGGAGTCGGACGTCGCGCTCCCACCCCTGGCCGGCTTCGACCACTTCGCCGGTAGCACCGCACGCGTCCCGGACGGCTCCGATCCCCGCACTGGCGATCCCCGCACTGGCGATCGGGATGGGAGTCCTTCGCTGATCGAGACCGCGGTCCGAGTGCAGCTCACGAACGACGACAAGCCTGGAAGCTCCGTCGTTCCGGACGGCGATCTCCCGGAAGGCGATCTCCCGGAAGGCGATCTCCCGGAAGGCGA
>CAYMLL010000261.1:0-11100 GCA_964390645.1 uncultured Planctomycetia bacterium | reverse complement strand
GCGTCGACACGGTGACCGCGTCGATGTCCTTGCGCTCGAGCATCTTGCGGTAGTCCTTGTAGCGATCCGCCTTGGGGACGACCTTGAATCCCTGCTTGCCGCGGTTCCAGTCGGCGTCGCAGACCGCGACGATGTTCTCGCCGCGACACGCCTGCATGTCGCTGAAGCCCTTGCCGCCGACGCCGACGCAGGCGACGTTGAGCTTCTCGTTCGGGGACCGGGGCGAGCCGACGACCGTGCTACCGACCCACATCCCCACGCCCGCCATCGCGGAGTTTCTGAGAAATTCACGACGAGAGGTGTTACGTTTCACCTGCATCCTCCTTCTGAGATCACCAGGCTTCCTGCACCCGCTGACGGTGACTGTCAGCCTGCGTGTCGATTCTCGGTTTCGTCCTCGAGATCGCGCCCCGGGTCGCGAGGCCGGCGAACGGCATCGGACCTTGGACGGTGGCTCGTAGACGCCCCTTCATTCGCCGCGCGATCGGCTTACCGGCCCATCACGATACGGCTTTCCAAACCGGAAAGCCATCACGACTTGGACGAAAAGGGCCGGTCTCCCAGGGTCGTCGTGGGGCGTCTCAGATCAGCTCGGCGATCGGCAGTCGGCCGGCGTCCACGAGGTAGTGGGGTCGGCCGTTGTAGTCGCGTACGGTGGCCGTGGTGACGTCGATGCCGAGGTTGTGGTAGACCGTCGCCAGCACCTCCTGGAAGTGGACGGGTCGGTCCTTCGCCTCGGCCGCGTTGCTGTCGGTCGAGCCGATGACCTGTCCGGTGCGCAGGCCGCCGCCGGCGAGCAGCGCGCAGGAGACCGCGGGCCAGTGATCCCGGCCGGCGTTCTTGTTGATCTTCGGCGTGCGGCCGAACTCTCCCCACACTACGACCGTCACGTCCTCGTCGAGGCCACGGTGGTGAAGGTCGTCGACGAGTGCCGAGACGCCCTGGTCCAGATCCGGAAGATTCCGCCGGGCATTCTCGAAGTTGCCGCCGTGCCAGTCCCAGAAGCTGTAGCTCAGGGTGACGCAGCGCACGCCCGCCTCCACCAGACGCCGGGCCATGAGGAACTGCTCGGTGATGCGCGGGGCGGCGTCGCCCTGGACCTTCGTCGTGCCCTTGCCGTAGCGCTCGCGCACCCGAGGGTCCTCTCGATCGAGGTCGAGCGCCTCGGCGATGCGGCTCGAGGTCAGCATGCCGAAGGCCTGCTGGTTGAACGCGTCCATACCCTGCATCAGGCCGGCGGCGTCGGTGTCGCGGCGGAAGCGGTCGAAGCCGGCGAGCAGGGTGCGACGGTCGTCGAGGCGCGAGAGCCGGATCTCCCCGTTGAGCGTCAAGTCGGCGCGTCCCTCGCCGGTAGGGCGGAACGGCGCGTGTGCGACACCGAGGAAGCCCGGATAGCCGTTGTTGTACGGCCGGTGCTTCATGATCGGCGAGAGCCCGACGAAGGGCGGCACCGACGGACGGACCGCTCCCTTGAGCTCCGAGACCATCGAGCCGAACTCCGGCCAGCCGCCTTGCGGCGAATTCTTCGTGGTGCGACCGGTCATGCACTGGTGCGCCCAGTGCGCACCGGTGGCGCCGACGATGGAGCGGATCGGCACCAGTCTGTCCATGCGGGCCGCCATCCGGGGCAAGAGCTCGCAGATCTCGATTCCCGGAACCCGGGTCGGGATGGGCCGGAACTCGCCGCGAATCTCGCGCGGCGCTTGCGGCTTGAGGTCGAACAGATCCTGGTGTGGCGGGCCGCCGGGGAGGTAGATCATGATGACGGCCTTCTCGGGCCGTCTCCTGGCGGACGCCGCTGCACGATCACGTCCTGGCGCCTGGCGCCTGGCTCCTTCCTGCGCCTCGAGGATCTGCGGCAGAGACAGCCCTCCGAAGAGCAGTCCACCGATCTCGAGGAAGGAACGACGCGAGACGCCGTCACAGAACCGTCGCGAGTCGCCGGCGAGAATCCGGAGCATGCGGCTGCCCTCCAAGGCGGCGCGGCATCACTCGACGCTTGCGGCGACGGCGAGCGAGCTCACGACGCGGTGACAGATACCCGCACGATAGCCGACCTCGGGACCCGTATCAAGGGGTCGGGCGAACCGATCAAGCGCTGTCGGAGTCCGTGTCGAGCCCGCTCGGTTCGGGGAGCCGGAAGCTGCCGACTCAGGCCGGACGCGCCACGTGGTGGCGGTCGATCCCCTTGCCTGGAAAGCTGCCGCGCGGCTGCCGGTCGTTCGGCATCATCGGCAGTTGCGGGTCGTCGACCAGAGAACGGCGCCGACGGGACAGCGAGAGCGGTGTCGGCTTGAGGGGGCCGTGAGCCTTGCGCTGCGAGGTCGTCATCATCGTCGTCATGTTCTCCATGTCGGTCGGAGCGTCGGGTAGCTTGAGTCCGGATGGTCCGCGCGACCGTGTCGCAAGCCGATCTCGACGCCGCCGACACTCGTTGCTGCGAGCCGTCCCGGGCCCCTTTCGGGTCGGGAAACCCCGTCCTGCGCCGGGGAAAGCCGGCTCTACTGCGAAGCCTACGATGCTGAGCGGCGAACCGTCAAATCGGCGCCGACCGGCCCCCCTGCGATCGTGCATCTCACAGTCCGGGATCGATCAAGGTCGACCGTCGGGGTCTCGCCGGCGGGCGCGCCGCGCGGCGCCGCCGAGCGGCCGGAGGTGCCGGGCGGTTCGAGGTCGCGGCGTCGCAGGCGCTCGAGCGCTCGGAGCACCGGGCGATTGCCCGGGTCCAGTCGGCGGATCTCCTCCAGCCGTGAGCGGGCCTGCTCCGGGCGACCACGGCGCAGCAGAAGGTCGGCCTCGACGCCCAGCGCCCGCAGGTCCCACGGGTTCAGCCGCCGTGCTGCACGGCAGGCCTCGATCGCCGCTTCGGGGTCGCCGCCCGCCAGCCGGGCGGCCGCCAGGGCACTGAGGGGCGCTGCACGGTCGGGGAACTCGCGGGCGGCCGCCTCGAAGTGGCGCACGGCGACGTCGTGCCGGCCCGCGTCGAGGGCGGTGACGCCCCGCTCGTAGGTGGACGGTCGGTAGAAGGCGCTCGCGAACTCGAAGCGCAGCAGCAGGACGGGTGTCCCCCGGACGTGGAAGGTGTGGACGTGATGCAGCGCCGCGCCGTCGGCCGCGAAGTGGCTCAGAATTCCGGGAAGCTGCTCCCCACCCTCGATGGTCAGGTGCGTCACCCCGCGGCGCTCGAAGGTGCGCCGCAGTGCGCCCTCGCCGAATCGCGAGGCCGAGACGAGCTTGCGATCGAGTCGGTTCCCGGTTGTCAGCAGATGTGAGAAGAGTCCCGAGACGACCGCATCGGGCGCCAGGATTGCCGGTACCTCGCGCACGGCGGCGCGTGTCGTGTATCGCGAGTCCGCGTACGCCGTGCCGCAGCGCAGCATCTCGACTCCGAGCGCGGCGGCGATCGCCAGCGCCGCGATCCGAGGCGCGGTGACGACGCTCGGCAGTCGCCACGGCGTCGTCGTTCGCAGGCCCAGCACGATGCCGGTCGACGCGAGCAGCCACAGCGTCATGGCGGCGGCTGTCGATCCGGGGGCCAGCGCCGACGCGAAGCCGTGGGCCAGATAGATCGTCAGCAGTGCGCGAAGTGCCCGGGCGATCGTTCCGGGCTTGCCGGGGTTCTCTCGCGGCGCACCGAGAAGCAGCGTCACGGTCGAGGCGGCGAGCACGCAGACCGCCGGAAACAGCACGACCAGGTAGCGCAGCGGCGAGTAGCGGAACGGCGCGAAGAGAAGCAGGCCGGCCGTGACGACAACGAGAAGCGGCAGCTCGCCCGGGTCGAGACGGCGCCGGAGCCCCGCGAGCAGGGCGAGCGGCGCGAGCACGCCGAGCGCCCGGTAGAAGCCGGTGCGCTCCTCGAGAGTCAGGGCGCGGTCGACGAGGTCCCGGGCGCCGGTGTCGCCGAAGTAGTCGCGCAGCTTCTGGGCGAGGATGACGTGGAGATCGAGAGCCACGCCGAGCGACGCGGTGACGATGCACGCGACGACCATGACGGTGAGCGTCCGGAGGGGCCGGCCGCGCAGCGAGCGCGTTGTCCAGCACCGGATCGGGCGGGCCACGAGCAGCGCCGGGAGCAGGAGGATGAGGATCTCCTTCAGCGAGACGATCGCGCCGAGCGTCAGCGTCCAGGCCGCGATGGTCGACCACGGTTGCCGCCGGCGCTCTGTCCGCACGACGAGGTAGAGGACGAGTGCCGCGACCATCGCCAGGAAGGAGTAGATGACCGCGTTACGGTTGAAGACCAGGAAGCTGTAGTTGAACGAGAGGAAGGCCGCGGCCAGGAGCCCGGCCGTGTTGCCGCGCAACTGCCGCGCCGTCAGCGCGGTGAAGAGGATCGCGATCAGCGCCGGTGGCACCGAGATGAGGTTCGTCGCCGCCAGGGTCGGTCCGCAGAGCTCGTAGACGATCGATGCCCAGAGAGTGTACGGAGCGCGGTCATAGGCCGCGGTGATGTCGCAATCACGGTGGATCCTTCGGTCGAGCGCGGCGGCCGTGTACCAGCTGCCGTCGGTCGACAGTGCGAGGTCGCGGCCGACGTCGGTCGGTGCGTCTGCCTCGATCGAGACGACGCGCAGGGCGAGCGCCGCGACGAGGAGGACCGCCAGGAGCACGAGGAAGCTCGGGTTCGAGACCGCGTGGTGATCGGCACGTGAGGCGCCTTCGTCGGTCGTCATCGTCGTGGCTGTCGTCACCCTCGAGTCGGATGGAAGGGCCGGATCTCCGGAGTCCGGCGAGGCGGGCTGCGGAGCCGCTTGTGGGTCCGGAGTCGACGCGTCGGAGTGATCGGCCCGGCGCCTTGCGGACGTTCGCTCACCGTCATCTGATAGGGCTGCGACACGTGTCGTTCGTTGACGATCGCGCGCAGCAGGTACTCGCCTCGCTCGAGCTGCTCGATCGGGAAGTCGGAGGCGTGAAGCCGGTAGGTTCTCCGGCGCTCGCCGACGTCGTGGCGGCCGGACGAGAACGACGTGATTTCGGGGCGGATCGGCAGCGTCAGCTTCTTGCCGGCGCCGAGTGACGTCGACTGACGCCAGCGAAAGGTCCAGTGCTTCGTCAGAGCGACCCTCGCGGGCTCTCGCCGTGGGTGGACGTTGATGTCGATCTCCACGTCAGTCAGCGTGATCTCGTGCGGCGTCTCGTTGACGATGTCGACGAAGAACTTTACCGGGCGACCCGGATAGGTCGTGCGGGCGTTGCAGTCGAGGACGACTTCGATCGCACCCTGCGGGAGGTTCGAGTCGAGCCGGGTTCTCGGGGAGAGGCATCCGAGCGTCAAGCCGGTCACGAGCAGAGCGATCGCCGGCAGCATTCGAGAGAGGGTCACGCGATTCCTTTCACCGGATCCGAACCCGGTCGTCCGGATTGAGGTAGACTGATCCTACGAAACTATCGGCACGGAAGGCGGCGGAGCTTCTGCGGTCCCACCACCCCGTGCCACCGCGAGCAGGGAGATACGAGCATGCAGCGACGGGATTTCTTGAGGTCGACGGTCCTCGGTGCGATGACCGCGGGTGCGGTGTCGGCACCGGCGGTGTGCCCCCGCGCGGGCGAGGTGGAGGCGAGGAGAGCGGCGGTCGCCGGGGCCACATCGAAGGTCGCGGGCCGGCTCCCCGGCTCGTCGATGCAGCTCGCTCTGGCCGCGTACTCGTTCCGGAAAGAGCTCTCGGGGAAGAAGCCGACGATGTCACTCGATGACTTCGTCGACCTTTGCGCCGCTCTCGGCCTGCAGGCGACGGAGCTGACCGAGTACTACTTCCGCCGCAAGGATCCGGCGTACCTCGTTTCGCTGCGTCGACGTGCGTACGTCAATGGCCTGGCGATCTCGGGCGCCCCGCTCGGCAACAACTTCTGCCTGCCGGCGGGGCCGAAGCGTGCGCAGCAGATCTCGCACGTGAAGCGATGGATCGACAAGGTCGCCTTGCTGGGCGCGCAGACGATCCGTGTCTTCGCCGGCACCGCGCCGAAAGGCATGACCGAGGAGCACGCACGTGAGCTGGCGATCGAGGGGCTCAGGGACTGCGCCGCGTACGCGGGTGAGAAGGGCGTTCTCCTGGCGCTCGAGAACCACGGCGGCATCACGGCGCGCGCCGAGCAGCTGCTGGCGATCGTTCGTGGCGTCGGCTCGCCGTGGCTCGGTGTCAACCTGGACACCGGAAACTTCCACCAGCGGGTGTACGAGAGCCTCGAGAAGGCGGCGCCGTACGCGGTCTCGGTGCAGGTGAAGGTCGAGGTGCGTGAGGCGGGAGGCCCGTCCCGGCCGACGGATTACCGCCGGATCGCGCAGATCCTCCGCAACGCCGGCTATCGTGGCTACGTCGCGCTCGAGTACGAGGCGCAGGAGGACGCGACCACCGCGGTGCCGGTCCACATCGCGAAGCTGCGCGCGGCGCTGGGCTGAGAGGCCTCGACGTCCGGGCAGGGGCTCTCTCGACATCTTGCCGCGGCTGCCGCCGATCGCAGCGACGGTGGTGACGTCGGCGGGTCCGTGGCGGCTCGGCCGAGGGTCGCTCCGCCGGCCGGCTTTCTCGTCAGGCGCCGCGCCACCGAGAGACGCGTACGCCGCGCGGTCGGGCCTCGCGGGGGCACTCGGGGGAACATGCGCTGTGGAAGACGCGGACGCGCGTCCGAAGAGAGGAGGGCCCGTGTCCGGGATGGCGCGGGATTCTCGGAGCGATTCGCGGACCATGACATCTTCCGTCGACAATCCGGTTCCGTCGCGGTCGATGCCGGGTGGCGGCTCTAGGGGACCTTCCGGCCGCTCCCTCATCGGGCTGGTCGTCGAGGGCGACCTCGTCCATCAGGAAGCCGTCCGGAGCCTGCTCGAGGAGCGCGGTCACGTGGCCGTCCTCGTCGACAGCCGCGCCGGAGCGCTCGAGGCGCTGTCCAGGAGGCGCTTCGACTTCGTGCTCATGGACGTCGAGATGCCGGTGGAGGACGGCGTCAACGCGACGAACGCGATCCGGGAGAAGGAGAAGGCGGGCGACCGGTCCATCCCGATCATCGTGATGACCGCACACGCGACGAAGGACGACCGTGAGACATACCTCGCGGCCGGCGCCGACGCCCACGTCTCGAAGCCGATCGATTCCCGCCTGCTGCTCGAGATGGTCGAGACTCTGACGGTGGCGGCAGAAGGAAGGCCCGACGTGGAGTCGTGCGGGCGAGTCTCCGACCCGGAGGGGACCTTCGACGTCCACGAGACGCTCGACCGCTTCGAGGGGGACGCGGAGCTGCTGCGGGAGGTCGTCGGGGAGTTCGCGACGGACGCCCGGACCCTGGTCGGGGCGATCCAGGACGCCTGGAAGGCGAACGACAGCGCGACGCTGTCGGCGGCTGCCCACGCACTCAGGGGCGCGGCGTCGAACTTCGGCGCGACCAGCCTCACCGGGCTCTGTCGGCGCCTCGAGCACCTGGGCGACAGCGGCGAACGCGCCCCGGGGGGGGGGAGCCTCGTCGAGCGGATCCCGGACGCCGTCGAGCGGCTGGTGACAGCTCTGCGCGGTTTCTGCGCGAGCCGGCAGGGCTGAGCCGCGCCGGCGAGGGGACGGTCTCACGGGGGAGTCCATCGATGCGGACTTCCGACGGGCGCGAGCTCCTCTTCCTCACCTCCGCCGCTGAGGCCGGTGAGCCGGGCGATCAGCCGCCCGCCGCCCCCCCCCCCGGGGGGGGGGGGGGGGCGCGGGGGGCCCCCCCCCCCGCCGCCGCCCGCCGCGTCGTGCCGAATCCCATGAACATGCTGCTCATGACCGTCTCGAGCCCCATCGGCGGGACCTCCATACGGAAGATCCCGCGCTTGCCTTCGGCGCTGACCTTGATGGTCTTCATCACCGTGATCATGGTCGTGAACATGGGGATCGAAGTGCCAAGGTCGCCAAACTGCGCGGCGACCTCCTCGAGCTCCACGATCGCCGTCTTGATGTTGCCGTCGACGATCTCCGCGAGCTTGCTGGAGCTCTCCTTCGAATCGAACTGGCCCTCGAGGCGAATCGCCGACTTGCCTTCGCCGTCCTGAGACAGCGTCAGCTCGAGCTCCCGCATGCCCTTGACGCTCGTGGAGATGTCCGCGGGAGAGCTGTCGAGCTCGGCCCAGATCTGCTTCATCAGCTTCTCGCCGGTGATGGCGAGGCCCCGCACCCGGAACGGCTGCTCGAGGGTCTTGACGAAGAGAGCGAGCCGCTCGCTCCTGGAGACCGCGTCGGCCCTGTCGTTGTAGTTCTCGAGGAACCTGGCGAGGGGGAACTTGTTCGACGCCATGATCGGCAGGATGAGGACCGAGGAGTCGTTCAGCATCACGAGCCGCAGGAAAGCCGAGTTGTAGACCGTCGAGCCCGCGACCTCGGTCGTCCTCCAGAGGACGTCGTTCGCCGTCAACGTGTTCCGGAGGATCTCCGGCTGGTAGCGGCCGTGGACGACGATGCCGAGGCCGCCGCCGGTCGGCCCGACGTCTCCGAAGTTCGAGACGACGATTCGCTCCGGGCGCATGTTGCCGTAGGACTTGACAAAGTCGAGCAGCGTGGTCCGTGCCGTCTGGAGCTCGCCTTCGATCTCGACCTCTGCGGCCGGGGGCAGCTGCTTCGTCATCGACTCGAAGAAGGACCCGATCGTGACGGCGGCACCCTTGCCCGGTACCGTCGTACCGACATCGATGGCCGCCAGAACGTTGGCGCTCGCCGGCAGTGCGCGGACGTCGCGAAGGCCGATGCCGGATCCGACGACGACGGTCTTCGTGCCGCCCGCAGTCTTCTTCCGGAGGCGAGCGAGAGCATCCTTCGCCGCGTGGCTCACGAACGGGTTGTCGCTTTCAGCGGCCTTCTCGATGTTCGGAACCAGCGCGCTCAGCTTCTTCTTGGCGGCGACACGGATCGCGAAGATGCGGGCGATGTCGGTCTCGTGCGCTCCGGAGGCCCGGGTATCGTCGAGCGCCTGGAGGATCTTCTTCGCCTCGCCCGACCGGCGCGCGTCGTTCGCGGCGATCTCCTCGATGCGTTCTCTGACGATCGCCCCGGCGTCGACGAGCTTCTTGCGCGAGCTCTCGCGCACCTTTTCGCTCGAGCTGGCGAGGTTCTGGATCGCGTTCTGGAGCACGCGTGAGAGCTTGCCATCCGCGGCGGCCCGCGTGCTCGGCCGGGCGTCGATCAGTCCGGCCAGATCGGCTTCACTCGTCTTCCTCCCGAGGAGCTCGAGCCCGGCCTCGGGATCGATCAACGTGAGAACGTCGCTCGGAAACTCGCCGCTGGAGGACGTCGACAGGGTCAGGACCAGAAACATCAAGCCGCTGATGAGTGCCATGTTCGTACAAAACTCCCGGGTTGCTGGGATTATGCCGCCGTGGACTCCTGCTGGTCGGAACCTGTCTCGGGAGATTTCAGCCCGCGTCGACCACGAGACGGGGCCGTGAGAACGAGAGCCGTCCAGACACGGGGACAGTCTTCTAGCAGGTGAATCGCGAATACTTCGACTTGAGGATAGAATGCGCTGACGATGCGAGTCAAAGAAAAGCCCATGGTTAGCGGCTTGGCGGGAGGACTCGCGATTCTGCTGCTGTCGGGTGCGCTTGCGGTCGCCTTCGAGGACAGCGGCGACCTCGGGGGCGTCGGCTATCGCGTCATCGCCCCGGACTGGTGCTGGGCCGAGGATCCGTTCAACGTGCTCGTCTTCCTCGATGTGGGGGAGGGCGCCGAGGATGTGCGGCTGACGCTGCAGCTGCCTCCCGAGATCTTCGTCTTCAGTGGCGAAGGGTCGTCGCGAGAGCTCGAGCTGTCCGTACACGGTGCCGGGCTTCACCGCAAGGCCTTCCGGGGCCTGCGTGCGACCGAGATCGGATCCGAAGCCGGCTCGTTCGAGCTCCGCATCGCCGCCTCCGGGTCCGACGGCGGCGAGCTGCTGTCGAGCACCCTGTTCTTCGAGGTCACGAGCGTCCGGGGGCCTCTCGTCCACGCCGCGGACGGGGACGGGTGGTGGTCGATCGGTGTGCAGGTTGCGGTGGCGGTCCTCGCGCTTCCCGTGTTCGCGCTCTTTCTGCGTCGATACAGCGAGCGTGGCGCGTGGAAACGGGCCGTCGACCCCGTCATTCCCGAGCCCGAGGAGCGATGGTGGAGCGAGACGAGCTGAGACCCTGGAGCGCCCGGCTGCCGTTTCTCTCGCGTCGCTCGTTCGTCGGAATCGGCGCGGGGGCGCTGGTCGGCTCGTTCTTCATCGGCACGGCCGATATCGTCATCTCGACGAAGATGGGTGCGCTCTTCGGCTTCGATATGTGGTGGACCTTCTTCGTCCTCGGCCTCGCGGGCTGGGCGATGATGGACATGTCGGTGCGCTACTACCTGCGATTCGGGCGCACGCCGCTGACCCTCTTCAAGGAGGCCCACCCGGCGTTCTCGATGTACCTCTTCGTGACGGTTGTCGTGACGACGACGATCGGTGCGTACAGTCAGTGGAACACCTGCGCGCTGGTGATCAGCAGCCTCGTGCCCGAGGTGCCGCTGGAATTCGGGGGGGCGGTCGCGGCAGGGCTCGCGTTCGTCGTTCTCGTCTTCGGTGTCTACCGACGCATCGAGAAGCTCTTCGTCGTCTGTCTCTTCGTGCTGGTCGCTCTCTTCTTACAGGCGGCTGTGGCGGCGTGAGCTCCGGGGGGCTCCGCGCCGGCCGGCCTGATCCCGAGCCGCCCGGACGTCGGTCGCGAGGAGTGGTTCAAGCTCATCCAGAAAAACGCCGGCAGCATGATCAACGCGTGGCTGATCCTGGTCTATCCGTACACGATGCTCGAGAAGGGCTGGCACTCGCGCGAGACCTACGGCCAGGCCCGCATCCTGCAGCGAGCGCGTTGGGACTACGGAGTCGGCATCGCCGCGGCAGGAATCGTCGCGCTGCCCATCATGGCGGCCGCGACCGCGGTGGCTCTGCCCTTCGGCATCGTCCCCGCGAACGGGACCGAGATGGCCGCGCTGCTCGAGCCGCTCGCCGGTGGCGCCGCGAAGACCGTTTTCCTCTCCGGACTGTTCGTCGCGGCGTGGACCGCGGGCATCGGTTGGATCGTCTGCGGCGCCTACGCGATGCTCGACGTCGCGAACATCCCGCTCAAGCTCGAGAGTCGACCGTTTCGCG
>CAYMLL010000260.1:0-11112 GCA_964390645.1 uncultured Planctomycetia bacterium | reverse complement strand
GTTTTCCTGATAGCAGCGAACAGGGGGGACGGAACATCAAGTGCGCCTTCGCGACGTGCGTGCTGATGCTTGCCGGGATTCTCGTGGGGGCTGGTCACGGGTGGAACTGGTGATCACGAAACCGGCCGTAGACTCTACCTCTGGAACGGCTTACGATCGAGGCGCCAACACTCGATTGCGGAAGCACCGGAAAGTCTTGATTCGCTCGACACGAAATCGGAGCATCGCGGGGTTTTCGGGTCGATTGGGTGGCCGAGGGTCCCGCAGGGTTGTGTTCCTCGATCCGTACAGGTCGAGACCGAGAGGGAATAGGTGATCGGCGCTCGCGTCGCACGGGGTTATCCGACCGGCAGTACCTGGTCACGTACACGGGCAGAGGGTCGCGACTCGCGTCACTTCACCACACTCTATCTGGAGTCCGACATGACAGGGAATCGTTCTCTTCGTTACACGGTGGCGTCTGTCCTGCTCGTCAACTGGCTGGCCATGCCACGATCGGTCTCTGCCCAGGAGTTCTTTCTCGATCCGGAGGAGTCGATCAACGACTACCTGACGATCGGAGACTTCAACGTCGACGGAGACATCGCGGGTTGGACAACCAACGGGTCGGTGACGGCATCCGTACTCAACGGCGTGCTCGAGGCAACGACCACCGGAGGCGATCCGTTCTTCTTCCGCGCCGGGATCGCCGGCACGACGCCCGCGATGACGAAGGTCGAGGCGCGCATTCGCGTGTTCGTGGGCGACGGCGGCGGCTGGGAGCTCTTCTGGGGCGAGGAGGCGGCACCCGGCTTCGCTGGTGGGCGACGGATCGGCTATTCGGCGGCCGCGGACGGCGAGTTCCACATCTACCAATGGGATCTGTCGGCCGTGCTGACCAGTCGCATTCACGATGTGCGGATCGATCCGGGACCTGGCGCCGGAACCCGCTTGGAGGTCGACTGGGTCCGCGTTGGAACGAACTCACCTGATACGGATGAAGACGGCCTGCCGGATTCGGTCGAGACCGACACCGGTGTCTTCAACGGTCCTCGTGACACCGGCACGAACCCGGACGACCCCGATTCCGATGGCGACGGATTCGACGACGGCGAGGAGGTCGCACTCGGCACCGATCCGAACGACGTCGACGACGTCCCGCAGGCCGAGCTCGCCAGCTACGAGACGGCGACCGCGGTCTACGTTATCGACACGGAGATCCCGCCGAACAACCCAGTCGTCAACTCCGGAACGCCGGAGTCGTTCGAAGTCGCCCCCGCGCTTCCCGACGGACTCGACCTCGACGCCACGACCGGCGTCATCTCCGGCACGCCCAGCGAGGTGAGCGCGGCGGCGGACTACGAGGTCACGGCGACGTTCGGCGGCGGTCTGTCCGACTCGACTACGATCAACATCGAGGTACGCAATCCGTTCATCCGCTATCCGTTCGCCGACGTCCGGTTGGAGGTGGGCCAGGTGATCGCCGGGGTCCTACCGGAGATCGTTGGCCCGGCGCCGACGTCGTTCGAGATCGAGCCGGATCTCCCGGCGGAGCTGTTCCTCGATACTGACACCGGCGAACTCTTCGGCACGGCCTTCGAGTCGAGCCCTCGGACCGAGTACACGGTCTTCGCGCTCTACGACGATTTCCCGGACTTCGAGCTCTCGATGTTCGTCGAGATCGTCGGCCTGCCGGTACTGACCGTCGATCCGGTGGACACCATCAACGACTTCGTATCGGTCGCCGAGTTCAACACGGGCGGCGATCTGCAGGGTTGGGCAGCGAACGCGTGCACTCTCGTGGCGTCCAACGGTCTGCTCGACGTCACGACGACCGGTGGGGATCCGTACTTCTTCCGCACCGCGATCGCCGCAACGATGCCGGAGCTCACGATCGTCGAGAGCCGCTACCGAGTCGTCCAATCCGACGGCGTCAACTGGGAGCTCTTCTGGGGTGAGGAGGCCGCTCCTGGCTTCTCGGGCCTGCGTCGCTTCCCGCATACACCGATCGAGGACGGCGAGTTCCACGTCTACCACTACGACCTCAGCCAGGTTGTCTCGACTCGTCTCACCGACGTGCGGTGGGATCCGGGCGGGGGGCCCGGCACGGTCGTCGAGGTTGACTACGTCCGCATCGGGACGGTCGGAGCCGACACCGACGAGGACGGTCTCCCCGACTCGGTCGAGACCAACACGGGTGTCTTCAACGGACCGCGTGACACCGGCACCGACCCCGAGAATCCGGACTCCGATGACGACGGGTTTGACGACGGCGAGGAGGTCACGTTCGGAACCGATCCGAACAACCCGGACGACGCTCCGGTGCCGACGCTTCTCGGCTACACCGTGACCTCGGCGATCTACCTGCCAGACGTCGAGATCGAGCCGAACGACCCGATCACCGAGTTTGCGACGCCGACGTCCTTCGCGATCGACCCGACGCTTCCCGACGGCCTCGACCTCGACGCCGACACGGGTCGAATCTCGGGGACACCGACCACCGAGGATCCCCCGACGGACTATCTCGTGACCGCGACGTTTCCGAGCGGCGAGACCGACATGACGACGATCAGCATCCAGGTCTCCAACCCGTTCTTCACGTATCCGAACGTCGAGAACGTCTTCACGGTCGAACGGCAGATTCAGCCCTTGGCTCCGTTGACTGCCCTCGCCGAGCCTCTGTCCTACGAAATCGAGCCCGACCTGCCGCTGGACCTCGTCTTCGACGAGTTCACCGGGATTATCTCGGGCCGTTCTCTCGACCCGGTCGAGCGGACCGAGTACACCGTTTACGCCGTATACGAAGAGTACCCCGAGGCGGAGACGACGATCTTCATCTCGGTCTTCGGAGCTCCCGAGATCACCGTCGATCCGGACGACCCGCTGCCTCCGGACATTCTGAGACTCGGGGAGTTCGACGACGAGGCCGACCTCGCCTCCTTCGCGTCGAACTCGATGGAGCTCACGGTCGACACGGAGGCCGGGATTCTCAACGCGGCGACGACCGGCCCGGATCCATACATCTTCAACCTTGGCAAGGCGGTGACGGCGGAGTGCGCGATCATCGAGGCTCGGATCCGCCTCCTGCCGGGCGGTGCGGCGGGCTGGCAGATCTTCTGGGCCGAGGACGCGCCCGGTCGCAACGGCGCGGCCGAGGAGCGCTCGTTCCGGATCACCGCTGAGGGGGACGACGAGTTCCACGTCTACCGCTTCGACCTTCGAGACGCAGTCGTCGGACCGTTGATCCTCTTCCGGCTCGATCCGGGCGACGACGCCGGCACGACGCTCGAGATCGACTACATCCGCTTCGGTGACTGCACCGGCATCATCGACGATGGCCCGCTCTTCATTCGAGGTGACTCGAACGGCGAGGGCGCTCCCGGCCTCACGTCGGCGATCTACGTGCTGAACTTCCTCTTCCTCGGCGGCCCGCAGCCGCCGGCACCGTACCCGGACTGCGGTCCCGGCACTGAGATCGACGACGCGGTCGGCTGCCTGAACCCGCCGGAGTCGTGTCTGTGACGCGACGCCGAATCCGGGCGAGTCGCTTGCGGCTCGTCTTGGCGTTCCAGATCGTGCTGTCGGGCGGCTGCTTGTCGGCCGACCGGCTGTCGGCCGACAGCTCGGTAGTCTTCAACGAGGTGATGTACCACCCTCCGGGGCGGGAAGAGGAGCTCGAGTGGCTCGAGCTCTGCAACCAGATGGCCGTCGACGTCGACGTGTCCGGCTGGGTTCTCGGAGACGGTGTGTTCTTCGAGTTCGAGGAAGGGACCGTCGTTCCCGCCGGTGGGTACATGGTCATCGCTTCGAGCGCGCGGCATTTTCGTGGTTCGCCTGCTAATCTGCGGGGTGTCGGTGGTGCTCCTCTACAACACCGGTGGACGCGTCGACCGCGTCAACTGGAACGACGGGGGCAACTGGCCGGTCGAGCCCGACGGTTCCGGCGTCTCTCTCGCGAAGGTGGGCGAGGCGTGGGCCAGCGCAAAGGCCGCCAATTGGGCGCCGAGCGCGCGAGTCGGCGGGACGCCCGGCGCGCGGAACTTCTCGTCGCCGCCGTCGGCTGCGGCCCTCGCATTCTCCGAGACGTCGCTGAGCGACGACAGCGCGTCGTGGATCGAGATCGTGAATCCGACGGAAAGTCGGGCGGAGCTGACCGGATTCGTCATCGCCAGTCGCAACACGACCGGAGCCGAGCACGAGCTGTCCGTTCTGTCGCTTTCGGCCGGCGGGCGCTACGTGATCGGCGAGGCGGCCCTCGGCTTCGATCTCGTTGCCGGCGACGTCCTCTTCGCTTACTCGCCAGGGAGGGACCGGGTCGCCGGGGGAGTACGCCTCCGGGAGGGTATCCACGCTCGGCCCCTCCAGCGACCGGGCGACGCGCACCGCTGGCTCGTGCCGGACTCGCCGACTCCGGGGACGGCGAACGAGTTTTCGTTTCACGACGAGATCGTGATCAACGAGATCCTCTACCACCCGAAGTCGACGCCGGCGGGACCGGCGCAGCACGAGTACACGCCGCTTCTCGAGCTCGACACCGAGTGGCGCTACGACGCGAGCGGCGAAGGCCGGGACGGCTCGGCGTGGCGAGAGGCAGGCTTCGACGACAGCTTGTGGGAGAGCGGCCGGGCGCTCCTGTACAACGAGACCTCCGAGCTGCCGGCGCCCACGCGGACGCTCTTGCCGCTCGGCATCGCCGCGTACTACTTCCGCGCCGAGTTCGAGCTCGACGGTTCCGACGACTTCGCACTGGCGCTGCGTCCGATCTTCGACGACGGCGGAATCGTCTACCTCAACGGTGTCGAGCTCCTTCGTCTCAACATGCCCGAGGGCGAGGTCGACTCGGACACGCTCTCGCGCGGCAGCGTCGCGAACGCGAACTTCGCGGGACCCTTCGTCGTCCCCCGCGACGCGCTCCGCGAAGGTCGAAACATCGTCGCCGTGGAGGTCCACCAGAGCCGCGTCTCGTCCAATGATGTCGTCTTCGGGCTCGAGGTGCTGGCGGCTCGCGAGATCCTGCCGGCGCGCCCGTTCGCCGATTCCGACGAGGCCTGGGTCGAGCTCTACAATCGAAGCGACACGGTCGTCGACCTCGGCAACTGGCGGGTCTCCGCCGGAATCGGCTACACGATCCCCGAAGGCACCTTGCTCGAGCCCGATGAATACCTGGTGGTCGCGAAGGACCGGGTGGGGCTCGAGCTTCGCTATCCGGACGTGCGGATCCTGGGGGACTTCGAGCGCGTCCTGTCGCGTCGCGGCGAGCTCATCCGTCTCCTCGATGATCGCGGCAACCCGGTCGACGAGGTGCGGTACTTCGACGGGGGGCGCTGGCCCGAGTACGCCGATGGGGCGGGGTCGAGTCTCGAGCTCCGCGACCCCGAAGCGGACAACTCCAAGGCGGAAGCCTGGGCCGCCAGCGACGAGACCGACAGGACCGAGTGGCAGACCTTCTCGTATCGCGCTGTCACGCAGCGGGACTTTGGTCCGACCCAGTGGAACGAGCTTGTGCTGGGTCTTCTCGACGAGGGCGAGTGCCTGATCGACGACTTGAGCGTTCTCGAGCTCCCCGCAGGCGCTGCTCGCGAGTTGCTTCAGAACGGGGACTTTGAGCCGGGCGCCGACAGCTGGCGGTTCCTCGGGAATCACGGACGAAGCCGGGTCATCGTCGACCCTGACGACCCTCGAAACCACGTGCTCCACCTCGTCGCGACGGGCGCGACCGAGCACATGTCCAACCACGTCGAGACCACGCTCGCCGACGGTGCGCGCGTCGCGACTCTGCGCGAGTACGAGATCCGCTTCCGAGCCCGGTGGCTCGGCGGCTCGAACCAGCTCCACACTCGTCTCTACTTCAACCGCATTCCTCGCACGACGCTCCTTCCCGTGTCGGAGACGACGGGAACGCCCGGCGCTCCGAACTCGGTGTTCGAGTCGAACATCGGCCCGACCTTTGACGACCTGTCGCATTCGCCGGTGGTTCCCGCCTCCGGCGAGTCGGTGAACGTTCGTGTCAGGGCGGAAGATCCCGACGGGGTGTCGCGCTGCACGCTGTGGACCTCCGTCGACGACGGGGCGCCGAGGTCCACCGCGATGACGCGTGTCGGCGGTGACGAGAGCCTCTGGGCAGCCGACGTCGGGGCCCAGTCGAACGGCCGCGTCGTTCAGTTCTGGATCGAGGCGGAGGACGCTCCCGGGGCCGTTGCGGTCTTTCCGAGCGCCGGCCGGGTCTCCCGGGCGCTCTGGAGGGTCCGGCCGGCGGCGGCTCCGCTGGGAAGGTCGCACCGGGTTCGGGTGATCATGACGCGTGCGGACAGCACGTTCCTGCGCTCGGGCCTCAACACGATGACGAACGAGCCGGTCGGCTGCACCGTGGTTTACGACGACGACGAGGTTTTCTACGACGTCGGTGTACGGCTGAAGGGAAGTCTTTACGGTCGCCAGAGCGACGTGCGTCGAGGTTTCAACGTGCGGCTCGGAAGCGACCATCTCTTCCGCGGAGTGCATCAGAGCTTTCACATCGATCGACCGGTCGGACCACCGAAGTTCGGCCGAACGATCCGCCTCGACGAGGTTCTGTTCAAGCACATGGCCAACCACGCCGGCGGCATCCCGAGCATGTACGAGGACGTCGCCGACTTCGACGGACCGTGGGGCGAAGTCTCGGGAACGGCGCTCTTGTCCACGACACGATTCACCGACGACTTCCTCGCAACGCGTTACGAAGACGGTGACGAGGGAACCGTCTGGAAGTACGAGCTGATCTACTACTCGACGACGACGACGACGGGTGACCCTGAAGCGGTCAAGCGTCCCGTGCCGGGGCAAGTGATCGGCGTCGACCTCGAAGACCTCGGAGACGACAAGGAGGCGTACCGGTGGACGCAGCTGATCAAGAACCAGCGCGATCGCGACGACTACACGCCGATCATCGACTGCAACATGGCCTTCGACGAGCGCGGCCAGGCTCTCGAGGACGCTGCCGAGGAGGCGATCGACGTCGACCAGTGGATGCGCACGTTCGCGATGATCTCGCTCGCCGGGGTCGTCGACATCTACACCTTCGGGCTCGAGCACAACGTCCTTTATTACGAGCGGCCCTTCGATCGCCGCATCGAGGTCTTTCCGCTCGACGCGGACCATTGCTTCTACGCGAGTCCCACCGCCCAGCTCGTCGGAAATCGTAACCTCGGGTCGCTGATGCGTCGGCCCGTCAACCAGCGCCGCTTCTACAACCACATCGAGGACATCGTCTCGAGCACCTTCAACGCCGACTACATGGAACGGTGGATCGAGCATCTCGGCGCGCAGACGAGGCAAGACTTCACCCCGATTCTCGGCTACATCCGTCAGCGGGGAAGCTGGGCGCTGTCGAGGCTCCCCGCGGACGTGGCCTTCGCGATTACGACCAACGACGGTGCCGACTTCGTCACGGAGGAGACGAGCGTCACCGTCGAGGGAACGGCGAACGTCGACGTGCGGGCCATCGTCGTCGCCGAGCGGGAACAGGCCAGGTTCTCCTTTCCGGCGGTGACACGGTGGCGCACGGAGATGGCGCTGTCGGCCGGCGTCAACGCGCTCGAGTTCATCGCCTTCGGTCGTGACGGAGAAATCCTCGCGATCGCGGCGATCGAGATCACGCGGGCCGGGGGCCCGCGGTTTATCCGCGGCGATGTAGACCTCGACCGCCAGATCGGCATCGGCGATCCGATTCAGATCCTCGGCCACCTGTTCTCCGGCGGGTTCCTCGCCTGCGAAGACGCCGCCGATCTCGACGACAACGAGGAGCTAGACATCAGCGACGCGATCTACGCGCTGAGGTTCCTGTTCCTCGGCAGCGACGCGCCGAACGCTCCGTGGCCCGAGCCCGGACCAGATCCGACGGACAACGGTCCGCTCGATTGCGAGAACGGCCTGGCGGCCGGATAAGGGGCCCTGTCTCCGAGACGAGCCCATCGCGGCACGTTCGTCGCCGTCCCCTGATTGCGAAGGAGAGCCAGGTCATGGCGAACTCCGGACTTCGACTCGCGCTGCTCGTGCTATCCAAGAACTCATCTGGCGACTGAGTCCGGCGTTGTTGCATGATTCCTCGGGACGTAACGCCCCCTACCCGATGCTCGGTCAGCTGTGGATGGGTTCTGAGCGGGGGTTCCTGGATCGAGCACTCGGTTGAGTAGGTTGATGGCGAGTCCGACCTCCGTTGTCTGCACCGCGTAGTTTCGACCTCTCAATCTGCTGCCGATGAGTTGCGACCCGCCCCCGGCACCGCAGCGAGGAAATCGTCATAATCGCGATAATAATCCGCCTCATCGTAGCGGTGGGACGTCAGCGCCATGCAGACCGCGCCTTGGCTGAAGGCATTCAGTTCGCGCCAGATCATGCGGCCTATATATAGGCCCTTTCGAGGGTCGCGCAGCCAGTACTCGGACTGGGTTTCACCGTCGTCGATCTTCACCCGAAAACTGCCCGACAGCGCGAAAATCACCTCCTTCAGTTCCCTGTGGGCATGACCACCGCGTTCCGAGTCTACCGGGACGTTGTAGAGGTAGTAGATCCGTGCGATCTTGAAGGGCACGTGGTTGACACCTTCTACAAAGGTCAGGTCGCCGCGGGGGTCATGAATCTGCGGTAGATCAAGGAGCCGAACGCTATCCTTGACGTAACCGTCCGACCCGGACAGCAGGACGCAGTTGACCGACCGCGAAAGATGATGTTCGCGGTCGACGAGCACGGTTATCCGGCGCGCGGATTACCAACCGCCCGGATCATCCGTGATGATCCCTTATGAAGAGCTGAGCCTACCCGGCTCCGTTATCCGGCAGGCACGGCCGGACTCTTCTCGGCCCTCTCGCGAGCTCTCTTCCAGCTCGCGGGCGTCAGCTCATCGATGTACTCGGTGGGCGTCGTCGAGATGCGCTCGATGGCATCGCGGAGGTATTCGAAGGGATTGAGCCCGAGCCGCTTGGCGCTCTGGGTGAGCGAGTAGAAGACCGAGGCGCGCTCGCCGCCGGCCTTGGCGCTCCCCAGAAAGAGAAAGTTCTTCCGTCCGATCACCGCGGGGCGGATCGATCGCTCACAAGCGTTGTTGTCGATCTCGGCCTCGCCGACATCGAGGTATCGCTCCATCGCCCCCCATTGGCCGAGCGCGTACCGCGTCGCCTTGCCGAGCTTCGACTTCGGTGTCGGGATCGGAGCGAGGTCATCGATCCGGCTCTTGAGCTCCTCGAGAATCGGCCTCGAGCTCTCGTGCCGGAGCTCGACGCGTGCCGAAGACGAAAGCTTCTTCTCGCGTGCCTCGGCCTCGACGTCGTAGAGCGAGCGGATCAGCGTGAGGATCTCCTCGACGCGTTCGGGGAGCGCATGCTTCGCCTCGAAAAACTTCCGGCGGATGTGAGCCATGCAGGCGATGTGCCCGACGCCGCGCTGCGCGAAGACTTCGCCGTAGCCGGCGTAGCCATCGGTTTGCGCGAAGCCACGGAAGCCAGCGATGAAATCACGGGGGTGCCTTCCCGCACGACTCGTCGTCACGTCGTAGACGACCTCGCCTGTCGGCGTGCCGTAGGACCAGAGATAGCAGCGCTTCGTCTTTCTCTTCAGCTCTCGGTCAAGGGCCTCGATGGGTGTCTCGTCGATCTGCAGATAGTCGCCGCCCAAGAGCCGTCGCTTCATCGCCAGGACGACCGCGAGGAGAAGGGGACTCAGCACGCCGAGCCACTCGTCCATCGTCGAGCGCGCCAGGGAGACGCCCTCGCGCCTGAAGATCTGCTCCTGGCGGTTCAGAGGCAGATGGTCGACGTACTTGGAGACGACGATATGCGCCAGAAGGCTCGGCGACGGACGCCCCTTCTCGATCGGTCGTGGCGGCAACGCCTTGATGAGGTTTCGATTCATGCAGCCACGGCAGCGGTACTTCCCCTGCACGTACTGCTTGACGCGGAAGACCGAGGGGACGATGTCGAGCTCTTCGGTGACGATCTCGTCGACTCGTGCCATCTCCTCGGCGAAACACGCACAGATGCGCTCGTCGGCGGGCGGATCGATGTGCTCGACGATGCGCTCGAGATGTTCCGGGAGAGGTTTCGGCCCTCTCTTCAGGGACCGGCGACGCTGGTAGGAGACGCTTTCGAGCTCCGGCTGCGCCTGCTCCTCGGGCTTCGGCTCGTCCTGTGACTCGAGGAGATCGAAAAGAGTCGTCTGGTCAGGATTCTCGAAGCGCTCGGACTTCCGACCGTCGAGCCGACGCAGAAGATCGTTCAACTGCTCCTCGAGCAGCCGGATCTTCTCGGCTTGCTCGTTCTTCTCGCTCGAGAGACGCTCGTTGTCTTGCTTCAACTTGTTGAGAAGCTCGAGCGCCTTCACATCCATGACGCGGAATCATAGCGTCATCGCATCATCGGTCAAGTACCTCGCGACAAAGTGGCGCTCTTATGCGCGCTCATACCATCGACGACGACGCGCTCCTCGAAGGTCAACGCCTGCGAGCAAGACGCCAAGCTCTTCGCTCGACATCTCATACGAGTCGTCGCCGCTGTCGGGCCACACGAAGGTGCCTCGCTCGAGCCGTTTCGCACACACCCAGTATCCCGAGCTGTCCCAGAAGAGGATCTTCAATCGGTTGCGGCGACGGTTGCAGAAGACGAAGACGTGACCGGAGAGCGGATCCTTCTTCAGCGTGCCGCTGACGATCGCGGCGAGACTGTCGAAGTGCTTTCGCATGTCCGTGACGCCGGTGACGAGGTAGATCTTCGTCGACGGGGTGAGCGTCAGCATTCGAGCGCGGCGATGACTTGCCCCAGGAGCTCAGCATCGAATCCTCTCCGGACGCGGATGCGGAAATCGCGGACGATGATCTCGATCAGCCCGTCGTCGACGTGCTTCTCGCGCTTCACCTGGACCGCGACGAGGCCGGGCTGCGGCTCGAGGAGAGCCCCCCTGCTCTTGCGAATCCAGTTGCTCAGGACGCTGGCTGCGATGTCTTCCTGGCGGGCGAACGCCTCTCGCGAGAGCCCGCTCGCGTGAAAACGTTCGGTGATCTCCGCCTTCTCCTCTGGACTCCAGCGACGTCGGGTCTTCTTCGGCATGGCTGCTACCTCCTGCCGAGATCGTGACGCTCAGGCCGGCGGGACGGAAGGGGGCATC
>CAYMLL010000259.1:8174-11173 GCA_964390645.1 uncultured Planctomycetia bacterium | reverse complement strand
GGGCTGGCCGCCGACCGCGGGCTAGCGGCGCTACCGGCGGGCGCCACCACACCGGTCAACCAGTTGCGCGGGGGGCGCCGCGGCGCCGAGGAGCTCCGGATCCGCTGTGAGTCCTCACGCGTGAACGTCATCGAGGCGATCGACGGCGAGCTGATCACACACAGACGCGTCGAGGAGCCACGCGTCGAGGACGGCCTGGCGGTGGCGGACCCGGACCGCGACATCCTGAAGATCGCGGTGGTCAACCGGTACGAGGACGCACCCGCGGCGCTCGCATTCGTGCGCGGATTCGGGCTCGAACGCGGGGCGATCGCCTCCTCGGTCGCTCACGACTCGCACAACGTGATCGCGATCGGCGCGACGGACGAGGATCTGGCCGCCGCGATCAACGCGGTGGTCGACCAGAACGGCGGCCTCGCGGTGGTCTGCGGAGATGAGCGACGTACCCTGCCGCTCCCGGTGGCGGGTCTGATGTCGACCGATCCCTGCGCGGACGTCGCGCACCGCTACTCGACACTCGACGGCCTCGCCAAGGAGCTCGGCGCGAGCCTGCGCGCGCCGTTCATGACGCTCTCCTTCCTCGCGCTGCTGGTCATCCCGGAGATCAAGATCAGCGACAAGGGTCTCTTCGACGCGGAGCGCTTCGAGTTTCTGCCACTGTTTGTCCCGGATCCCCGTGTCCCGTGCCCCGTGCCCCGTGCGGGCTCCGGTGACCACGCTGCGAGCGTCACTCCTCCTCGACGACCCTCAGCTTCCTGCCGCTCACGAAAGGGTAGATGAGCTCGAACAGCAAGGAGATGACGAACATGCCGACGACCACCGGCAGGGCGCGGAGATCGTCGCGAGCCGTGCGCACAATCAGGGTCACGAAGGAGGCGCTGCAGGCGAGGGCTCCGAAGGCCCGCACCACGACGCCTCCCCCCGTCTGACGTCGCAGTCTCCAGGCCGAGAGCTTCACGACCGCGAAGATGAGCAGGAACCCGGCGCTGCCGAGGATCGCGATGGTCTGCAAATCGACGGTGTTCGCCAGCAGCGACGACAGTCCCGCCGTCAGCAGCACCCCTCCCACCGGTCGCCCCCACGCGCGACGCTCCAGGAGCTCCGGCATCTCGCCGTCCCGGGCGAGGGTGAATCCGAGGCGCGCGTTGCCGTGGACCGTGGCGTTGATCGCCGGGAAGGTCGCCAGCACCGCAGCCACCGAAACCAGCGTGAAGCCCGTCTCGCCGAGGGCGGGAAGAGCCGCCTCGGCCAGGGCGTAGTCCTTCGCCCGGGCGATCTCGGCGGCCGGCACCGACTCTCCCCGCGGCACGAAGAAGGTCGCGCCGTAGGAGCCGAAGGCCGCGGCGTAAGGACTGATGGTGACGATGCAGGAGAGCCACAGCGCCAGGTTCACCGTGCCGGTGCAGAGATCGGCGCCGGAGGCCCGATGGACGAAGACGACGGTCCCGCCCTGGCTCGGATAGCGCACCGAGAGGCGCGAGTACGACACCGCGGTCAACGCGGCGCCCCCTCCCGCGATGGCGAAGGCGACCGGCGTGCCGCCCCCGGCGATGGTGGCGGCAGTGCCGAGAACCGCGAAGATCCCTCCGCCAACCATGCCGCCGATGCCGATCGCGGTCCCCCCGACGACGCCGACGCCCTTCTCCTGCGCCACGAGTGCCCTCCCCGACCGAACCGGAGAATGCCCCGCGAGCGCCGGCCCCGGGAGCCAGGAAGCGCCCGCAGTCTCGCCGCCCGTGAAACCGACGGCCAAACCGCTGGCGCGGCGGGCCGGCGGGCCCCATACTTTGTCGGATGGCCCCTCCTTGCCGGGTCGGACAGGAGGGGCCGAGGTTCCGGGAACGAGGCGTCTGACCCACGGTATCCCCTTCACATTGATGACAGCTCATCACCCCTCACCGGGCGACGAACCGGCCCCACGACGTCAGCGCTGCGCCGACAGCCACGAGTCGACCGTACAACCTCGCTGGCGGAAAGTACCGCTGCTCGTCGTGGGCTGGGTGGCGCTCGCGCTCGGGGTTCTCGGCATCTTTCTCCCGCTGCTCCCGACGACGCCGCTCGTGCTCCTGGCAGCGTTCTTCTTCGCGCGCGGTTCCCGGCGCACGCACATCTGGCTGCTGCGGCACCGCCACTTCGGCGCCATCGTACGGGAGTGGCAGCGGCACCGACGCATCCCGAAGCCCGCCAAGCGGACGGCGATCGGGCTGGTCTGCGTGGGCTTCGCGGTCAGCTTCATCTTCGTGCCGAACTGCGCGTACGGCTACGTCACGCTGATCGTCATCGGCTCCGCGCTGCTGGTCTTTCTCACCCGGCTGCCGACGACGCCCGACTCGGCAGGTGCGCGGAACTGACGTGGGCCGGAGAATCCGACGGTGTGCATCGCGCAAACCGAGAGGTCGGCGCCGAATGCCGCGTCCACCGCGCAACACGGAGATACTCGTTGCCTCTGTCTCCACCGCGGGTTACGTTTTGATGCTCAGATTCTCCCTGCGTCGACACCGAGGAACGGGTGGCCATCAAACGCTTCATCATGAACGCCGGTCGTACGACCCGGCAAGGGCGACAGATCAACGTCGGCAAGGACAACGCCGAGTACGAGGCCATCGTCACGACGCTGATCATGCACCCGGAAGATATGGAAGAGGTCGGAGTCTCTTCCGGAGGCGCTGTCCAGGTCCGCGCAAAAAACGGGAAAGGTGAGTTCCTCTGCAAGGAGCACGGTGGAAAGAACGGAAAAGTCCCCCGGGGGATGGTCTTCGTGCCCTACGGCCCGGCGACGTGCCGGCTGATGGGTCAGAGCACCGACGGAACCGGCATGCCGACCTCGAAGGGCTGGGAGGTCGAGATCGAGCCCGTGGACACCGGCGCACCGGCGCCCCCGGACTCGTGAGCGGCAGGCAGGATCTCGGGACGGCTCGGCAGGGAGAAACACCGGTCAGCGTGTCACGGGCCAGCGTAGCACGGGCCAGCGTAGCACGGGCCAGCGTAGCACGGGCCAG
>CAYMLL010000259.1:0-8074 GCA_964390645.1 uncultured Planctomycetia bacterium | reverse complement strand
CAGCGTAGCACGGGCCAGCGTAGCACGGGCCAGCGTAGCACGGGCCAGCGTAGCACGGGCCAGCGTAGCAAGGGCCAGCGTAGCACGGGCCAGCGTAGCACGGGCCAGCGTAGCAAGGGCCAGCGTAGCAAGGGGCGACACGACACAGGACAGCACAGGACGATGAGCCAAGCAGAGTCTCCTCGAGGTGTCGACGGACCGGACGCGGAGGGGCCCGTGCCCGACCTCGTACCCTCGGAATCCGAAGGCTCTCCGGCGTGGGAGCTGATCGACTCCGAGATCGGTCGTTACATGCCGCGGCGCATCCGGGGTAGCTTCCGCGGACGGGCGCTCGGCTGAAGCTTCATCATCGGGCCCGGTACGAGCTCGAGCGACGATCGGCAGAGCGACAGCATCTAGGACCGACACCGCCCCGGACCAGACCGCCGGGGGCGACAGCTGCGAGAGCGAGGCATCGATGCCCCCTACCATCGTCGAGAACGCGACGTGCACCTTCTGCGGCTGCGTGTGTGACGACATGGAGCTGCACGCCGAGGGCGATCGCATCGTCAAGACGAAGCGCGCCTGCGGCCTCGGCGAGGCGTGGTTCAAGAACCACACCGCGGAGCACCTCTACCCCGACGCGCTGATCGACGGCAAACCCGCCTCGGTGGACGACGCGGTGGAGGCGGCCGCCGAGTACCTCCACGAGGCGAACATGCCTCTGGTGTACGGGCTCAGCAACATCACCTGCGAGGCGCAGCGCGTCGCGGTCGCCCTGGCCGAGCGGGTCGGAGGCGTGATCGACAGCCACACCTCGTTGTGACACGGGCCCACCGAGATCGCCGCCCAGTTGGGCGGCAAGGTCACGTGCACGCTCGGTGAGGTCATGAACCGGGCGGACTTCATCATCTACTGGGGCGGCAATCCCTTCGACTGTCACCCGCGGCACTTCTCGAGGTACACCCTGAATCCGAAGGGCAAGTACGTGCCCGAGGGCCGCAAGGGCCGCACGATGGTCCTCGTCGACGTGCGGGAGACGCTCAGCGCACGCTTCTCGGACCTCCTGCTGCAGGTGCGACCGGGCAAGGACTTCGAGGTCGTCAACACGCTGCGCGCCCTGCTGAAGGGCCGGCCGGTCGACGAGGCCCGGGTCGCGGAGACCGGACTGAGCCTCGAGCAGCTCCGGGATCTCATCGAGCGCATGAAGAGCGCTCGCTTCGGGGTGCTCTTCTTCGGCATGGGTCTGTCGATGACGCGCGGGAAGCACATGAACTCGGCCGCGGTCCTGGCACTGGTCGCGGAGCTGAACGCGTTCACCAAGTTCGTCTCGATGCCGATGCGGGGACACGGCAACGTCACCGGCGCGGACGTGGTGATGCGCTGGACCACCGGGTATCCGTTCGGAGTCAGCCTGAGCCGCGGCTACCCCCGCTTCAATCCCGGCGAGTTCTCGACCATCGACGTGCTGGTCCGTGGAGACAACGATGCCGCGCTGATCCTCGGCGCCGATCCAGGCGCGACGATGCCGCAGCCGGCCATCGATCACCTCGCGAGCATCCCGACCATCGTGCTCGACCCCAAGGTCACCCACACCAGCCGCCTGGCCCGCGTGCACATCACGACGGCGACCACCGGCATCAGTGCGCCCGGGACGGTCTACCGCATGGATGAGATTCCGCTGACGCTGAGGCCGATCCTCCAGTCTCCGTACCCCACGGACGAGGAAGTCATCCGTCGCATCCACGAGAAGGTCTCGGCCAAGCCGCCGTGGCTGCCCGCTTCCTTCGAAGAGGTTCCCTGCGCGTGAAGCTGCGAATCACCGGCGGCAGAGTCTTCGATCCGGCCAACGACGTCGAAGGCGAGATCCGGGACGTCTGCATCGTGGACGGGCGTATCGTCCCCCGCGTCGACGACGGGGCCGTCCGGACGATCGACGCGTCCGGGATGATCGTCTTTCCCGGCGGGGTCGACGTCCACACGCACGTCGCCGGCGGGGCGCTCAACTTCGCCCGGGCGATGACTCCGGAGAACCACCGGGATGCGAGGAAGTTCGTCCACTCGCCGGAGCTTCGTGCAGGCCTCGGCGGGACCACTCCCACGACCTTCGCGACCGGCTACCTCTACGCCGGTCAGGGCTACACGACGGTCAACGAGGCCGCCGTGCCGGTGCTCTCGGCGCGCCACACGCACGAGGAGCTGCGGGACACGCCCATCGTCGACAAGTCATCCTGCGTGCTGATGGCCAACAACGAGCTCCTGCTCGATCTGCTCGAGAAGGGCGAGACGGAGCGCGCCAAGGACCTGGTGGCCTGGATGATCTGGGCGGCGAAGGCCTACGGCGTCAAGGCGGTCAACCCCGGAGGCGTCGCCGCCTGGAAGTGGGGCAAGGACGCCAGGACCCTCTCCGCACCGGTGGAGGGCTACAGCAAGGTGACGCCGGCGCGCATCATCGCCGACCTGGCGACGATCGTCGATGAGCTCGGACTGCCGCACCCGCTGCACCTGCACTGCAACAACCTCGGCGCGCCGGGCAACATCGACACGACCATCGAGACCATGAAGGTGCTCGAGGGGCGCCGCGCGCACCTGGCACACCTGCAGTTCCACGCCTACGGCGGCGACGACTGGAGCACGCTCCGCTCCGCCGCGACGACGCTCGCGGAGCACTTCAACTCGCACCCGAACCTCACCGCCGATGCGGGCGCCGTCCTCTTCGGCAACGCGGTGACCATCACCGCCGACGGCCCCTGGCAGCACCTGCTGTATCAGCTCACCGGACGCAAGTGGGGAAACCTCGACGTCGAGAACGAGACAGGCTGCGGAATCGTTCCCTACGTGTACAAGGGAAGCAACCTGGTCAACGCCGTGCAGTGGGCCGTCGGCCTCGAGCTGCTGCTGCTGATCGACGACCCGTGGCGGATCTCCCTCACCACCGACCATCCCAACGGCGCGTGCTTCTGGCGTTATCCGGAGATCCTCCAGCTGCTGATGAGCGCCGACTTCCGCCGCGAGCAGATCGAGAAGCTGCCGGCCCGCGCTCGCGAGCGCATCGTGCTCGCGGATCTCGATCGGGAGTACACGCTGTCGGAGATCGCCGTCATCACGTCGGCGGGTCCGGCGCGCGCCCTCGGGATGGCGGGCAAGGGCCACCTCGGACCGGGAGCGGATGCCGACGTCAGCATCTACAACGAGAACCCCGACGGCGCGCCTCTCTTTCACGCTCCTCGCTACGTCCTCAAGGGCGGCGAGGTCGTCGTCGAGGAGGGCGACATCCGCCGGATCGTCGACGGACGCGAGTTCATCGTCCGACCCTCCTACGACGAGAGCGTCGAGGAGTACCTGAGGCCGCTCTTCGAGCAGTACTACACGATGTGTTTCGACAACTACCCGGTGGAGATGGACCGGGTCGAGGGAGCGGACATCCGTGAATGTGGTTGAGACGCGGGGCACCTCCCGCGACCCCACGCCGCACGAGGCAGCATGATCACCCTGACCCTCCGGGAGCCGCCCGACGTCCCGATCGAGGCCGAAGCGCTCTGCCCCGACGTGACGGCTGATCGCAGCCACGACGAGATCCGCTCCCTGCCGGTGTTCCTGGGCAAGCGGCAGCACCGGCTCGACGCCTTCTTCGACGTCGCGGGAGAGGCCAGCGAGCAGCTCGAGATCCACGGGGATGCAGCGAGAGTCAAGTGGATCGGCCGGGGCATGACACGCGGTCGCATCAACGTCGTCGGCAACGCCGGCATGCACCTCGGAGCCTACATGAAGGGCGGCACGATCGAGGTCTCCGGCGACGCCTCGGACTGGGTCGGCGCCGAGATGTCCGGCGGCATGATCCGGGTGTGCGGCAACGCGGGAGGACAGATCGGCGCCGCCTACCGGGGCAGTCTCACGGGGATGACCGACGGGTGCATCCTGGTCGACGGCTCGGCGGGTCTGGAAGTCGGCATGCGCATGAAGCGGGGAATGATCGGGGTGCGAGGTGTGGTGAGAGACTTCGCCGGCCTCGAGATGAAGGGCGGAACGATCGTCGTCGGTGGCGCGGAGCTGCGCACCGGAGCGTGGATGAACCGCGGTACGATCATCTCGTTGACGCCGATCCCGCTGCTGCCGACCTTCGCGTACGACTGCAGCTACCAGCCGACCTTCCTGAGCCTCGTCGGGAGGAGCCTGCAAGAGCACGGCCACTCCATCCCTTGCGAGCGGAGTGAGGGCTCCTACCTTCTCTACAGCGGCGATGCCGCGGTCTCCCGCAAGGGCGAGATCCTCGTCTGGCAGCCGCGCGACAAGACAAGTGGTTGACCCTGCCGGCGTCTCTCGACATGCTGGAAGCCGTCCAGACTCGAGGTAATCGCCATGACATCCGAGATCGTGACCGTCCCCGCGTACATCAAGGCTCTCGACGCTGAACGCCGGGCCGTGATGACGCGACTGCGCAAGACGATCAAGAGCAGCATCCCGGCAGGCTTCCGTGAAGTCATGTCCTACCAGATGCCCGGCTGGGTCGTGCCGCACTCGCGGTACCCGGACGGCTATCACTGCGACCCGAAGCAGCCTCTGCCGTTCATCGCGATCGCCTCGCAGAAGCGGCACGTCGGACTGTACCACATGGGACTCTACTCCGACCCGAAGCTGCTCGCGTGGTTCCGGCGGGAGTACCCGAAGCACAGCGAGACCCGGCTCGACATGGGCAAGAGCTGCGTGCGGTTCAAGAAGGTCGACGCCATCCCCTACGACCTCATCGGCGAGCTCTGCTCCAGGATGACGGTCGACGACTGGATCGCGCTCTACGAGAAGCACGTTCGGGTCTGATCCGCGCCGCTCTGCGCTCTGCGTCGCCGTGGCCGGCCGAAGCCCGGATGGGGGTCTCGAAACAGCCGTTAGCGGCGCCGCACCGTCCAGCCACCGTCACCGCGAATCGACACCTCGACACCGGCGACCTCGGCGACCGCGTCGCCCGCGGTGTCCACGGCAGTCGTGATCCGCTTCGCCAGCGCCGCCGCATCCCGCCCCGCGGCGAACGGCACGAGCACGCTCAGCCATACCCGCGGCTCGCCCGCCTCGATGGGCGCCCGGGCGAAGGAGCTGTCGACGCTGCCGCCGATGTCCTGGGATGCCGCGTGCCGCGCCTGGCCGAAGGTCAACCCCTCGCCGGGGTGCAGGTAGAGAAGAACACGTCGCTCCTGGCGCTGCCACCAGGCGTGATCCCACGCCGGGGCGTCGAACCAGTTCCGACCGCCACCCTCCACGTCCCCTTCCGCCCGCAGCAGCCAGCAGGGCGAGGCGCGATAGCCGTCCACATCAGCGCACGGCTCGTAGAGATCGCGCACCACCAGAAGGCCCTCCCTCGTCAGCACCGTCTGCCGCGTCCACCGGCTGCGCGCGCCGAAGTAGTTCCGGTACGTGAACTGACCGAACGAGTCGTCGCCGCGATTCTCGGCTCGCAGCGAGTCCCGGATCAGCACACCGCCGCGATTGTAGAGGGGGCGATGGTAGATGGGGCGGGTCCGGCCGTTCAGACGCAGTGCGGCGTCACGTCCGGCGAGGTCGAACGAGACGCGCGTGTACTCGTCGTTGGCGTCGAACTTCAGGTCCAGCCCCTGCAAGCCGAGCGCCAGACGGCTCCCCGGCGCCACATCGACCCGCAGGCACTTTCCGGCTCGCCGGCCGTCCTCGACCACCGTCAACGCGCGTCGCCTCTCGTCCCCGGTCAGCAGCCGGCTCTGCCCCTCCTTCGTCAGCACGACCTCGAGGCCCTCCGGTACCGAGTCGAAGGCGGCGAGCACGAGCTCTCCCTTCGGCCCTGCGAGGCGAAGATTCTGGACGCGTGTCCCGGGGTCGAGTTCCCCGAGCCGCACCGACCGCAGGTGAAAGCCGTCGTTCAGATACCAGTAGCCGTCCATGTTGCCGTACGCGAATCCGAGCTGCGGATCGTCGCTGCGACGAAACCTCTCGATGACCTCGTCGTATCGCCAGCTCGCCGAGTCGGGAGCCGTGCGACAGTTGAGACAGAACGGCAGGGAGAGCGACGCCATCTTCCACGTGTCTGCCGACTCGCCGCCCATCTTGCCGTCTGCCGTCACCGGAAAATCCATGTCGGGAGGCAGCACCGACAGCATGTCGTAGGCCACCTGACCGAGGAAGCGATTGTTGTACTTGCCGCTGGAGTGCAGCAGCTTCGCGCCGTCGACGCAGTACTCGTAGAGCCGGCCGCCGGCGTCGTCGCAGCAGTGCATGTAGTTGTTGTTGCGGTCGTAGACGTAGAACGACACGAAGGGCTTGCCGCTGTCACGGCCCGGACAGACATAGAGACGCTCGGGAACGCGGTGCTTCAGAGGACTGTAGCGGCCTATCCCGGAGCGACCGGACGGCACCCGGGGCTCGATGCCGCGCTCGATGAACCAGGCGTAGCGACGCCGGTAGGCCTCCAGGTACGCGGCTGGCGTCTCGTGCCCCGGCGGCGGGCGACCGCCGAGCCCGACCTGCTCGGACGCCCAGAGCAGCTCCGGGTCCTCGAAGTGACGCGCCAGACGGTACCACGCGTGCGCGTCCGAGACCCCCTCTGCGCCCGAGTAGTACTCCGCGTTCCACGGGTCCGCGTAGGTGCGGGCCCGGTCGCGGATCACCCGCGCCCCGGAGTTGGGGTTGCCGCGCACTCCGCCACCGTGGACCGGCTCGAGATAGCGCCGGGCGAGGGCGTGGAGGAGATCGCGTTCCGTCTCCAGCTTGCCCATCCCTTCGGCCATGTCGAGAAGACCGTGCAGGAAGAGCGGGCCGTAAGGGTAGTGGTTCGTCTCGGTGGTGTCGCCGTACTCGGCGAGCTCGCGCCACAGCGCGCCGAGCCAGCGACCGTGTCTCGCGGCGTTCGGCATGTCGGGAAACAGTCGAAGCGCGATGGCCGGACCGCCGTTCATGCCGTAGGGACGGTTGTTGGCGCCGCGCTCGATGTTCGCGTAGTCGAATCCGAGCTCGAGGCTCTGATCGACGATCTTGCGGAACCTGGCTCGCTCCTGGACCGTCAGCAGCTGCTGACGAACGAGCTCCTCGTAGATGCGCATCCGTCCGCCGCTGCCCCAGGCGCCGTGGCCGGGGAAGAGGTTGAAGCGATCGCCCTCCCCCGCCTCCACCGCCTCGCGGTGACGATCGAGGATGCTGAGGAAGTATGCATGGAGAATCTTCAGCGCGCCCCGCTCTCGACGTCCGCCATCGACATATCGCGACAGCAGCCGGTCCCACTCCCAGCCGCCGCGGTGCATCCGTGGTCGGCTCGCGCGCACGGCGCCCGCCATGACGTCGACGTCCGCGTCGGGGTAGCCCGTGTAGGACGGCAGCGGATGAACGACGGGCAGGGCTCCGTCCTCCTTCTCCTGCGTCCCGGCAAACGCCGGGCCCGGCGCGCAGACGGCGAGAGCCGCGCAGCTGAAGATTCTGATCCACATGGCCAAGAAGCCTCCTGTCAGCTCCCGCTCTCTGCGCCACCGAGGCCCACCGGGGAGCCGTGCAACCCGTCGTCCGAGGGTCCTGGCCGACGAGCGACACCGACGGGTCGCCTCTTCCCGTCCGGCGGCCCACCACCGGACACGGTCGCGTCGCGTTCGCGAGGACCGTCAGTATCGGCGCTCGGGCCGCGCTCTCGCAAGACCGACGCCGGAACATGGAGCAGCCGTGGGCGCCTCCTCCGATCGGTGTCGCCCGCGACCGTGCTTCGGACGCGTCCGCCGACCCGTCCACCTTCGAGTCGCTCGTTGCGCCGGGTCGCCGGATCGACGTAGCATCGTCGTGGAGGGCCGGCTCCGCGAAAGGCCCGCTCGCCGACGATCCTGGCCGAGAACACGACTCCCACGCTCCGCTGAAAGGACAAGGCCATGCGCACGCTGCCGATCCTCGCCTCGCTCCTGTGCTGCCCGCTTCTCGCCGGCCTCGAAGGAGCCGATCGCGACGACATCCTCGTCGCCGACTTCGAGGGTGGGACCTACGGTGACTGGAAGACCACGGGCGAGGCCTTCGGCCCGGGGCCGGCCCCGGGAACGCTCCCCGGCCAGATGGACGTCACCGGCAATCGCGGCAAGGGGCTGGTCAACAGCATCTTCAA
>CAYMLL010000258.1:0-11258 GCA_964390645.1 uncultured Planctomycetia bacterium | reverse complement strand
ATATTCCCGAACACCCTGTATGCAGGCGGTGCCTCAAGGACGTCACCCGGCTGCGCCTGCTGTACCGCTGCGCCGGGCATACCATAATGACTGGGCCCAGCGGGCTCCCGGCGGGCGACGACGGGGCGGCCGGCCCGGGGTGGGCGGGCCCGGGGATGTCGGGCTCGGCGCGCCCGGAGCTCGCAGAGAAGCCGCCGCCTCCTCCACCCGGGTTCGAGACGCCACAGGAGGCGCTCCAGGCCGTCAAGACGGGCAAGGTCCCGCTGGCGCCGATCCTCACTCTCTTCACGCCGCCGGGTGTCGAGGTGACGCGTGATGTCGAGTACGGCAACCCCGGAGGCAAGCGGCCGCTGCTTCTCGACCTCTACCGCCCGAAGGGCAACTCGGAGCCGGCTCCGGCGTTGATCTTCATCCACGGCGGGGGCTGGAAGGGAGGCAAGAAGGAGGACTACCGGGTCTACGCGCACGCCTTCGCGAAGCTCGGCTACGTCGTAGCGAGCATCTCGTACCGCTTCTCCCAGGAGAGCGTCTTCCCGGCGGCGGTCCAGGACGCGAAGTGCGCCGTGCGCTGGGTGCGTGCCAACGCGTCGAAGCATGGTGTCGACCCCGAGCGCCTGGCGGTCGTCGGCGGCTCGGCGGGGGGACACCTGGCGATGATGATCGGCTATTCGCCGGACGTCGCGGAGCTCGAGGGGAACGGCGGGCACGCCGGGGTGAGCAGTCGCGTCGCGGCCGTCGTCGACCTCTACGGGCCGACGGATTTGACCACCACCCGGGGGCGGGAATCGAGCCTGGTGCGTCGATTCATCGGGAAGAGCTTCGACGCCGCGCCGCGGAGCTACCGCCTCGCCTCGCCGGTCACTCACGTCGACCGGGGCGACCCGCCGACCTTGATCCTCCACGGCACGATCGACGACGTCGTCCCGGTGCGGCAGGCGGACCTGCTGGCCGCCCGGCTGAAAGCTGCCGGCGTGCCGTATCTCTACGACCGCCTCGCCGGCTGGCCTCACACCATGGACCTCGCCAGGCCGGTCTACGAGCGCAGCCTGTGGCTGATGGAGCGTTTCCTGGCGCGGTACCTGCGGACGTCGCCGCTCCCGCGGAACGCCGACACGGCCGACTCCGGATAACGACACCGGGGCGGTGTCGACGGCGAGGCTGCTTCGTGATTCGAAGGGCCGTGATCCCGACAGCGCCGGTCGATATCGGCCTCGCCGTCGCTCGTCGACCCGGCCGTATCGAAACGGGCCACGCCCCGACAGAGGCTCTGTCGGGGCGTGGCCCGGAGGTCCGGCGAACGCCGTTTGGTTCGCCCGAGTCGTGCTGGTTCGGCACCGATGGTCGCAGCTGCGACCGGGTGTGCGCTCAGCGCTGCGAGGTCAGCTTCCCGCCCTTTCGACGACGACGTCGATTCCACAGCGCGAGGAGCGCGGCGCTGCCTGCGAGCGTCGCGAAGGTCGTGGGCTCGGGAACCTCGGTCATCGTGAGGGACTCGGCCGTCAGGGCCGCGATGCGGAAGTGGTCGCCGCTGGGATCGTCGTCGACCATGAACACGAACGTACTTCCCATCGTCGGGGGGTTCAGGTACCAGACCTTGTCGAGCAGGTCCGGCGAGTACTCGGTTCCGACCACGTCGAAGCCGTCGACGTTGAGAGCGAAATCGTCATTCAGCGGGTTGAAGGACGTGAGCCGTACGGCGTGGAGCACGACGGGCGTGTCGAACTCGAACATCAGTGCCTCGTCCGGACCGTAGGTGTCCAGAAAGGATCCGTCGGAAACCGACGTGACCGTGACACCGAGTCCCCACGTACCCTGGTTGACGAGAGCCTGCTCGAGAGAGTCGATATCCCAGCCGGTGACGTTGACCCCGACCCCGTCGATCTCCATCGAGACCTGCTCCTGGTTCGAGCCGTCGCCGCCGCGGAAGTCGAAGCTGACGAGGTTGGCGTGGGCCGGTACAGCCAGGCCGAGACATGTGCACATACACAAGTAACAACGTAAAGATAGACGTCTCATGCGATTACTCTCGTGGACCGAGAGCCTCCTCAATCGAATTCACCCGTAACTGCCAATTCTGCCCGATTCAGGAAGGATCGCGGGGCAGGTTTGCTGGAATGGAATAAACAGCAACGATCATACCGCAAGGTGAAGCTTGCTGTCAACGTGGTATCTCCTACAGCCGCCCCGCCACACCGTCGGTATGCGGACCGATCGGGGATATCGCCCGGGCGCGAGGCGGAGAACCGTCGGCGATGGTGCCGCCGAGGGCTCGTGAACGAGGTGCCCGCCCGCCTTCAGGGCGCCGGCGAAGGGCTCCCCCGAGCCGGGCCTGGCGACGACATGGCAGACGGCGGCCCGCGTCGCTCCTCTGCTGCCGGTCCGGGCGACGGCCGCCGGGAGAAACAGAGGAGAAGGTCGGCGCCGCCTCCGGCTACACTATCTCCCCTCGTCATCTCGTCACCGCATGACCACGTCACCGCAGGATCGAGCCATGATACGCACTCGGGTCGTGCTGTCGATCTTCACGCTGCTGCTGGGCGCGTCCGCCGGACGAGCCGAACTGCGCGTCGGCGCTGCGCTGCGCGTCCTGACGCCCGCTGAACTGCTGCCGATCTCTGGCGGGGTGGGGCCATCCGCTGCGGCGCGAGAGAAGAAGGGCGATCTCTTCGCGCGCGTGATGGTCTTCGAGGAGTCGGGGACCCGGGTCGCGCTCGTCGGGCTCGACTTTCTCGGCTTTCCCCGAGTGCTCGCGGATCAGGCGCGAGCCCGGATTCGCGGTGTCCCGGCCGAGAACGTCCTCGTCGGCTCGACCCATACTCACAGCGCTCCGGACATGTACGGATTTCCCGACGGCAAGGGCGGGCACGGAGGCGATCCGGGGTACCGCCGACGGGTCGTCGTCCTGATCGCGGAGGCCGTTGACGAGGCCGTCGCCAGGCTGGCGCCCGCGGCTCTGAGGATCGCGGTCGGCGAGGCGCGCGGCAAGATCGCGTACAACTACTACGCTCCCGATCTCTACGACCCGCGATGCGGCGTGATCCAGGCGGTCGCCACGCGAGACGGCAAGGCGGGCGACGTGATCGCCACCCTCGTCAACTACGCGAGCCACCCGGAGATTCTCGGTCCGAGGAGCGGCATCCTCAGCCCGGACTTCTGCGGGCCCCTCTACGATCGCATCGAGCAGCGGGGCGGCGGCATGGCGCTGTTCATGAACGGTGCGCAGGGGGGTATGGTGACGGCCGATGTACGCGGCCCCGACGGTCGGGACGTGCAGACCTGGGGAGAGTGCGTGCGCATCGGCACCCTCCTCGCTGATGAGGCGCTTCGTATCGTTGGCGGCGCACCGCTGGAGTCGAGGCCGAGGCTCGCCTCGAGGTCACGGGAGATCGCCCTGCCGATGGACTCACCGCTCATCCGGCAGCTCCTCGCGTCGTCGCCGCTCGACTACAGCGGCGTCAGCGACGGAAAAACGCTGCGGACGCGTGTCAACCTCGTCGAGCTCGGCAGCGCCCGACTGCTGACGATCCCCGGAGAGGCGCTGCCCAACATCGGCTACTTCCTGAAGCGGAAGATGCCCGGCGAGCACGACTTCCTGCTCGGGCTGACGAACGACGCCTACGGCTACATCCTGACGCGCGTCGACTTTGACAGCTTCGAGCGCTATCGCTACATCTCCCGTACCAGCCTCGGTGAGATGACAGGTGAGATCTACCTGCGCGAGGCTCTCGAGCTCATCGGCGCCAGGTGACGGTCGCGTCCGGTTCGCGTCGGCTGCCCGTGCCGGGTCCGCCTCGCCGGGGTCTGGGCGGTGTTCACCGTCGGCTCGACGGGATAGGATGACCCGGTCCACGACCCGCCGAGGTGGCGGCCAACGGGAAGGGCTCTCCGTGACCGACGATCGCCAGCATCGCTCCAGCGGCCGATCCGGGCCCCGGCGAAGAACGCCGGCCGAGCTCGCGGACCAGGCCCTGCTGCGTCACTCTCTGGCGCGAGGGTACCTGTCGAGGGAGGCGCTCGAGGACCTTCGTCGTCGGCAGGCGCGGGAGCGCTCGGCGGGTCGCCGTGGCGAGCTGCTCGAGCTGCTCGCCGATCTGGTGCCGGAGTCGGTGTCCAGGGAGCTGGCCGACGTCCACGGCCGGGCGCTCTCTAGCAGCCCACCCGGGCCGGCGACACCGGTATCGGGCGACGGCTCCACCGTCGAGGGGCGCTCGACTCGGTGGGGCGCTCCGCGCATCGTCGCCGTCGCCGTCGGCGTCCTCGTCACGATCGGTTTCCTGTGGCTCGGGGTGCGGCCGGGTGCCGGGCCCGACCAGGGTCCCGTCACCACCGGCTCGACCGAGGTGCGCCGACAGCTGCTGACCCTTCTGGGGTCTCCGTCCGGGTCCGCGCTTCCTGACGTCCACGGGCTCCTCGTGCGCGTCTCGTCGCTGCGAGGCGCTGCGGAGATGACGCTGCTTCGCGAGCTGCTGTCGAGCGATCGCGCCACGGTGCGGCTCAACGCCGCCCGGCTGCTGGTCGTTCTCGGGGACGCGACGGTCGGGGAGCGGCTGGCGGAGATCGCGCAGACCGCAGACGAGCTGGAGCGCCTCGTGGCGCTCGATGGGCTCGGCCGGCTGCGCGGAGTTCGCCCCGTGGAGCTTCTGATGGGATCCCTGAGGTCGGCCCGTGTCGACGTGCGCCATTACGCTGTCGGTGCCCTCGAGGATGATGGGAGCGCACGGGCTCTCGGGTCGCTCTGGAAGATCGTCGATCACCCGGACCCGCAGACGCGCGTCGCGGTCCGTCGGGCCGTGCTGTCTCTCGATCCGACCCGAGCGCTGGCGCGGCTCGATCCGACCCCGGCCAACGCGCCCACGGTGCCCAACGCGACGACGGTGCCGAGGGGGGAGACGGCGGGCGCGGTGGCGGCGCAGGCGTCCAGCTCGATCGTGGCGTCGCCCGATGATCCGGCTGCGGAGCCTGTTGGCGAGCTCGGTGGCCACCGTATCGCCAACGATCTCGACGCCCCGGAGCGAGTCGCCCTGGCGGCGGGGGACGCCCGGCAGCCTTCGGGAGCGGTGGCGTCGGGAGCGGGTCCGGCAGCCGCGGCCGGGGTCACGCCCGGGGTCGACGCGACGTCGTCGAAGCCGCCGAAGGCGAAGCCGCCGAAGGCGAAGCCCACGCCGGCGGTCAAGGCGCCGTCACCGGCGGCCGTCGCCCGGCGCGAGGTGCCGCGACTGCTCGAGCGAGCGGAGTACGCGGGGGCTCTACGCGCCGTCGGCGAGGCGATCGCGAAGATCGCCGAGGACGACGCCGAGCTCTTTCGTCTCCAGGGGCGGGCCCACCTGGGGCTCGGATCCACCCCGGAGGCGCTCGCGTCGCTGCGTCGTGCCATCGACCTCGAGCCCGATCTGGCGCCGGCCTACTTCGACATGGCGCTCTGCTACGGCGCCAGGAAGGACCGGCGTAGCGCCTACACGGCCCTGACCATGGCGCTGCGGCTCGGATTCCGGGACCTCGTCGCCATCCGGAATGACGATCGTCTCGATGGGATCGAGGAGAGCGAGGCGTTCCGTCGCCTCATGGACCACTACTTCTACTCGCCCCTGTCGGCGGAGGTGGACCCCGCAAAGCGTCTGAGCTTCTCCTGCAAGCGTTTGCGCTCCGCGTTCGCGCGCCTCGAGGATCCGTTTCTCCGCGCCCTCGAGGTCACCCGCTTCCCCGAGAGCGGCGGACCGGAGGCGACGGAGTTCCTCTGCCGCTTTCTCAAGGACCGCTCGATCATCGTTCGCCGCGCGCTCGCCGAGGTCCTCGGACGGACGACCGATCCCGACAGCGTCGCGTTTCTCTGTGATCGGGCGCTCAACTCCAGAACCGGTGTCGAACAGAAGACGGCGCTGATGTGGGCCCTGGCGGGACTCGAAGGCCCCGGGCCTCTCGATGCGCTCCTCGCGGGGCTCGTCGACGGGGACGCCGGGGTGCGGGTCGCCGCCGCTCGTGCGCTCGGTGATCGTCCGGACCGCCGGGCCGTGGAGCCGCTGATCGAGCTCCTGGACGACGCGTCACCGCTCGACCGCTTGACGGTCGCCCGGGCGCTCGGAAAGATCAGCGGCGAGGACTTCGGGGTCGAGGCGATCGACTGGCGGAACTGGTGGCGGACGCGCGGCAAGCAGGCCGAGATCGGGCCTGTACGGGATCCGTGCCGGCGCGGCGTGGTCTCCGGCTCCCGCACCGTGGTCATCCCTGCGGCGTTCTCCGAGCGCAGCGGCAAGGCCAGGGCGCGTGCGCTGCGACGCTTCGGAGGCAGCGCGCAGACGGAGGCTGCCGTCTCCCGGGCGCTCGAGTGGCTGGCGCGGCACCAGGATCCCGCTGGACACTGGGACACGGACGAGTGGGCCCGGCGGTGCGACGAGCGCAAGCCGTGGGAGCGGGTCACCCGCGTGCGCCGGCGCGCGTGGGACACGCAGGTGACGGGGCTGGCGTTGCTGGCGTTTCTCGGTGCCGGTCACACGCACCGCGAGGGCGAGCACGCGGACAGCATCCGGCGCGGGCTCGCGTTTCTTCGCAAGCGTCAGCGCGCGGACGGCTACTTCTCGGGTGACCATCACCATCAGCTCCGATCGCACGAGATCGCCACGGTCGCGATGGCCGAGGCCTACCTGTTGACCCGGGACTGCGAGCTGCTGCCGCATGTGGAGCGGGCGGTGCGCTGGATCCTGGCGCGACAGCATGCGAACGGCGGCTGGGGATGGCACGCGCGGGAGAGCTACACATCGCTCACCGGCTGGAACCTGATGGCGCTGATGACGGCGTCGCAGGCAGGTGTGCGGGTGCCCGCGACGTCACTGGTCGCGGCGCGCGACTTCCTCGACCGTGTCACCCTGGCGCAGGCCGGCGCCGAGGGCCGGCAGGGCTTCGCGTTCGAGACGCTGCGCCCGGCCGCGGAGGTGGGGGAGGCGCTGTCGGTCGAGGAGCACGAGGAAGTGCGCGGTGGCGGAGGCGCGCTCAGCACCGCCGTCGCCCTCTGGTGTCGCACCTTCCTCGGGCGCGGCGCCGGGGACGTGCGTGTTCGCGGCGCGCGTGCGCAGCTGAACCGGCCTCCGACGCTGGACGCCGAGGGCAAGGTGCGGCTCAACGAGTGGCTGTTCTTCGCCACGCAGTGCGCGTTGCTGCAGGGCGGCTCGAGCTGGAAGGGCTGGAACCGCGGTATGAAGGAAGCGCTGCTCGGCTCGATCGTCAGGGAGGGCTGCGAGCGCGGCTCGTGGGCGCCGAGCACCGACCATGGACGAGTCCTCGCCACGGCGCTCGGAGCGCTGCTGCTCGAGAGCTACTACCGCTTTCACGGCGAGCCGCAGGGCTGATCGGTCGCTGCGGCGCGTGACCCCGTCTCACGCGTACTCGTCACGAGGGACGCTCAGCGAACCGACAGGAGCTCGATCCCGTCCCGATCCTCGCGCACCGCGAAGCGCAGGACGTGGAGGCGGTTGGGGGGCCTTCCCGAGGAGCAGTAGGAGACGAGGATCGACTCGTCCTCGAGCTTGACGCCGCCGGGATAGCCGTAGGACGACGCGTCGAGGCCGATGGGCGCGGACCAGTCGGTGCCGCCGTCTCTGCCGAGAAAGACCGTCAAGCGCCCGTAGGTGCAGACGCAGACGATCGTGCCGTCGCGCAGAACGAAGAGACGTGGGGCCTTGAGCTTGCCCTGCGTCACCAGACGTCCCGACTCCTTCCAGGTGACGCCGTCGTCCCGCGAGTAGAAGCGGCCGCCGTCGGGACGGCAGACGAGGACGAGGCGGCCGTCCGGGAGCCTCGCGATGGCCGGCTCGTCGACGTTGCCGGAGTGCGCGGACGCCTCGTCGCCGGAGCCGCCCTGACGTCGGATCGTCGAGATGGTGCGCCACGTCGCGCCGTTGTCCTCGGAGCGGTGGATCGCCCCCAGGAGCTTCGCGCTCTGCGAGGTCCGGAAGTAGGTGGGCCAGAGAATGGCGCCGTCCGGCAGGAGGATCGGCTGGGCGTGGCTGCGCTCGTAGAAGTCGCCGGGGCTGTCCAGCCAGACCGGAGGGCCCCATGAAGCGCCGCCGTCGGTCGAGCGCACGACGCACTGGCGCGTATTGAGGCCGCCGAGGTCGGTCTCGAATCCCGCCGGCGCCTTCTCGAAGCCGTACCACGATGCCTGCACGTTGACGCAGCACAGCAGCGTGCCGTCCTCGCAGCGCAGGAGTCCGCACGGGGAGTCGTCGAGCGGCAGGTCCACCACGGTGCGGGGTCGGCTCCAGGTGCGGCCGCCGTCGCTCGAGCGAACGATCATCGAGCGTCCGCCGGTCGGGGCCTCGAAGTCGAGCGGCCACCCCTGGGCGATCCAGCGCCGGCGGGTCCGCTCCTCGATGCGACGCGGCTCGGCGAACGAGACGTGGCCGTAGCCTGCCGAGTGTACCAGCAGCAGGTCTCCCTTCGGCAGGCGGACGATGTTCCCGGGCCAGCAGAAGCCGCCGAGCCCCGGAAACGGACGCGGGCGGTTGACGTCGTGGCCGGTGACCGTGACGCGAGCCGCCTCGACGCTTCGCGGTCCGGCGGCATCGTTCGCATCGTTCGCAGGGTCGTCCTCGGGAGCGTCGAGCAGCTGTCGCAGGGCCGCGAGGAGCTTCTGCTGCGACGGTCCGGCGAATGCGAAGGTCTGCTCGTAGCCGCCGCGGTCGCTGTAGATACGGTCGCCTCCGATGTACCCCATGCCGCAGTCTCCGAAGCCGGTCACGGCGACGAACGAGTCGGGGCGCATCCGCTGCGCTGCGAGCTGATACTCGACGAACGGCTCCCCCGGAAGGTGGAGGATACGCGCGGCGCCGACCGCCAGGCCGCAGAGCACGACGGAGCGTGTTCTCGAGCGTTCGATCCACGCGACGTGGATCGCGGCCTTGAGCCGACTCGCGACGTCCGCGGAGGAATCGGCGAGGATGCGGCGGCTGCGTTCCTCCGAGAAGACGTCGTCGCTGCGCACGGCGAGTCGCATCCGCACGCTCTTCCAGCGGATCCGCGCCACCGCCCGGCGCTCGACGGAGGCTGTCGAGCGGCGCATCGCGTCGTACAGTCGCTCGGCGAGAGCGCTCCGCGCGGCGCGAGAGCCGTCGTTGTACTTCCCCATGGCGACGTCGCCGCCGCAGCCGCTGAAGTAGACCTGCGGCACGCCCGACTCCTTCTCGAGCCGCTCGCGCGCCAGGCCGGGGACGTCGTAGCTGATCCTGCCGTCGCCGTAGAAGCTCTGGGGATGGGTCGCGTAGTAGTGCAGCTGAGCGACCGTGCGCTCACCGCTGAAGAAAGAGACCGTTCGCAGCCACGGGTCGATGAGCCCTTCGGGTGCGGCCGCCAGCTGCGGGTCGCGCGTGCTGCTCATGCGACCGCGGATCGAGCCGTCGGGCTGCTCGAGCCGCCGGCTGGAGGCGACCCTCTCGACCTTCGCGCGGCTGGTCCCCACGTGGCTGAGAGGTCGGAGGCTTCCGACCGCGACGCGGACGGCGGCGGCGATGCTGGCCGCGGCATCGTTCAGGTACTGCGTCGTGGCGACTCGCCGGGGGTCGTCCTCGGCGAGCTGCAGGCGCTGCGCATCGGTGTCGATGGCGGGAGCGGTATGCTGGTGAACGCAGTGTGCCGCCACGCGTGACGCGGTCGTGCTCGCGGCGCGGGCGATCTCGGAGAGAAGGAGGTCGTGCGATGAGTTGTGGACCTCCATCCAGTCGATGGCGCAGAGCACGTAGCGACCGTCAGCGTCCTCGAGCACGACTCCCTTCGCGAGCAGGGGGTGCTCGACGGACGTCGCGGCGGGGACGAAGCCCAGGCCGATCGGCCGGCCCACGGCCGGGGTGATGTCGGCCACGAAAGACGCCACGCGTGCCGGCGTCGCGGTCGGCGCGTCAGACGGTGCGCCGGTCAGTGTGCACGGGAGCAGCATCGTTGCCGCGATCACGCTGCGATTCTTGAAGGACATGGTACACTCCGGTCGCGGATGCCGGCTGTCGAGGCGAGCGGCGGCGACGGCGAGGGACGGCGAGGGACGGGACAGACAGCACCCGGCTCCCCGCGGTTCTCCGGGCACTCTGCGAGGTGCCTTGCAGGCTCATGGTACTCGTCGCGGCCGCCGCGAGCCAAGACGTGGCGACTGCGACCCGGACCCGGACCCGGACCCGGAGCCGGAGCCGGAACGGAGGAGCTCGCCCCGTGGTGCGCGTGATCGCCCGCGGCGCTTCGAGAGCGGAGAGAGGAGCGGCATGCCTTTGCACGAGATCTGCGCCCCGGATCGTCACGGCGAAGGGCCGATGGCGTCGTGTGGATCCCCGGCGCCGAACGCTTCACCGGCGCGTCCGGGAGCCTTCTCGGCGCTCGCTCTGGCAACCTTGTCCTGCTGGCTCACGGTCTCCGGTTGCGCGAGCTCGCAGCGGCTTCTGCGCACCGAGAACATCGTGCTGATCACGGTCGACGGGCTGCGTCCGACCGAGCTCTTCGGCGGGATGGACCCGACGATGCTCGCGGACCCGAAGCGCTCGGGCATCGAGAGTGTCGAGAGCGTGCGCGCTCTCTACCACCGCGACTCTCCCGGGACGAGACGCGAGGCGCTGCTGCCGTTCTTCTGGGGCGAGCTGGCCCGTCGCGGCGTCGTTCTGGGGAACCGGCAGCGGGGCAGTCCGGCGCTGCTGAGGAACCCGCTACGGTTCTCCTATCCCGGCTACGCCGAGCTGCTCGTCGGCGAGCCCCAGGAGAGCGTCACGAGCAACGACAGGGTCCGCATCGGCACGCCGACGATTCTCGAGTTCGTCGCCGCGAAGCTCGGGCTCGGGCGCGAGGATGTGGCCGTCTTCGCGTCGTGGGACGTGTTCTCGTTCATCGCCTGTCACGAGGAGGGCCGGCTGTTCTCGAACTGTGGCTACGAGATGATGCCGGAGCACATGTGCGATCCGGAGATGCTCCTGGTGAACCGTCTGCAGGCGGAGGTCTCGACGCCGTGGGACACGGTCCGGCACGACGCGGTCACGGCCCGGCTCGGCCTCGGCTACCTGCGCCGTTACCGACCGCGGTTTCTCAACCTCGCGTTCGGAGAGACCGACGACTGGGCCCACGAACGGCGCTACGACCGCGTGCTCGCCGCTGCCCGGCTCTTCGACGACACGCTCCGGGAGCTGTGGCGAACACTCGAGTCGATACCGCAGTACCGCGGGCGCACGACGCTCGTGATCACGACGGACCACGGCCGGGGCAGGACGCTCGACGACTGGACGGACCACGGCAAGGAC
>CAYMLL010000257.1:0-11267 GCA_964390645.1 uncultured Planctomycetia bacterium | reverse complement strand
GCCGGGCTCGGCCGCAGCGGCTCGACCCTGCTGAGTCGTCTTCTTGGCTCGCTCGCTGGCGTGTGCAACCTGGGCGAGCGGACCTAACTCTGGGGGGGGGGGTTCATTGTGGCCTGACGCCGGGGATTTCGATGACGATGGTGTGGTGAACGTGACCGATGTGGTGTCGTTGCTCGCGTATCTGTTTCAGAGCGGTGGCTCGCCGTCGTTACCGGGAACGAGCTGTGGCGAGGATCCGACTCCCGACGGGCTCGGTTTCTGCGCCTTTACCGGCTGCGCTGATTGAGCACGGCCGGGGCTTTGTGCACGGGGGGGATCCGGTTCCCGGTTCGGGTGAATCCGGTCGGCCAATCCGGTCCCCGGTTTTCGAATCCAAATCCGGTCCAAATCCGGTCCGAGGTTCCTGATCCGGCAGAGTCGGCGAATCCGAATCAAGCCATCAATCCGGTCCGAGTTTCCCGATCTGAGTTGAGCTGAGCAAGCCGATCGTCCGGTTCCGGATGTCCGCCTAGCATACAAGTCGTTGCGGAAGCGTTACGGGGGCTCCGCAGAGTCTTGACGCAAGCTTCGCTCCGGAAGCAACAAACGACCAAATCGAGGCCGTGGCTCGGTTTGGTCCGGCGTTTGCTCCTCCTGGGCGCCATGACACAACCTCGACCCGTCGAACCCGGTGGCGTCTCCGTGGTCAGTCGCCGGACCGCGCAGCGCCAGTTCCTGCTCACCCCCTCGGCCGTCGTCAACGACACCTTCGAGTATTGCCTCGGCATCGCAGCGCGGCGCCACGGGGTGAAGGTCCATGCCTATGTCGTCATGAGCAACCACTACCACATCGTTCTGACCGATGTGGAAGGCCGCCTGCCTTCCTTCATGGAGTGGCTCAATGGCAAGATCGCCAAGGCGCTCAACTGCCACTACGGACGCTGCGAGAACTTCTGGTCCTCCGATCCGTACAGTCGTGTAGATCTCCTGGACCGGGAGGCGGTTTACAGGATGCTCGTCTACACGCTCGCGAACCCGGTGAAGGCCGGGCTCGTGAAGCGTGCGTCGGACTGGCCAGGGGCGAAGAGCCGGACTCTGCGGCAGGGCCGGCAGGTCGTCGTGACCAAGCGGCCGAGCTACTATTTTCGTGAGAAGAACTCGCTGGAGGAGCAATCGTCGTTCGACGTGAGCAAGCCCGGTGACTTCTGTGACATGACGTACGACGAGTTTGGCAAGTCGCTCGAGGACGCGCTGCGCTTCGAGGAGGAGGAGGCGGCGGTCCTGCGTCGCGAGAAGGGCCGTCGCGTTGTCGGCGCAAAGGCGATCCGGTCGCAGTCACCGTACGACTTGCCGAAGACGGCCGCGTGCCGTGGCCAGCTGAATCCACGCGTCGCGGCGGGGTGCAAGCAGCTGCGCAGCGACAAGCTGAAAGCGCTCGCCAGGTGGATCGACGCCTACAAGGAGGCACTCGAAGAGTTCATGGCGGGAGCGCGGGACGTGATCTTCCCGGCGGGGACCTACCTGATGCGCGTGCGTTATGCGGTGCGCTGCGCGCTGCCGCCCTGAGGGAGAGGGGCATGGTGGGCTGACGAGAAGATCGGGGATCACGAGGCGCCTCTCCTGAACGAGACGAGAGGCGTTGGCGGGGGAGGTATGTCCACAGAGCGGTGCGGGCGCCGGGAGACACCCAGTGGCGCTGGCTCGAGGTGACCGACGAGTCCGTTCGTGAGCTCGTAATGAACGTCTTGCGGTCTTCGTGGGTTCTCGACGCGGCCTCCAGAGCCCCGCTCCGCGAGTTCCGTGTAAGGTCCGTGTACGGAACCTGGGACCGGATCGGAGATCGGATCGGGAGAGACGACCGGATCCCATCACCTCCGGATCGCCGATCGCCACGAGGTCACGAGGTCGGACCGCCTCCGGCTCGAGTCGGCGTCGTCCGGGGCCCCCCGTCTCCTGACCTTCCCACTGCTGCCGCCGCACTGCCGCCGCCGGGTCGGTTGGACATTGCTCGGAAGGCTGTCGCGGGGATAGACTCCGCGGTCTCATGGCTACGGGCGACCCTCGCTGGCAATTCTGGATCGACGTCGGTGGCACGTTCACCGACTGCGTCGCGCGCTCCTCCACCGACGAGCTGCTGACGACGAAGGTGCTCAGCTCGTCGGTCATCAAGGGTCGCGTCGATGAGGGCTGCGTCGCCGAGCAGATCGTCGACCGTGGGCTTCGTGGCCACCCTGACAACTTCTTCCGTGGCTTCACCGTGCGACTGCTCGACGACGAAGGTTCGACGCTCCAGAGCCGCGAGGTCACGGCTTTCGACGGCCACACCGGCGCGCTGATTCCCGATCGCCCGTGCACCAGATACGGCGAAGCCAGCTCCTACGAGCTCGTGTCCCCGGAGGAGGCGCCGCTGCTCTGCGTGCGTCAGCTGATGGGGCTGCGGCTCGACGAGGATGTCGGTCGGCTCGAGCTGCGGCTCGGAACGACCCGGGGCACGAACTCCATCCTGGAGCGCAAGGGACCGCGTACCGCGTTCGTGACCACCGAGGGCTTCGTCGACGTTTTGCGCATCGGCAACCAGGCGCGTCCTGACCTCTTCGCTCTCGAGATTCGGAAGCCGTCGCCGCTCTTCACCACCGCTGTCGCCATTCGTGGCCGCCTCGACGCTCGGGGCAACGTCCTCGAGGAACTCGACATCGACGATGCGCGACGCAAGCTCGTCGAGTTGCGAGGCGACGACATCGCCTCCGTCGCAATCTGTCTGATGCACTCCGTGGTCAACCCGGCGCACGAGGAGGCAGTAGCCGACCTCGCGCGGGAGCTCGGTTTCACCCAGATTTCGGTCTCGTCGAGCACCGCTCCCATCGCCAAGCTCGTTCCACGTGGCGACACGACCGTCGTCGACGCCTACCTGACCCCGGTGATCTCGAGCTACGTCGAGTCGATCCGGTCGCGAGTGCCGGGTGCGCGTCTGCGCCTCCTTACCAGCGCGGGCGGGCTCTCCGCGCCGGATTCGTTCTCGGGGAAGGACTCGATTCTCAGCGGACCCGCAGGCGGCGTCGTCGGTGCCGCGCGTGTCGCCGAGGCGGCCGGCTTCGAGCGCGCGATCGGCTTCGACATGGGCGGCACGAGCACCGACGTCAGTCGCTACGATGGCGAGTTCGAGATGGAGCACGAGACCGAGAAAGCCGGCGTGCGAATCGTCTCGCCACTTCTCGCGATCGAGACCGTCGCCGCGGGTGGAGGCTCGATCTGTGACTTCGACGGTGAGCGTCAGATTGTCGGGCCGTCGAGCGCCGGAGCATGGCCCGGTCCGGCATGCTACGGGTCCGGCGGACCACTGACGGTCACCGACGTGAACCTCTTCCTCGGTCGTGTTCCCGAGGAGCGCTTCCCGTTCCCTCTCGATCGTGGCGCCGTCGACCGGCGTCTCGGCGAGATCAGCGTCGCCCTGCGGGCCGGCGGTCACGAGCGTACCCCCACCGAGATCGCAGCCGGCTATCTCGAGATCGCCAACAGCCGCATGGCCGCCGCCATCCGCAAGATCAGCGTTGCCCGCGGCTACGACATTCGCGACTACGTCCTCGTGGCATTCGGCGGCGCCGGTGCCCAGCACGCGTGCTCGGTGGCGCGCGATCTCGGGATGAAGACCGTTCTCGTGCCACAGCTTGCCGGAATCCTGAGCGCTCTGGGCGCCGGCCTCGCCGACGTCCGCAAGTTCTCGGAGCAGCCGGTCCTGTCCTCCTTCGAAGATGGGAGCTCCGCGGCGCTCGCGCCGACCTTCGAAGGCCTCGAGGCGCGCGCCCTGTCCGCCATGGAGACCGACGGTGTATCCGCGTCGAGCATCGACGAGACGCATCGCTCTGTCGAGCTGCGGTATCTCGGCCAGGACGCGACACTCGAGATCGACGCGAGGGAGGACGACTGGCGAGCGAGCTTCGAGGACGCCCACCGGCAACTCTTCGGCTTCGTGCACGACGGTCGAGCGCTCGAGATCGTCACCGCACGCGTCGAGTGCGTCGCGTACAGCCGGGAGGTCGGCGCCAGAAGCGTCGCCGAGGACGAGGTTGCACGCAGGATCACCGTCTGCGGGTCGCGGTGTCGCGCGGCCTTTTTCGACGGTGAGGAGGTCGAGACCGAGATCGTCGACGCCGGGTCGATGCCGATCGGCAAACGTGTGCGCGGCCCTGCCATTCTCGCGGCGCCGTTTCACACCATCGTGGTCGAGCCGGGATGGACAGTACGTCGATCCGAGCACGGTGACTGGATGCTCGAGGACTCCGCTGCCGTCTCGAGCCGGCACTACCCGGATCCGCGTGACGCGGGCACTGGAGTCGATCCCGTGCAGCTCGAGATTTTCCATCAGCACTTCGCGAGCATCGCGGAGGAGATGGGGATCGCGCTGCGCCGCTCGGCGCTATCCACCAACGTGCGCGAACGTCTCGATTTTTCCTGCGCGGTCTTCGATCGACAGGGAGGGCTGGTCGCGAATGCTCCGCATATCCCCGTTCACCTCGGCGCCATGGGCGAGTGCGTGAGATACGTCGCCACCGCGGTCCCGGACCTCGGCTCCGGCGACGTCGTCGTCACCAACGATCCGTTCTGCGGCGGCTCGCATCTCCCCGACGTGACCGTCGTGACGCCCGTTCACGATGCGACGAGCGGCGAGCTGCTCTTCTACACCGCGAGTCGCGCTCACCACGCGGAGATCGGCGGCCGGCGTCCGGGCTCGATGCCGCCGGACTCACGGTCCCTGGCTGATGAGGGGGTTCTCATCAGGCACGTGCGTGTCCTGCGAGACGGCCGGCCCTGCTTCGATGACCTCGAGAGGACCCTGAGCGTCGGCCCCTATCCGTCGCGCAGCCCGAAGGAGAACCTCGCCGACGTCGAGGCGCAGATCGCGGCGAACCGCGCCGGATCGGCTCTGCTGTCGCGTCTCATCGAGGAACGTGGGCGTGAAATCGTCCTCGGGTACATGGGTCATATCCAGGCCGCAGCGCGCCGGCTGATGGAGGCGCAGATCCGGCGGCTGCCCGATGGCGTGCGCCGATTCGAGGACGCTCTCGACGACGGCACACGTATCGTCGTCGAGCTCTCGATCCGTGGCGCCGCCGCGCAAGTCGACTTCTCGGGGACCGACCCGGTGCACACCGCGAATTTCAACGCCACGTCGGCGATCGTCTCGAGCGCGGTGCTCTACGTCTTTCGCTGTCTGCTCGACCGGGACATTCCTCTCAACGATGGCGTCCTCTCGCCGATCGAGATCACCCTTCCGGAGTGCTTCCTCAATCCGCCGGCGCGAGAGCGGGTCGAGGAGTGCGCTGCCGTCGCGGCCGGCAACGTGGAGACCTCGCAGCGAATCGTCGACGCGCTCTTCGGGGCGCTCGGCGTGGTCGCGGCGAGTCAGGGTACGATGAACAACTTCCTCTTCGGCAACGAGCGCTTCGGCTACTACGAGACGATCGCCGGGGGCGCCGGCGCCGGCCCCCGCGCGGAGGGTGCGGACGCCGTTCACACTCACATGACGAACACGCGCATCACCGACCCCGAGGTGCTCGAGCGCCGCTACCCCGTGCTCCTGCGGCGCTTCGAGATCCGCACCGGATCCGGTGGCGAAGGGCTCCACCGCGGGGGAGACGGCGTGACTCGGGAGGTGGAGCTCCTGGAGGCGGTCGAGGTGTCGATTCTCGGGCAACGACGAACACGCGGCCCGTACGGAGTCGACGGCGGCGGCGCGGGTCAGCCCGGCCGCAACCGCATCCGGCGTTCCGGCGACGCTGCCTGGACGACTCTCGATGGCTGCGTGGCGTTCCTCGCACGACCCGGTGATGTCGTCGCCATCGACACTCCCGGAGGTGGGGGCTGGGGACTTTCGCCGTCGATCGACTGATTTGCGGGAGCTCTCTCCTCGCTGCTCGCTCGTGGCGGGGTGAGGGAGGAGGTCGACGTTGAACACCGCGCGCTCCGGCACCCGAGACGCTCGCCACCGGACCGCGTTCGCAGGTTGTCTCTTCCGACGTCCACTCTGGCCTGCATGGCTCGCGGCCGCGAGACACCCCTCGGCGCTCGAAGCCGGGAGACACGTCAGCTTCTCGTGATCGCGTCGACGAGCCCGGCCAGACCCTCTCTCCACGGCGGCAGGAGAATCGGCGGCCGGCGTTCGGTTTCCAGGGCCGAGTTCGCCGGTCGCTTCGCGGGGCGCGGAAACTCCTCCGTCGTCACCGGGACGACCTTCGTGTCGACACCGGCAAGGCGATAGAGCTCTCGCGTCAGGTCGCACCACGTCGCGTTACCGCTGCCCGCGAGGTGCCAGACGCCCCATCGCGGAGCCTTCAGGAGCCTCGCGATGGCGGCGGCGAGGTGAGGCGCGTAGGTGGGGGACCCGCGCTGGTCGTCGACGACGCGGACCTCGTCACGGTGCTTTGCCAGCTCGAGCATCGTGCGAGGAAAGCTCCCGCCGTGCAGACCGTAGAGCCATGCGGTGCGAGCGATCACGTGACGTGGGTTTGCCTCCCGGACCCGGTCCTCTCCCGCGAGCTTGGTCCTGCCGTAGACCGAGACGGGCCCGGTCGGGTCGGACTCGCGATAGGGACGGGGGCTCTCGCCGTCGAAGACGTAGTCCGTCGAGACGTGGAGGATGGGGATTCCCGACCGAGCGGTCATCAGCGCGAGCGCCATCGGGCCGTCGGCGTTCACCCGCTGTGCCCCCTCTTCGTCGTCCTGTGCGCCGTCGACGTCCGTGTACGCGGCCGCGTTGACGACCCAGTCGGGAGAGTGGCTGGCGAGCGCCGCCTCGACCGCCGGGATCTCCGCGATGTCGAGGTCCTCGCGGCTCAGCGGGACGACCTCGTGATCCGGGTCCAGACTGTCTTCGAGCGCCCGGCCCAGACGTCCGCGCGCGCCCGTGACCAGGACCTTCATGCCCTCGGCGCCTCGTAGCTCGGCAGCAGCGCGTCGAGTGCTGCGAGAGTCTTGCCGTCACGGTCCTTCTGCGAGAGGACCGGGGTGTCGATTTCCCACTCGACGCCGATACGCGGGTCGTCCCACGCTATGATGATCTCATCGGAGGGATCCCAGAGCTCCGTGATCTTGTACTCGATCTGCGCGGTCTCGCTGAGCACGGCGAATCCGTGGGCGAAGCCCGGCGGCACCCAGAGCTGGTGGAGGCTCCGGCACGAGAGCCTGGCGGAGACCCACTCACCGAAGGTCGGGGAGCCGCGACGGATGTCGACCGCGACGTCGAGAATCTCGCCCTCGATGACGCGGATCAGCTTTCCCTGTGGTCGCCTGCGCTGCGCGTGAATCCCGCGAACCGTGCCGCGCACCGACCGCGAGTGGTTGTCCTGGACGAAGGCCGCGCCGATGCCACCGAGCGCGAAGGCTCGTGCGTTGTACGACTCGAGAAAGAACCCCCGCTCATCGCGGTGTATCACCGGCGTGATCTCGATCACCTCGGGCAGTCGGGTCGGGAGGAAGAGCGGCGTCCGTCCGGGGGCGTCGGCGCCGTGGTTCGTCGAGGTCGGCGTGTCGTCTTGCATCGGGTCACGTCGGTCGAAGTTTCTCGTGGAAGGACGACCCTCACCACGGCGCCACACTATACACGCCTGTCCCGGTCACCGATGTGGAAAACCCTTGACTCGTCGCCAGCGACGAGTGAAAGAAGGGTGTTTTTCGGGTCGTCCGCCCGTCGCGATGGAGATCTTCCGTGGCCGAGAAAAAGCCGTTTCCCCTCGACCGCGCCGTGGCCCTCAGGGAGACGCTCGTCTCCCTGCTGCTGATCGACGCTTCCGAGTCGGGAGCTCTTGACGCTTGCCTCGAGCGCGTCGCTCCGGAGGACGTGGCGACGGTGCTTGGCGACTTCGAGCCGGAGCAGAAGGCCGCGCTCTTCAAGGCCGTGACCTCCGTCGAGGCGCAGGCCACCATCCTCGAGGCGACGGACCGAGGCAGCCGTGCCGATATTCTCGAGAGACTCAGCGAAGTCGAGCGTCGCGACGTTCTCGAGGAGATGCCCGTCGATGACCTCGTGGACCACCTCGAGGAGCTACCGGCCGACGAGCAGGAACGGATCATCGATCACCTCGAGACCGACGAGGCCGAGGACGTTCGCGAGCTTCGCCGGTACGAGCCCGAGACGGCCGGCGGGATGATGACCTCGGAGTTCCTCTCCGTTCCCTTCAGCGCGACCAGTGGCGAGGCCCTGGCGAAGATTCAGGGAAACCTCAACGCCGAGGTCATCTCTCACGTCTATGTCGTCGAGCCTCACGAGGTGCTCAAGGGCGTTGTCTCCATCCGCGACCTCCTGCGTGCGCGGCCCGAGACGCTCGTCGAGACCTACATGGAGACGGACCTCGTCAAGGTCGGCGTCGACACGGACCGCGAGGACGTGGGCGCCATCGTCGACAAGTACAACTTCGCGGTCATTCCGGTCGTCGACGATCAGAACACCATCCGGGGCATCGTCACCTTCGATGACGTTCTCGATGCCGTTCAGGACGAGCACAGCGAGGACATGCTCCGGATGGCCGGTACGACGGCCATCCACCCGTATTACGAGCCGGTCTACCTGGGCGTCGCCAAGCGGCTGCCTTTCTTGCTCGTGACGCTCTCCGGCGCGTTCGGCGTGCTCCTCATCCTGCAGTATTACCGTGGCGTGCTCGAGCGCGGCTGGGGGGATGCGACGGTTCTCTTCGCTCTCGTCGTTCCGGCGATTCACCTGATCAGCGGGCTCTCGGGCAACGTGGCCGTCGTCACGTCGACGGTCTTCGTCCGCGCCTTCGCGACCGGCGAGATCGGCAGCGGCCGGCTCCTGCGGGCGGTGATCCAGGAGGTCGCCGTCGGCGGGCTCATCGCCCTGATCATGGCGGCTATCGTGCTGGCAGTCCTGTCATCCTTCGCGCTCGGGACCTACGGCCACGGCGTGATTCTCGTCGTCGCCGGCGGGCTCTGCGCGTCGGTCACCTGGGCGGCGCTGATCGGCGCCATCGTCCCGGTCGCGTGCCGCGTGTCGAAGATTGTCGACCCGGCGATTGCATCGGGACCCTTCGTGACCATCATGGTCGATGTGTCCGCGTCGTTGATTTTCTTTCTCTTAGTCGTCACGTTTCTGAAGGGCTGGGTCGCGCCGGGCGGCTGAGATACGGAAGACGCCGCCATGACGACGGGGAAGCTGGCGATCGGTGTTGACCTCGGAGGCACGAAGGTCGCCGCGGGGGTCTTCGACGAGACGGGTGCCCGTACCGGTGACCTGGTGACGCTGCCGGCAGCGGCGGAGGGACCCGCTTCGGCGACGCGTGACAATCTCCTCGAGTCGATTCGCCGGGCGGCTGCGGGTGCTGGTGTCCCCATCGAGAGGCTCATCGGTGTCGGGATCGGCGCGCCGGGTCCGCTGGATCCTCGCGCGGGGGTGATTCTCCAGACGCCGAATCTGCCCAATCTCCGCGACTATCCTCTCGTCGAGACCGTCGCCGGCGAATTCGACACCCGAGTCGCGCTGAGTAACGACGGCAACTGCTTCGCGCTCGCGGAAGCGGCCTTCGGTGCCGGGAGAGGACAGAGCATCGTCCTGGGCGTCACGCTCGGGACGGGGTGTGGTATCGGCATCGTCATCAACGGCCAGGTTCTCGAGGGGCCCCGAGCCTGCGCGGCGGAGGTCTACCGTGCCGAGGTGGAGGGCCTGTCGTACGACGCCGTCGTCTCGGGCACGGGCCTTCGACGACTGTGGCGGGAGAGGGTCGGCAGTGAGGTCGACGGCGCCGAGATCACGCGCAGGGCGGACACGGGTGACGAGGACGCGCTCTCCGTCTTCGGGGCCTTCGCGGACAGCGCCGCGCTCGGGCTCGGCAACTTCGCGGCTCTGCTGGATCCGGGCGTCGTGGTGATCGGCGGGTCGGTCGCCTCGGCCTGGCGACACTTCGGCGATCGTCTCGACAAGAGGCTGCGGCGATACGTCGCCGGTCCGGCCTGCGACGAGCTCATCGTCTGCCCCTCGGGTCTCGGAGCCGGCGCCGGTGCGGCCGGAGCCGCGGCCCTGCTCTTCAGCGGCGGACGTCTCGCCTAGATCTGCAGATCCCGACGCGGGTGGTCGCGAGTCACCGCGGTCGAGACTTCCGCACTGCGGTGCGACGAGCTGCGTTCGGCCGTGGAGGCGTTCGGTACCATTCCCGGCGGAGGTGACGGCCCGCCGTCGCGGTCTGCCGGGCGTCGGCCTCTTCACCGGCGATCGCCATCACCGGCGCGGTCCGTCGCCTGGAGCTCCGGGGTTGCGGACTGTCGGGTGAGCTCTTCGACATCAACTCACCTTCTGATCCCCGGTCGGATCGTCTCGTTCGTGGACTGTGCTCGGAGGGGAGCATCCGTGAACGATCCCCCGTCAAGTCGCTGCTCGCTTCCGATCCACGACACGGGAGTACCCTGCGTCCGGTCGAGGGGCGGAGCGTGCCCGGGCCCCTGGCGCGGACCTGGTTCCCTTACGCGGAGTTCGACAGCCCCCCGCCCGCGGCGAGTCCGGCGAAGGCGCCGAGAATCGCGATGTTCGCCAGGGCGAGCGGGGGACACTCCCCGTGCTCGAAGAAGCAGGACAGGGCGTCGGTCACGGTCTCGCCGCCCTCGACGTCGCCGTTGCCGGCCTGTTCCAGGCAAGCGTCCGGGAGGTCCCGCGGTGGAGCGAGTCTTCCGGGGGTTCCGGGACGGCTCCGGGACGTCGTCGTGAACCGGGTGATCGGGGCTCCCGGGACCCTCGGGCTTCGCCACGGGTGCGGCCCGGGAGGATCGACTTCGTCGGCAAGGAGGGCAAGAAGGCGTGCTCCGAGCGGTCCACGGGACCGGGCGCTCCGGCCGGCGCCCGCAACGCGGCGCCCGCGGTCGAGTCGTGAGCTGCAATACACAGGCTCGAATACGTCCGGGAGTCCTGTACAATCGAGGTGTCCCCGGGGTGGGGAGCGAAGAACCGCTCTGCGTGCCTCGCGACTCAAGGAGAGGGCGTCCGTCGATGCAGCGACAAGGTCTGCTACTCGCGCTCCTGCTGCTAACCGTCGCCGTTGTCGTGGCCTATCTCGCCGGCCGCGAGTCGCGCTTGACGTCCGTGAGCGCCGGTGACGGTGCTCCCATCGCCGACGAGAGTGCCGGGCTGCGAGAGCAGCTGGAGCGATCGGAGCGTCAGGGGCTTCTCTTTTCACGGCGCCTCGGTGAGCTCGAGACAGAGCTCGAGTCGGCCAGGGCCGCGGCGAAGTCGGCGCCGCCCCCGACCCCCCCCCCCCCCCCCCCCCCCCCCCCCCCCCCCCCCCCCCCCCCCC
>CAYMLL010000256.1:0-11279 GCA_964390645.1 uncultured Planctomycetia bacterium | reverse complement strand
CATGTCCGTGACGACGAAGAGGTACTAGCCGAGGTTGGTCTCGTCGATGAGGTGAGTGAGGCTGCCGGGCCACTCACCCTCGATGCGGATCTGGTCGAGGCTGACGTGCTCCCGGGTGGCCGTTCCGGTATGGAAGTAGTCGAAGCGAGCGCTGCGTCCGGTGAACCCGTCGTCGAAGGAATCCGTGCCTTGCGGGGAGGCGCACGCGGAGAGAGCGGTCGTGAGCAGCAGTGTCAGCGTCATCGGTCGTATCATGCTCGTGTTTTCGGCGTCCGAGGTCTGCTTGGCGCGGGATCGCTCGGCGGCGATCCGCTATCATGGTAGCCGTCTTCGCGCTCACGAACAGCCCCGAGGAGCCCTGCCGATGTTCGCTGCTCGACTCCTGGTCTTCGTCGTCGCCTCGGTGTCGGCGTTCGACGTCATCGCCGCCCCGCGTCCGAACATTGTCGTCATCCTCGCGGATGACATGGGCTTCTCCGACATCGGCTGCTACGGAGGAGAGATCGAGACGCCCCACCTCGACCGGCTGGCCGCCGATGGTCTCCGCTTCACGAGCTTCTACAACACGGGACGCTGCTGCCCGACGCGTGCGGCGCTCCTGACCGGCGTCTACCAGCACCAGGCGGGTGTCGGCCACATGACCGGGGACAGGGGCGTTCCGTCGTATCAGGGTCACCTCAACGATCGCTGCGTGACCATCGCGGAGGTCCTTCGCGGCTCCGGCTACCGCACGATGATGTGTGGCAAATGGCATGTCGGCTCCGCGCGCGGGCGCTGGCCGCGTGACCGCGGTTTCGACAGATTCTACGGAGTGCCGCAGGGCGGCGGCTTCTATTTCCGGGTCCGCAAGGGCCGCAGCCTCGTTCTCGACGACGAGGAGATCGAACCCGGACCCGGCTGGTACACCACCGACGCCTTCAACGACAGGGCCGCGACGTTCATCGGCGAGGCGGTCGCGGCGAAGAGTCCCTTCTTCCTCTACGTCGCGCACATCGCACCGCACTGGCCATTGCAGGCCAGAGCACGGGACATCGAGAAGTACCGCGGCAAGTACCGCGGTGGATGGGACTCCGTGCGCGCCGAGCGCCACCGGCGTCAGCTCGCGACGGGGATTGTCGACCGTCGCTGGAGGCTGTCGCCGCGAGACCCGCAGTCGGTCCTGTGGGAGAGCGCGAAGAAGAAGGACGATCTCGATCTCCGCATGGCGGTCTACGCCGCTCAGGTCGACGCGCTCGATCAGGGCATCGGCCGCCTCCTCGCGTCGATCGACGCGGCCGGCGTGCGCGAGAACACGCTCGTGCTCTTCCTCTCGGACAACGGAGCCAGCGCGGAGGGCGGTCTGGGCGGCTTCTCTCGCGGCGAGAAGGGCGCTCCCATCGGGACCGCCGCGTCCTATGCGAGCTACGGGCTCGGCTGGGCGAACGCGTCGAACACGCCGTTTCGCCGCTACAAGTCGAAGGTCCACGAGGGCGGCATCGCGACGCCGCTGATCGTTCGCTGGCCGGCGGGAATCCCGCGGCGCGGTGAGCTCGAGACGACGGTCGGTCACGTCATGGACATCCTGCCGACCTGCGTCGAGCTCGCCGGGGCGACGTATCCGCAGGAGCGGGACGGACGCCGGATCCTGCCGACCGAGGGGCGCAGCCTTGTGCCTGCCTTCGGCGGACGGCCGGTGGAGCGAGGCGCTCTCTTCTGGGAGCACCAGGGTGACCGTGCGGTCCGGCGCGGAAGGTGGAAGCTCGTGTCATCCCACAAGGAGGAGTGGGAGCTTTACGATCTCGAGGCGGATCGTACCGAGCTCGACGACGTCGCGGCGAAGTATCCCGAACGTGTCGAGGCGATGGCGGCCGAGTTCGGGAAGTGGGCCACGCGTGTGGGCGTTCGCCCCTGGCCGCTGCGCAAGTGAGACCCAGCGGTGGTCCGGGAGGGCTCGGAGCGGCTCGCGGCTCGCCTCAGGAGAGCATCACCGCGATGCCGGTGATCGCCGCGCCGATGATCAGCACGATCAAGGCTCCGGGCGCGCTCTTGGTGACGAGGAAGACCAGCGCGGCGATCGTCAGCACGACCAGCACGCCGCCTCCGAGGAGGATCCAGAACAACGGCTCCGGGCCGCCGGACACCTCGACGGCCTTGTGGCAGCGCGGGCAGTTCGTCAGTCCGCCGCCGAGGCTCTTCTTCGCGTGAAACAGGTGCCCGCAGTCGCAGTAGACCTCGATGCCGTCCCCGTCGGGCGTCTCGCCCGGCGTCTGTCCGGGCCCGAGCTCAACCACGCTGCCGTCCTTCGATCGCGACGAGGAGGATGCCGCAGGCGAGCAGCAGCCGCGGGTCGACGAGATCGCGTGCGCCGTCCAGGATGCGGACCTCCAGCTTGAAGACGAAGGGGTTGAAGCGCTGCCTGTACCGTGCCACCGGCCGCTCGCCGATCTTCGCCTCGAACGTCTGCGGAACGAGGTTGGCGAGCAGGCGACGGATCGTCGCGAGGAGTGCGCTGTCCTCCCGGATCTTGCCGATCACCAGATCGTCGTTGTCGAGGAGCTCCCACGAGTCCCGGAAGATCGACTTCAGTCCCCTTCGACGCAGTGCTCCGATCTTCTCGCTCGCGACCGGATCGATCACGTCGTAGGCGGCGCCGAAATCGATGATGCTGCGCGCCTTGATCAGAAGACGCTCTTCGCTCTTCGAGTCGTCCGCGAAGACCCGGATGTCCTCCTTGAGCTTGAACGCCTTCTGCTCGCTGAAGAGCACCAGGTCGACGTCGGCGTCGAAGACGTGAAACTTCGCGCCCAGAATCGTGAACACCTTTCGCCGGATGAGGTAATCGTTGCCGTCGAACATCTTCGTCCCTCCGGGGGAATCGGTGGACCTGTTTCGTGGAGGCTCTGACGCCGGAGTGTCGCTCCGGCCGGCAGGGCAAATCAAGGAGCTGTCAGACGGTCATCCGCAGAAAAATTTCCTCGAGGTCGCTGCTTTCGCTGCCAGCGCGCAGGTCGTCGAGCGTTCCGTCGTAGAGTAGACGTCCCTGGTGGATGATGCCGACGCGCTGGGCGATATCCTGCGCGATGTCGAGTGAGTGCGTCGACATGAAGATCGTCACGCCCTCCGCGGCACGGCTCTCCAGGAACTCGATCGCGGTGCGGACGTTGCGAGGATCGAGTCCGACCCAGGGCTCATCGACGATGACGACCCGAGGGCCGTGCAGGAAGCAAGCGCAGAACGCCAGCCGCTGGCGCATGCCGTGCGAGTAGCTGCCGATGAGATCGTGCGCCTTGTCGGCGAGGCTGAAGGTCTCGAGCAGCTCCTCGCCCCGAGCGACGATGTCCTCGCGTCGCATGCTGTAGAGTCCTCCGATGAAGCTGAGGAACTCCCATCCGCGCAGGCGGTCGTAGAGAAAGGGATGATCGGGGATGTACCCGATCCGCCTCTTCGCCTCGACCGGCGACTTGACGACGTCGACGCCGTCGATGAGCACGGTACCCTTTGTCGGACGCAGCAGTCCTGCCATCACCTTCAGCGTCGTCGTCTTTCCGGCGCCGTTCGGGCCGAGAAATGTGTAGAACACGCCGTCGTCGACGAGGAGATCGAGCTGGTCCACCGCAACGTGGCTGCCGTACTTGCGAACGAGTCCGTCGATCTCGATCATCCGTCAGACTCCTGCTTCGCGCTCTCGTCCGTTCCGGTCGGATCCGGGCCGCGTGGCTCGAACTCGCGCCGCGCGCCGGGGCGGTCCTTCTCCTTGAGCAGGAGGAGATTGAACGGCTCGCGAATCTCCTGGCGGAGCGTCTCTCCTCTCGCCGTCACCCACGCGCGCGACGTCTGTCCGCGGAAGCGGGTCTCGACCTCGAAGACGTCGACGAGCAACGCGTCGACCTCCCGGACTCGCTTCTCGATCACCTCGACGGTGGCACTATCGGAGTCGAATCCGAGCGAGGATAGAGGATCGAAGACGGAGACCCGGTAGCGCTTGCCGGGTTCGTAGTCGGCGACCGGCAGTGTCGGCGAGATGCCGTTCGAGAGCATCATCTTCTCGACCGGCAGCGCGATCTGGAAGTCCGGTCTTGCCGCTTCGTCGTTGCCGTCGTCGCCGTTGCCGAGCCGGACGCCGACGACGAATCGCTCGCTCCGTCGTTCGCCGGTGAGGGAAACGTTTCTCACCTGCTCGATCGAGGTGCCCCGAAGAGACGTCAGCACGATGTCCATCCGCAGCGTCGTCGGCAGGAGCGCCTCGTCGAGGAACAGTCGCCCCTGGATCCACAGCTGATTGCTGTTCGCGAGGAGCCGGGTGAGAAAGTCCGGCAGCGGCCACTTGCCGCGGTAGAGAGTCTCGACGGCGATCTGGTACTCGATCCCTTTCGTCGTGTGAAGCTTCTCCATCGTGTAGCCGCTGTACCCGACCTTGCGATGGTCCTGGTGGATCGACAGCCAGCTTTCGCGAGTCGACAGGTCGCCGAGGAAGGAGTCCACGCCGCGTTTGAAGGCGCTCTGGCGGCGAGACTCGATGTCGTTCCAGACGAGGAGGGAGTTCATGGCGACCCAGAAGGCGACGATCAGGAACGTGTTGAGGGTGCCGAGGTGCTTCGTCATGCGAATCTCTCAGAACTCGCTGCGCAGGAGGTTGCGCCGACCGAGGCGCAGGGAGAAGACGGACACAACGACGACGAAGGCCGTCGCGACGAGGTGGCAACCGAGGATCATCCAGGGGTGCGGCGAGCGCTGTGCGTGGCCTCCGGTGACGATCAGGTGCGGGAGGGTCTGAATCGCCAGCAGACAGGCGATGCCGAGCGCGCTGGCGAAGAAGTTCAGCGTGCCTCCGAGGCCGACGGCGATACGCGCGGGGTTGTCCTCGTGGAAGCTCGGATAGGCCGCGCCGAGCCCGATCGCCAGACAGGTGAGGCAGCAGGACGCGAGAATCATCGTGTATACGGCGGACGCGAACATGTCCGCGGGGCTGCCGAGCGCCACGTTGGAGATCGTCACCGTCATGATGCCGAGTATGAGACTGACCACGACACCGAAGAGCGCCTTCTGCGTCAGCAGCTTGCCGCGCGACATCGGTGCCAGACCGAGCACCCAGAACGCCCGTCCCTCCAGGCTGACGAGCGGGAAGAGGAAACGTGACGTGAAGGACGACAGGATCATGCAGATCGCCGCGAGGTTGGAGAAGTAGATGAACCGGTAGAGTGTCGGGTTCTTCTCGCTGTCCTTCAGGAAGTCCGGAATCTGGAGCAAGCTCAGCGAGTAGATCACCATCAGGAGCACGAAGAGCAGCGACTGGCTCATTTGCGACGGGTTGCGCACGAAGACTCGCAAGTCCTTGCCGAGCATCGATCGCAGCGGTGTCGGGCGGACGCCGAGCGTCGGCGTGCGCCGTCGATCGGCTGTTCTGGCGTTCGACAAGCCCTGGTGCGCGATCCACTCGCGCTGGTAGATGCGTGCGCCGTATCCGGACAGCAGCGGCACGAAGATCAGCGTGTTCGCGAGCAGCATCGCACCGTAGAAGAGCACATCGTGGTGGCGGCTTTCGCAGGCCGCCAGGATGGCGATCGTCGCCCACCGGCTGGGTGAGTAGGGAGAGTGCATCGCCTGGAGGCCCGTGGCCAGCCGGTCGAGCACGAGCAGGTTGTTGTCGCCTTCGATCGCTCCGAGGTCGAAGGATCGCAGGAAGACCCAGGCCAGCGCGGTCAGCAGCAGCACCGCTGCGCCGGCGAGCGTGCGAGGCCGTAGACGCCGAAACAGAGGCGCGAGGATGAAGGTCACCGTCGCCCCGACGAGCGCCGCGAAGAGCAGGAAGACCATCAGCACCAGCGACATCTCGACGAAGTAGAGCGGCGGCGCCTGCCGCAGAACGCCGTAGGAGACCAGCACCGGCAGGCAGAGAAAGACGCTCGCCCACGACGAGAAGGACACGGCCTCGACCAGCTTGACCCACAGGATCGTGCGGTGGGGCACGGGCTTCTCGAAGAAGAACGCGGTCTCCTTGGCGACGAAGACCGTCGTGTACGTGATGATGACGGTCGACAGCACGACGAGCACGAAGAGCGTGAAGAGGAGCAGCGCGATCATCTTCGCGTTGAGATCACCGAAGGCCTTGAATCCGTCGATGAAGCGGAAACTCTCGAGGCTGACCCAGTAGCCCAGCGCGACGACGTTGCCGAGGCCGAAGATGATGACCCCGGCCTTGGCGGTCGAGTCCTTCTTCAGGTTGAAGACCGAGTTCCTCAGGCTCGCGAGCCGCATGCGGATCAACGAGGAGAGCGGGGTCATGAGCCCGGCCTTCCCGACAGCATCGTCTCGACGGAGCCGGGATCCTCGTCGTAGGCCGCCTTCAATGCCGCCAGCAAGCTCTCGAGATCGCCGCCCGATTCCTCCTGCAACCTCCGCAGAGCCGACAGGTAGCCGTGATATCGCTCGACCGAGAGCACCAGAGCGTTGGTCGGCGTCGGAGAGCTCGTCGCTGCGGGGGCCGCGCCGTCGTCGAGGCCCTGGAGCGTGTCGAGTGTCGTCTTCGCCGTCGCCATGAGCTCGGCCTTTCGGCGGCGCTTCCCGTCGATTGACGAGGGGCCACGAAAGAGGCCGTCGAGATCGTCGCGCAGGCGAGCGAGCACCTCCGTGTACAGGCGCTCCGAGCGCCGGCTGCGCCGGAGCGCCCTCATCTCTTCTTCGCTTGCGAGCTCCGGGTGCGCTGCGAAGAACCGCCGCGTGCCTTCGTGCGCGACGTGAGTGGCGAGGCTCTCGTTGAGGTCCGCCGATCCCGGGATGTAGAGCGTGCGATGGAGCGTCTCGTGGATCAGGAGGTCGACGAGCCCGGAGAAGGAGCGGTCGAGCATGCCGGAGAGCACCGGGTCGCTGAACCAGCCGAGCGTGCTGTAGGCGTCGACGGCGTGGAGCTCGACGTCCCAGCCCTCGCCGCGCAGCTTCTCCGCGAGGCTCATGGCGTTCCCGAGGTCGAAGTACCCTCGATAGGGCACGCAGCCGACGATCGGAAAGCACCACTCGTAGGCGATCAGAGCCAGCGGATGGGACGCCACGACGACGTGGGTGATCGGCTCACCGGCGGTGTCCAGGTAGGTGGTGTACGAGTCGCCGGGATCGAGGTCGAGCTCCGAGCGCGCGAACTCGAGGATGCGAGGAATCCACTCGAGCTTGCGGCGCTTCTCCTTGTCGAGAGAGGTGAGTAGCCCGGGATCGTCCAGAGGGACGCGGCGCCACGTCATGCCGATCTGATGCGCGCCCTGCTCGATCACGTAGCCCGACAGGCAGCCGGTCGTCGTCGAGACGGCAACCGCGAGGGCGCAGGCCAGTCGCAACGATTCGTGGCTAACCGACATCTCGCGCGGTCAGATCGTCCTGCGTCTCCCGCCGTACAACCACACGGGCCTCGCTCGCGGCGACGAAGACGACGGCAGGGCGGCAGAAGAGGTTGTAGTTGCTCGCCATGGTGTGATTGTAGGCGCCGGTTGCCAGAACGGCCACCAGGTCGCCGGTGCGCGGGCTCGGCAGACGGACGGTGGGGAAGAGCGTGTCGGTTTCGCAGTGTCGTCCCGAGACGCGCACGGTCGTGTCCGGGTCCTCTGCTGCACGGTTGGCGAGCAGGATCGGATACTCCGAGCCGTACATGGCCGGGCGCGGGTTGTCGGAGAGGCCGCCGTCGACGGCGACGTAGGTGCGGGTCTCGCCGGCTCCGAGGGGAACCGTCTTGATCGGCCCGACCTCGTAGAGCGTCGTGCCGAATTCGCCGACGATGGAGCGGCCTGGCTCGACGCCGACGGTCGGCATGGTGAGTCCACGCTGGTCGGCTGCCCGTCGGATTCCGCCGACGATGGTCTCGGCGAGATCCTCGACGCTCGGCGGCTCGTCGGTGCTCTTGTAGCGGATGCCGAGGCCGCCACCGCAGACGAGGAGCCCGGCTGTCCAGCCGGTCGTGTCACGGACGTCGGCGCAGAGCTCGACCATGACCTGCGCGAGGGTCTCGAACGGGGAGACGTCGAGAATCTGGCTGCCGATGTGCGCGTGAAACCCGACGAGCTCGATGCCCGGCAGCTCCAGGCAGAGCTTCGCGGCCTCGAGAGCCTCGCCGTTCTCGACGTTGATGCCGAACTTCGAGTCGTTCTGCCCGGTGATGATCTTCTCCAGCTCGTGCGCCTCGATGCCGGGCACGACGCGGATGATCGCGCGCTGTCGGGCGCCGCGCGCCACCGCGATTTCGGACAGCCGGCGGCACTCCTGGAAGCAGTCGAGCGCGACGAGGCCGACTCCGAGGTCGAGGGCCGCCTCGAGATCTTCGTCCTTCTTGAAGTTGCCGTGGAGCGTCACGTGGGACATGTCGACGCCGGCCTCGTGCACCAGGCGTAGCTCTCCGAGAGAGGCCACGTCCAGATGCAGCCTCTCCTGGTGCGCGAGCTTGGCGGCGGCCTTCGACAGAAATGCCTTCGATGCGAACGCGACCTGAGCCGATGCTCCCGCGATGGCAGCTCGCGACGAGAACGCCTCGACGTACGCGGCGGCGCGGGCGCGGAACGCCTCCTCGTCGATGACGTAGAGCGGCGTGCTGAAGCGTCGTGCAAGATCCACGGCGTCGCAGCCGCCAATCTCGAGATGGCCCTCGGAGTTGATTTTCTGGGTGCCCAGGAGCATGGGGGTTCTCGTCTGGCTCGCGCGACCTTCTCAGTCGGTGGGGCGGGTCATCGACTCCGGGTCGAGCGCCTTCTCGAGGTCGTCCTCGCTGACGAGGCCCTTCTCGTGCAGCAGGTCGCGTACGGTCTTGCCGGTCTCGAAGGCCTCCTTGGCGATCTTCGCGGCGGCGTCGTAGCCGATCAGCGGGTTGAGCGATGTCACCATCGACAGGCTGCCCTCGATCAGAGAGCGGCAGCGATCCTCGTTCGCCTCCAGACCGTCGAGGCACTTCTCGACGAAGATGCGGGAAACGCTGGTGAGCAGTCTCGCGGACTCGAGCAGGTTGCGCGCCATCAGCGGCAGCATCGTGTTGAGGTCGAGCTGACCCCACTGGCCGCCGAGAGCGACTGCGAGGTCGTTTGCCTGCACCTGGGCGCCGACCTGAACGACGGACTCGCAGATGACCGGATTGACCTTGCCGGGCATGATGCTCGACCCCGGCTGTGTCGCGGGGAGCCGGAGCTCGCCTAGCCCGCAGCGCGGCCCCATCGCGAGCAGGCGGATGTCGTTGGCGATCTTCATCATCGAGACGGCGACGGTCTTCAGCGCGCTGCTCGCCGCGACGGCTCCATCCTGCGCCGCCTGCGCCTCGAAGTGGTCGCGGGCCTCGCGGAACGGGATGTCGGTTTCGGTCGACAGCTCCGCGGCGACGCGGGCGCCGAACTCGGAGCGGGTGTTGATGCCGGTCCCGACGGCGGTGCCGCCGATCGCCAGCTCACGCAGGTGGGGGAGCGACGCCTCGATGTGCTCGATCCCGTGCTCGATCTGGCTCGCGTGCCCGCCGAGCTCCTGGCCGAGACGGATCGGCGTCGCGTCCATCAGGTGCGTGCGGCCGATCTTCAGCACGTTCCAGAACTCCTTCGACTTGCCGTCGAGCGTCGCGTGGAGATCGCGCAGGGCGGGAAGCAGTGACTTCTCGATGGACTCGGCGGCGGCAACGTGGATCGCGGTCGGGAAGACATCGTTCGACGACTGGCCGGCGTTGACGTGATCGTTCGGGTGGATCGATCGGCCGGGGTTCTTCGCGGACCCGCCGGGGCTGCGCAGATCGTCGGCACGTCGGGCGATGACCTCGTTGGCGTTCATGTTCGACGAGGTGCCCGAGCCGGTCTGGAAGACGTCGACGACGAAGTGCTCGTCGAGCCGGTTGTCGGCGACTTCCCGGGCGGCCTTCTCGATCAGCTCGGCGGCCTCGCGGTCGAGGATGCCGAGATCGCGGTTGACGCGTGCGGCGGCGAGCTTCACGAGTCCGATCGCCCGCACGAGCTCCGGCGGAATCGGGTGTCCCGAGACGGGGAAGTTCTCGACGGCGCGCTGCGTGGACGCGCCCCAGAGAGCGGACGCGGGGACCTTCATCTCTCCCATCGAGTCGCGTTCGATGCGGTGGTCGGACATGGGGTCTCCGTGGTCTCTTCGTGCGTGGAGAGCGGTGAGCGAAGCGGGATCGTACCAGAAGGGTGCGGGGGAATGAAGAGCCCTGCCGGCGGGGCTCCGTGCGTGGTCCGCGTCCTTCTTCTACCCTTCTGCGCGGATAGCATGCACCATGGAGTCCATGCTCCCGTCCGACCCGCGCCCGCTTCTCCTGGCGGTCCTGCTCTGCTCCGTACTCTGCGCCTGTGGCGACGACGTGTCCGACGGCGCCGGCTCCGCGGTTGACCCTGCCGGCTCCGCGGCGGCTGTCGCGGAGGGCGTCGCGTTTCTGTCGGAGGGTGATCGCGAGCGCGCTGTCGACCTTCTGGGCGAAGCGATCCGGCTCGATCCGACGAACCGCGCCGCCCACCTGCACCGTGGTCGCGCCCACCTGTCGGGCCGCAACCTGGACGCGGCGATCGCCGACTTCCGTCGTGCCGTGCGGCTCGACGACGGTGATGCCGACGCGCAGTACTGGCTCGGCAACGCGTTCGCCCGTCGGGGCGACCCGCGCCAGGCGGTCGGCCACTACGGACTCGCCATCCGCGCGCGCCCCGATCTCGTCAAGGCCTACGTCAACCGCGCCGAGGCGCTCTCGGCTCTCGGGCGCCATCGCGAGGCGGTCGCTGACTGCGACACCGCTCTGCGGCTCGACCCCTTGCTCCCGGCGACGTACGTCAATCGCGGCATCTTCCGATCGCGGCTCGGACAGGGGGACCGCGCTCTCGCCGACTTTACCAGGGCTATCGAGCTCGATCCCCGGTTTCCCGGCGGGTACTTCGCGCGGGCCACCGAGCTCGGCGCTCGCAGGCAGTTTCGTCCGGCGGTCGCGGACCTGAGCAAGGTGCTCGAGCTCGATCCGGCGCACGACGTCGCACGACTGCGTCGCGCAGCGGCGCTCCGGGAGCTCGGTCTTCACCGCGATGCCATCGTCGATCTGACCGATCATCTCGAGCGGGCTCCGCGGCACGCGTCGACGTACCTCGAGCGCAGCCGCTCGTGGCGGGCCATCGGCGAGGTCGAGAAGGCCGATGCGGACCGGGACACGGCGCTGCGGCTCGATCCGACCCTGGGCGATGCTAACGGAAGCCCCTGACCCCTCGTCCCTTCACGAGCGTCAGTGTGCGGTCGAGCTCCGGGGTGCCGGCGAAGGACTCGACCGTGCCGTCCGGCCACAGGACCTCGATGGCGTCGACGCG
>CAYMLL010000255.1:0-11281 GCA_964390645.1 uncultured Planctomycetia bacterium | reverse complement strand
TTCCTCGTTTATTTCAGACCCAAACACCTCCTCATCGAGTAGGGACGATGAGGAGATTTTTTTTGCCCTTTCGGGGGCTCCCGGTGACAGAAGAGGGGCTCCCGGTGACAGAAGAGGGGCTCCCGGTGTCAGAAGCGGGGCGCTGTTCCCGAGCCGCGCGCCTCCCGGAGGGCGGCCGCCCGGTTTTTTGCCGCTGCTGCGTGCATCCGGTCGATTCCGATGGAACAGTAGTCTGCGAGGGGTTGCCGGGCTGTTTCCCGCGGAGTTCGTCTTGAGACGTTGGAACTGGATCAAGGACCGTTTGTTCGCGAGCGATCCCGAGGATCTTCGCGGGGCACCGGGCGCGGTCGTTCGTGTCGGGCGTCTTGCGTACCTGGCGGTGGGACAGTTCCGCCGCGACCACGGTCTCGAGTGTGCCGCCAGCCTCACCTTCGCGTCGATTATCTCGCTGATTCCGCTGGTGGTGCTCTTCTTCGGCTTCGCGGCGGCGCTCGGGGGCAGCGAGCAGGTCGTCAACTGGGTCGTGGACACCGTCCTGCCGCTCGTCGCACCGGAGGACGAGGCCTTCCGTGCGCGTGCGCGCGGTTGGCTGCTCGACGACATCTCGCACGGAGTCTTCAACGCCGGGAGCGCCGGACTGGTGAGCCTGACGGCGGTCGTCGGGCTCGTGGTCGTCTCGCTGGGGATCTTCATCACCTCCGAGCGCGTCTTCAACCGCATCTGGAAGGTGCAGAACCGGCGCTCGATCGTGCAAAAGGTGACCGTCTTCTGGGTCATCTTGACGACGAGCCCCTTCCTGATCGTCGGCTCGATCTGGATCGGGGAGGTTCTCGATGGACCGGACGGCACGATCCGGCAGCTGACGGAGCAGTCGCCGTTCTTCGACTCCCTCTATCGCTTTCTGGTGCCGACGACGATCGGCTTTCTGGCGTTCACGCTGTTCTTCTTCTTCCTTCCGGCGACGCGGGTGCGCCTGCGCAGCGCGGCGCTCGGGGGGCTGCTCACAGCGGTTCTGTGGCAGTTCTCCAAGAAGATGTTCGCGTTCTACCTCGTTCGTATCGGTGAGGTGACGGAGTACTACAAGCCGCTCGCGTCGGTGCCGCTGTTCCTGATCTGGGTCTACGTCACCTGGATCGTCGTGCTGTTGGGGGGTACGGTCAGCTACGTGAACCAGAATCTCGACCTGCTGTCGCGTTGGAGACGGCAGGACCCCGCCACGCGAGGATTCTCGTCGGCCTTCCTGGGCGTGTACCTGCTGTCTCGCGTCGCGCGCAGCTTCTCGAGTGGTGAGAGACTCTCCGTCGTCGAGTCGGTGGCCGGCGAGATCGGGGCCCAGGCGGAGCAGCTCGACGAGATCGCCCAGCGACTCGTCGACCATGGATTCCTCGTCGCCGACGCCCGGGCCGACGGAGTCTACACTCTCGCGCGGCATCCTCGCAGCGTGCGCGTGCGCGACGTCGTCGAGCAGCTTCGACGTGATGAGCACCCGGCCGATGCGGAGATGCTGGGTCTCGGCCCGGCTCGCGGGTCGGGCGGGTCGCCGGGTGGAGAGATCCTGTGTCTTCGGGATCGAGGCGGGGATCGCGCTCTCGTGGCGCTGCTGGGAGCCTCGGACGCGGCCTCCCTGGCCGCCTTCGGAGAGCGGACGCTGGAGGCCTTCGCGACCAGCGAATCGCCACAGTCGGTCGCGGGAGCCCTTTGCGATGGCACCGATCCCGGCTCCGACTAATGTGTTTGACTCTCGTATCTGACGCCATAGAATCCAGAGGCTTGAGCCCGGGTTTCGCCGTTTTCCAGGGGCCTGGGGGGGCGGCGGGGGACACCACTCGGGACACCGCGCCGAATTCGGGCGTTTGGCCGCCGCTGCCCGAGACTCTTCCGGATGCCGAGGGGACCCTGCCCGGCTCTTCGGGGAACGGGAGGATTGTGGAGCCCTTCGTCTCTCCTTCTCCCCGATACGTCTGTGGTGTCGCGTCGTCGAGTCTCGTTTTCGGCGATCCTCTCGAGCGTGGCCTCCCCGTAAGACGGCATGACTCGAGTTCAGGGTTGAAGGGCTTTGCGAGGAGCGATCCACCTTGAGTACCGAGAACCTCCCGCAGAGGAGTCGAGGGGACGGAAGCCCGGGGCGATTTCCGTTTCCGTCGAGCTTTCAGTTCCGTACCGATGAGAGGGCGACGCTCGAGGCGTTCTTCGAGCGAGTCTTCTTCGATGCTCCGCTGGGCGATGAGACGCTGGCGGCGATGGAGCGCATCCGGTTCCGTGGTGAGGCCGGGGATCCGGGTGAGGCCGGGGATCCGGGTGAGGCCGGGGATCCGGGTGAGGCCGGGGATTCGGGGGACGTGGGGGATTCGGGCCCGCCCCAGAAGGGTGCCGCGTCGATCGAGGGCACGACCGCGTCGAAGAATGCGAGCGGGGAGGGGGCTCCGCAGGAAGCCGTCCGGGACGAGGGCTACCGCTACGTTCTCCTCTGTCGCGGCGCCGACGGCATCGGCAAGACGCGTATCTTCCGCTATCTTCGGGAACGGGCACGGATGCGGGAAGTCTCGGTCTACGAGATCTACCACTACGATGCGGAAGGAGTGCCGCTCAAGCCCTTCCTGCACACCATCCGTCGCATCCTCACCGACCTTGACGACCCCAACCAATCTCGTGCCGGCACCGCCCTCCTCGATCGCTACCGCTACTCGCTCGAGCGGCTCATTCCGGAGGCCTTCGGGCGTGACGAGGTGCCGACCGCGGCCGAGTTGCCACGCCTCGAGCGTCTCGATGCCGAGAAAGTGCGGATCTTCGACGGCATCACGCAACTGCTGCTCGAGGTCGCGACACGCAAGCCGCTGTCGATTCTCGTGCACGACCTTCACCTCGCGGATCGGGCCACGGTCGAGCTCCTGCGCTACATCGGACGCAACGTCCAGCTGCGCAACGAAGGCCTGCAACGTTCCGGGTCGGTCGCCCGCGTTGCGCGGGGGAATCGCGACGCGGCGGCGATTCTCGGCGGGCCGGAGATCGAGGGCTTCGGGGAGGACTGGCGCGGCCTGTCCGCCGCCGACCGCGCCGGGGCCTCGGATCCTGAAGGTCTTCGCTGGAGCGCTGACGGGCTGCCTGCCCCGGCTTCCCCGGCGGACGGTCCGGACGTTCTCCGCGGCGCCGAATCGGGACGACCTCAGGTCTCGCGGCTCGCGATTCTCGCCAATTACCGTGCCGAGCCGGACTCCGAGAGCTATCTCGAGAAGCGTGTCGAGGCGCTCGGCGCGGAGCCTTTCTCGTTCCACGTCGAGCTGCGTCCGCTGAGCCGCAAGGAGGCCGGCCGCTTCCTCGAGCTCTCGGTCGAAGGAGTCGAGGTCGGCGGGCGGCCCCTCGAGGTCGCCGACGATGCCGCCGACGCGCTCTGGCGAGTGTCCGAGGGCTTCCCGAGCTTTCAACAGGAGCTCTTGCGCGGCGTTTACCTCCTCGACGGCGACCTCGCGGTATGGAGCGCGGCGACCTTCGAGAGCTACCTCGACGGAGTCGCATCCGACAGCGGCCCCGCGCGACTGAAGATCCTGCGCCGGCGTATCGGCCAGTACGATCCCGCCGTCGATGAGCAGGGCACGGCCGGTAGTCAGAGGGTCGAAGTCGACGTCCTGCGCGTGCTGGCGCTCGCGCGCCGCCCGGTGGACGCCGACCTGGTTTCGCGGGTGCTCGGGGACGAGTTCTCGTGTGACGAGATCGCGGTGCGCGACGCTCTTGCCGTTCTGATCGATGACGGCGTCGTCGAGAAAACCGAAAACGGTCTCTGCCACTTCCGCCTCTGGGACTACGGCCACGTCGTCGAGGCGGGGATCGACGCGGTGACTCGCAGCCGGCTACACCAGCGTATCGGCGAGGAGCGCCGCGTGCTGCTGGAGTCCGGGCGAGGCTCCGGCGGTCCGGCGTACGAGGGTGCGTACGAGATCTATTTTCATCTCAGTCGTGGCGAGAACCCCGTCTCCGCGCTCGGGTTCGGCGAGACCGCGGGCGCGCTCTTCGAGCGCAGTCTGGCGTTCGAGAAGGCGAAGGAGCTCTACCGCGAGCTCGTCGACATGCTCGCCGGTGACGAGCACCTGGAGTCGCGTCGCCGCGCGCTCATGGGGCTCATCCGTGTCACCGCGACACTTCACGAGTTCGATGCGGTCAGCGAGCTCTTCGCTCTCCTCCACGAGAAGGCTGCAACGCCCCTCGAGCCCCTCGCGAGACTCGATCTGCTGATTCTGGAGGCGGACATCGCCGGCGTTACCGACCCGGGCCGTGGGCTCAAGGTGCTCGCCAAGGCGGCGAAGCTGCTTCCCGACGAGACGAGTCCGGAGGCGGTGCGGCTCTACCAGTCCATCACGCGTTTGCGGCTCAAGAGGCAGGACTGGAAACGTGCGATGAACTACGGGCTCAAGGGTGTCTCCATCGCCCAGAAGCTCGAGGACGATACCGCGCTGGCGCGTTTCTTTCAGCTGATCGCTCGCGCCTTCTATCGCCGGGGTGACTACACACACGCCGTCGACAACTATCAGCGAGCCCTGGAGCCCGTCGAGAAGCTCGACGAGGCCTCGCTGACGGTCGACATTCTCGACGAGCTCGGCCGGGTATACCTCGAGCGCGGCAACTACTTCCGCGCGGCGCGCTATCTTTACAAGGCGCTCGAGATGCGACAGCGGGAGAAGGACGTCGCCGGCCTCTGCCGCTCGTACGATCAGCTGGCCCTGGTCTACCGCCGTGACGGTGACTATCACAAGACGATCGAGAACCTCCATCGGAGTCTCGAGCTCAAGGAGAGGATCGGCGACTTCGTGGGGCTCAACCCGACGCTCGGGATGCTCGGCGACCTCTACATGCGGCTGGGCAGTTACGAGCTCGCGATCGAGTGCTTCCAGCGTGAGGTTGACAACAGCCGTCGCCTCGAGGCGGGCGACGTCGAGGAGACCGGCGGTCTCTCCGATGCATTCGTGCGTCTCGGGCGTGTCTACTACGAGATCGGCGACCTCAAGCAGTCCGAGAGCTATTGCAAGCAGGTGCTGATTCTCGCGCCGGAGTATAAGCTGCGCTCGGAGGAGGCTGACGGCATGCTGCTCCAGGGCAACCTGCTGGCCCTGCGCCGCGACTGGAACGCTGCCGAGAAGACCCTGAAGCAGGCGGGCGAAGCTTACGCCAAGCTTGGCCATCGCATGCGTGAGACGTGTGCCTTGCTCGACCTCGCCGAGATCAAGTTCGAGCGCGAGCTCTTCGACGAGGCGCTGAAGATCGCCTCCAAGGCGCAGATCATCGCGGACGACATCAAGGCGCTCGATCTGCGGGTCCGCGCACTGACGATCAAGGGAAACGTGCATCGGTTTCTGAAGGGCGGCAACCCGGAGAAGGTCAAGGAGCTGTTCGGCAAGGCCCTCGAGCTGAGCCAGCATCTCAACGACGTCACCGCACTGTTTCAGTTGCTCTACTCGTTGGGGAAGGTCTTTCACAACAACCGTGAGTTCTCCGAGGCATCGAACTGCTACGGCAAGGCCGAAGCGATTCTCGAGCGTGTCGGTGTTCGCCTCGGCGAGGATCTCAACGTGCGCTACCTGGAGGACTCGCGCCGCAAGATCTTCCTGGAGGATGTCGCTCGCTTCCGCAAGGAGTCACACGGCCGTGCGTCGATGCCCGAGCCGAGTGAGCGGGTGCTTGCGCCAGTGGACCTTCGCGAACGTCCGGTGAGCCTCGAGGACCACAAGGATTTGCTGGACCGTGTACTTCGGGTCAACGGAGCCGTGCATCTGATCGGATTCGTTGAGAACGTGCTTGCCGAGGGCCTGGAGCTGGCGAAGGGCGAGCGTGGCTTTGTCATGCTCGTCGAGAATCGTGAGTACGCCGTGGCGACCCAGACGGGCTTCGGCAAGGACATCGAGCAGCACTCCGAGTTCTCGGCGGCGAGCCAGATCGCCGAGGATACCATTCGCCGTGGCAAGACCTTCTTGCCGCGCAGCAGCGAGGAACGGCGAAAGTACAAGCAGCCGTCGTTTGACGTCTTCAACAGTCGCTCGGTCATGGTCGTCCCGCTGATGACGGACGACCGGATTTTCGGCGCTCTTTTTGTCGACAAGCATCTGTCGCTGGGACGCTTCGGCAGTCGCGACCAGTCGCTTCTCGAGAGCTTCGCGCGTCACGCAGGCGTGGCGCTGCAGAATCGCCGTCATCTCGACGTCGCGATTCGCGAGCCTCTGACGGGGTTCTTCAACCCCAGCTACTTCATCGAGCGCCTGCGTGAGGAGTATCGACTCTTCAACCTCCATGGAGGAGCCTACGCACTCGGCGGCTTCTACCTGCCGGTCTTCGAGGACTCCGTCGGAGACGCCCATGGCGAGCTTGCCGAGACGATCGCCAGGGAGATTCAGTCTGCATGTCGTGGCGTCGCGGTCTGCTGGGGCAACCCGATTCTCTTCCTGCTCTTGCGCGATACCGAGCTGTCGGTCGCCGAGGAGCTGATGGCTCCTGTCAAGGATCGGCTCGAGAGTCTCCTCAACGAGGAGGTGCCCTTTCACGTTCTCGCAGCGGATCGTCGCCATCAGCAAGGCTCGGACATCTACTACGAGATTCGCCGCCGGCTGCTTCCGGAGGAGTGTGACCACAAGACGCTGACGGAGCTGCGTCGACTGCTCGCCCGTGAGATCAAGCTCAAGGACGCGAAGCGCATCCTCGAGAAGCACATCATCGAGACGACGATGCGCAAGACGGGCGGAAACATCACCCACGCTGCGCGGGAGCTCGGAATCCACCGTCCGCAGCTCTCGAACTACCTCAAGAAGTACGGACTGAAGCGCGAACTCTACGAGCCCGGGCTCGAGAGCTCACGCATCAACCCGGTAGAGAACTGAGCGCATCACCGAGAGGGGCGAGGCTGTGGTGTCGCGACGCCCAGTCCTCGCAGGGTCCCGAGCAGCCAGCGGTACTCGCGCGTGATGCCGTCGATGAGCTTCTCACGCCGGTTCCGCCGTCCGGTGAGGAGCGGCCAGGTGTAGGTCTCGAAGACGAGGTGGGGGCAGCTGCGCCGACGGACGATCTCGCGGAGCGCTTCCTCCGTCTCGGCACGCGTCGTGTAGAGCCGGCGGTGGCGCTTCAGGTAGAGCGGCACGTGGAAATGGGAGCGGATCTCGGCGGTATCGGGATGCGCATCGCGTGAGAGCTTGCGCGGCAGTCGGTCGAGATCGAGCTCGCGCCAGATGATCTTTCCGCGTGAGTCGCGGGCGCAGAGCTGATGGAAGTACCTCGGCTCGTCCATCGCGCGCAGATCCTCGTACGCGCGCGGAGAACGAAAGGGGTTGCGCAGCGCGACCGCGTTCGTGACGTGGACCTTTCCCAGGCGCATACCGGCGCGATCGAGGAGCCTCAGGCTCTTCACCTGATCCTCGAAGAGCACCGAGAGATGACAGGTGTCGACGTTGACCGAGAAGACCCGGCGAAGGTCCGTCTCGATGCGCGACCGCCGGCCACGCTTCTTCCAGCGTTCCAGAGCCCGTGGCAGGAGGTGGCCCTCGAAGAACTCGACGACCTCCGCCGCCGTCTCGAAGGTCGTCTCGGGCTCGGGTTCGACCGCGAGCGTCACGTCGCGGCCGCTTCTTTCGGTGATGTCGAGAAAGGCCTCACAGGACTTCAGGAAGTTGGTGGCCAGCTTTGCGAATGTCGAGGGGCCGTGCTCGTGACGGCGAAAGCAGCCGCCGAGCGTGCTGATCGAGACGGCGAGCCCCTCGGGAGCCACGTCGTCGGCGATGCGGGCGATCTTGTTCGTCCAGCGGGCACGATCAGCCTGTGCCCACGACGGCTGATAAACCGTCTCCTTGACACGTCGCGCGTGGAAATCGGTCAACGGGTAGGCGTTGACCGAGAAGAGCTCGAGGCCGCACTCGTCGAGGAAGTCCCGGAACTCGAGCCTGGATCTCGAGGTCTGGAGGTCGCGTGCCGTGTCGATTCCCAGCCGCAGCTCCAGGCCGCAGCGCTCGTTTCCGAAGACACGTCTGCGGATCGGCACGGTGTAGTCGCTCAGGGAGCGACGGACCGCATCGAGATTCTCGCCGCGGTGGACGTTGGTGCTGTATCCGAGGTGTGGGACCCAGGGTTCTGGGCCTCGAGTGGTCATCGATTTCAGGAGAACCCGTCAGTTCGTCGAATTAAGGAATCGGACGGTTCGCGTCAGATTTGTAGAATCAGCGCTGCGGCGCCCAGAGGACGGCTCCTCATCGTACTCGTCGCGATCGAACGCACAAGAGGCAACGACTCGAGGGTCGGCTCGGGAGAGAGATGACTCGATGACGACGATTCTGGTGACGGGTGGGGCCGGCTTTATCGGCAGTGACTTCGTGCGCATGGTGCTGGACGAGCGCTCCGACCTCGAGGTCGTCAACCTGGATTTGCTCACTTATGCCGGTAATCTTGCGAATGTGCGGGCTTGTGAGGGCGACGCCCGCTACTCGTTCGTGCGCGCAGACATCGGGGATGGGGATGCGGTGCGGTCGGTACTGCGCGAACACGGCGTCGACATGGTCGTGAACTTCGCGGCGGAGAGTCACGTCGACCGCTCCATTCTCGGTCCCGAGACTTTTGTACGGACGAATGTTGTCGGCACGGTCGTCCTCTTGCAAGCGGCCCGTGAGTGTGGCGTCCGGCGCTTCTTGCAGGTGTCGACCGACGAGGTGTACGGCTCGCTCGGGCCCCAGGGCCGCTTCACCGAGAGCACCGCGGTGGCGCCGAACTCGCCCTACAGCGCGTCGAAGGCCGCGGCGGATCACTTTGTTCGTGCGTTCGGCAAGACCTACGACATGGACGTCGTCATCACCCGCTGTTCGAACAACTACGGGCCGTACCAGTTTCCGGAGAAGCTCATCCCGCTGATCATCCATCGCGCCCGGCGTGACGAGCGATTGCCCGTCTACGGAGATGGCAAGCAGGTCCGCGACTGGATCCATGTCCGGGATCATTCCCGCGCCATCGCCCTCGTCCTCGAGAAGGGCGCCGAGGGTGAGACCTACAACATCGGCGCGGAGAACGACTGCGAGAACCTTCGCGTCGTGACGACGATCCTCGACACGCTCGGCAAGCCTCACTCGCTCATCGAGCACGTCGAGGACCGTCCTGGCCACGACCGGAGGTACGCGATCGACGCGTCCAGGATTCGCGCCGAGCTCGGCTGGGAGCCGAGGACGGACTTCGATACCGGAATCGCCGAGACGGTGCACTGGTACCTGGAGAACGCGAAGTGGCTGGATGGCGTGACGTCCGGGGAGTACCGGAGCTACTACGAGACGTGGTACGCCGGGCGCTGACGGCCGCGATCGCGGGTCGCGGGTTGTGGGGAGTCCGGGAGCTCGCGGGTTGGGGACGGGCAGCTTCCGGGAGGCAGGGGGTCGGTCCCCGCCCTTCACCTCAGACCGTTCTCAGCACCCGCAGTACACGCTGCCCGTACCTGCGGAGTCGCTTCTCGCCGAAGCCCGGCGCCGCGGCCAGATCGGCCATGCTGCGCGGGCGGTGTTCGGCGAGCCACGCGAGGGCCCGGTTGTCGAAGATCGAGAACGGGGGGCGACCTTCCTCCCTGGCGAGGCGCCGTCTCAGCTCCGCGAGCTTGTTCTCGACCCCGGGATGTGCACCGAGCTTCGCGGGCCGGGGGAGGATCGAGCCGGAGAGCCTCTCGCGGTTCGTGAGCAGACGGCGTCCGGCGGGTGTCACCGAGATCCGCCGCGCGCGGTTCTCGTCGAGCGCGAGGTAGCCTTCCTCGCTCAACGCCGCGAGCGCGTCTGCGAGCCACGAAGCGGCGTGTTCGTGGAGCAGACCGTGACAGGTGTGGTCGCGCCGATTCGACCCGTCCGCTCCGGCGTCGGGCGGAGGCTGATTGCCGCGCAGGTAGTTCACCAGGCTTCGCAGCGGCGCGCCGTGGACGGTGACCTCACGACAGCAGTCGGCCGCCTCGAGGACAACCCGGCAAAGCGCGGTCTCGTAGGCGATCGCGACGGTATTCTTCGACATTCTGGCTCCTTCTCTTGCCGGAAGGAGCGCGGCGTTGGAGGGCGACAGGACTCAGCCTACCTTGCCACCGGGACACCTGCAAGTGCAGCGCGGTCGGCTCAGGCGTCCAGGACGATGTCGAGCACGTCGTCGATGGCGTCGAACACACGCTCGGCCTCGCCGTCGGTGATCACGTAGGGCGGTATGAAGTAGAGGACATTGCCGAGAGTTCGCAGCAGGATGCCACGACGCAGGAGCTCCTCGGCCAGGCGTGGGCCGACGGGGTCGAGGTAGCCGGACGAGATCGAGCCCTGCGGGCGCAGCTCGATCGCCGCGACGCCGCCGATGCCTCGTACGTCCGCGACGCCGTCACGGCGACCGATGGGCTTCAGCCGTCGCGTCATCAGGGACTCGAGGCGTCCGACACGCTCCAGCACGCGCTCGTCCTCGAGAACAGCGAGGCTCTCGAGCGCTACCGCACACGAGAGGGCGTTTCCGGTGAACGAGTGGCCGTGGAACAGTGTCTTGCCGCGGTCCTCGCTGAGGAATGCTTCGTAGATGGCGTCGGTCGCCAGGGTGGCGGCGAGCGGCATGTAGCCGCCGGTCAGCGCCTTGGAGAGGCAGATGATGTCCGGCGTCACGGGCCCGTGCTCGCATGCGAACATCTTTCCGGTGCGGCCGAAACCGGTCAGCACCTCGTCGGCGATCAGCAGCACGCCGTGACGATCGCAGAGCTCGCGTGCCTCACGCAGGAACGACGCGGGCCAGACGAGCATGCCGCCGGCACCCTGCAGCATCGGCTCGATGATGACGCCCGCGATGCGGTCGCCGTCACGTTCGAGGACCTCCTCGAGGCTGCCGTCGTTCGGACCCGTGAGGCTGCCGGCCGGCGGCGGATCCGCCGGCGCTCGAAGCCCCGAGTGGAAGCGGCGCGTTTCGAAGAGCAGCGGCGCGAACGCGTCGTGAAAGGTCGGTGTGCCCCCGACGGCCATGGTGCCGAAGGTGTCGCCGTGGTAGGCGTTCGTCAGCCCTGCGAGCAGCGTGCGTTGCGTCTCGCCGCGATTCGTCCAGTACTGTGACGCCATCTTCATCCCGACCTCGACGGCGGTGGAGCCGTTGTCGGAGTAAAACGCGTGGTCGAGTCCCGGCTGCGTCACCTCCGCCAGTCGTGCCGCGCGCCGGGCGCCCCGGGGGGGGGGGGGGCCGGGGCCGGGGGCCGGGGCCGGGGCCTTTGGGCCGTGGGGTACAGGGCCCCTACATGGGCCATACAGTCTTGGGAAAGGCCCTATAGGACGGGCCATATAGG
>CAYMLL010000254.1:0-11365 GCA_964390645.1 uncultured Planctomycetia bacterium | reverse complement strand
CACGACGCTCATCAGGCCCCCCTGGAGTTCCGGCATCACGCGCGGCATGGAGGGAGTATAGCGCCGGTCGATCGATACGGCGAGCCAGCGAGCACGGCCCCTCGAACAGAAGTGGATGCCGCTTCCGTAATCCTGGAACATGGAGGGGATCGAGAATCGGGCCTCCGAAGACACCGTCTCCGTACACGGGCTCGCCGATGTTCGCTCATGCGCCGTGGATCCGTGGCTTTTTCGCCGCTGTTCTCGTGATCCTCCCACCCGCGCTCGACGCCGACAGCGTCCTGCGCATCGAGGACGGCGAGATCACCGCCGGCGACGAGAACATCGAGATCCCGATCCTGCTCGACACCGACACCGACGTCTACGGTTTTCAGCTCTCGCTTTCGACCGACCCGTCGCGGATCGAAATGCGCTCGATCGACCTGCAGGACGGCGCGGCGCAGACCGCCGACTTCTCCGACGGCTTCGTCCTCGGCGACGGCGGCGGGCTGAGCTGGGGCGTTGTTCTCGATGTCACCGACCCGATCGACCAGGACTCGTTCATCCCTGCGGGAGACGGTCACCGTCTCGCCTGGATCGTCGCTGATGTCGTCACCGACGAGGCGGCCCGAACAGCGGTCCGCTTCGTCGATCGCGCTGCGGCGGAGAACGTTCCCGCGACACGCAACAAGGTCGTACGCGAGGCCGGGATCGAGATCCCGCTGAGAACCGACGATGCCGTCATCACGATCTCCGTCGACCAGCACCCCGTATTCCAGCGCGGGAACGCGAATCAGGACGGGAACTTCGATCTGTCCGATGGCGTCTTCACGCTCAACTACCTCTTCACCGGGGGTGACGAGCCTCTCTGCCTGGATGCGGCCGACGCGACCGACAACGGCGTCGTCGACCTGTCCGACGCCGTGCTGACGTTCAACAACCTCTTCCTCGGCGGCCCTCCGCCTCTCCCTCCGCATCCGGACCACGGAGTCGATCCGACCGAGGACACGCTCGACTGTGAGAACCCGCAGGCGCCGTAGAGCCGGTGCACAGGTCGATCTCCGGCAGCCGAGCGCTCGGCCGAGGTGACCGCTCTGACCCGGGCAGCCGCTCCGATCTGGCCCTGTCCGTCGTCCCGACGCTCGGATAAGCTGAGGGGCTACGGTTCTCGTCGCTTCCCCCGTGACGGTGGTCCGTGAAGCATGCGAGCGTCCAGGAGAGCTCCGTGATGACCCAACCAGCCGAAAAGTACCGCGTCGCGGTCATCGGTCGCACCGGCCGTGGCAACTACGGACATGGACTCGATCGAGTCTGGCTCGAAATCGACGATGCCGAGGTCGTCGCCGTCGCCGACGAGAACGACAGGGGGCGCCGTGAGTGCGCCGAGCGTCTCGGGGTCGATGCGACCTACGCCGACTTCCGCAAGATGCTCGAGAAGGAGCGGCCGCAGATCGTCAGCGTCGGACCGCGCTGGCTCGACTGCCACCACGAGATGGTTCTGGCCTGCGCCGAGTACGGCGCCAATGTGTTCCTCGAAAAGCCGTTCTGCCGGGACCTGGAGCAAGCGGACGCGATCGTGCGCGCGTGCGAAGAAAAGCACATCAAGCTGGCGATCGCCCACCAGACCCGCTACAGCCCGAAAATCCCCGTCATCAAGGAGGTCCTCGCGAGCGGACGCCTCGGCAAGGTCCTCGAGTTTCGCGGACGCGGCAAGGAGGACCGGCGCGGCGGCGGCGAGGACCTCTGGGTGCTCGGCACACACATCTTCGACCTGATCCTCCTTCTCGGCGGCGAGGCGCGCTCGTGCTTCGCCCGGGTGACGCAAGAAGGACGACCGGTGGCGCGCAAGGATGTCAAGAACGGCAACGAGGGGATCGGACCGCTCGCCGGAGACGGCATCGAGGCGACCTTCGAACTCGCCGGCGGCGCGACGGCGTTCTTCTCGAGCCATCGACTGTGCGCCGGCAGGCCGTCCCGGTTCGGCCTTTCGATCCACGGCTCACGCGGCGTCCTCGAGACGCACACCGGCTACCTGCCGCCAACGCACCTCCTCGAGGACTCGTCATGGTCGCCGGGGCGCACCGGCTCCCGGTGGGTGAGCATCTCGAGCGCGGGCGTCGGCAAACCCGAGAAGCTGAAGGATGCGGGTCTCCACGGCGGGAACATCCTCATCGCCAAGGACCTGATCCGATCGATCGAGAACGACACACGGCCTCTCGGAGACGTCCACGCCGCACGGGCGGCAACGGAGATGATCGCTGCCGTCTTCGAATCGCATCGCCAGGGGCGTCCCGTGAAGCTGCCGCTGGAGAATCGCCGTAATCCGCTGGCAGAGCTTTGAGCGGGAGCCCGTCGTGAGCCTCAACATCTGCGTCTTCTGCGCCTCCAGCGACGAGGCTCCACGCCGCTACTTCGAGGTCGCCGAGTCGCTCGGTCGGCACCTCGCCGAACGAGGCTGGACCCTCGTCTTCGGCGGCGGCTCCGTCGGGCTCATGGGCGCGCTGGCACGCTCGGTGCACGAGAACGGAGGCAAGGTGATCGGCGTGATCCCGGAACGCCTGCGGACGGCCGAGGTCGCGTACGAACAATGCGACGAGCTGATCGTCACGCCTGACATGTCGGAGCGCAAGACGGTCATGATCGAGCGCGCCGATGCCTTCGTCTGCCTCCCGGGCGCCTTCGGTACCCTCGACGAGCTCTTCGAGATCCTCACTCTCAAATGGCTCGACTACCACCGGAAGGCCATCGTGCTTGTCGACACCGACGGCTTCTACACGCCGATCGTCGACTACATCGATCACCTCATCGACAAGGGGCTGTCGCGACCGAAGGCGCACGAAATCTACGAGCTCGTCGCCGATGAGAAGCACGCGCTGACCTACCTCGAGAGCTACTCACCGTCGTTCCGCCCTGACTGATGGATCCGAACATCCTCGAGCGGGTCTTGACGACCGAAACGACGCACTGGGGCAAGCTGGCCGGCCTCGCTGCAGCGTTCGCCTGGGCCATCACCAGCCTGATCTTCGTCAATCTCCGCGCTCCGGCGGCGGCGATCAACCTCTTCAAGAACGGCTGGAGCTGCGTCTTCCTCATCGCGACGATCGGCGTGATCGGCGTCGGGACCGGCTCCCTGCTGCACGATTCCGGTATCCTGAGCGCCGATCTGACGACGTGGGGCTGGCTTGCCGCGAGCGCCGTGACCGGACTCGTGATCGGCGACACCGGCTACTTCCGCAGCCTGCAGATCCTCGGACCGCGGCGCTGCCTTACCCTGACGACGCTGGCGCCGCTGATGAGCGCGCTGCTCGCCCTCCTCATTCTCGACGAGCATCTGGGGCCCGTGGCATGGACAGGCATGGGAGTCACCCTGGCCGGCGTCGTCTGGGTCATCCGTGAGCGTGTGCCGTCCGAGGAGTCCCCTCGCCACTATCCGGGATCGGTCGCCGCGGGAGCCTTCGCCGGCACCATCGGGGCCCTCGGGCAGGCTCTTGGCGCGATCTGCTCGAAGCAGGCGATACACCGCGGCATCGATCCTCTCGACGCGACCTGTGGGCGCATGCTTCTGGCCGTCGTGATCGGAGCCGCGATCGCCGCGTCACGCGCTCAGCTGGCTCCCTGGTGCAAGATCCTCTGTTCGCGTTCCTCGCTCGTGCGCATCGTCCCGGCCGCTTTCCTCGGCACCTACCTCGGGGTCTGGCTCTGCCTCTTCGCCTACAAGCACACGAGTGTCGGAATCGCCACGACGATGCACTCGACGAGCCCGATCTTCGTCCTGCCCCTGATCCTGCTGATCTACCGCCGCAAGATCACGCTACGGGCGATGCTCGGCGCGCTCGTGGCGGTTGCCGGAATCGCGCTGCTCTTCGTCGAGAATTGACGATTCAACAGCGGTGCCGGCGGTGCGATCCCCGGCGATCCGAGACAAATCGCTGCAAGTCTCGATCCATCTCCGAGGCGCTCGGATACCGCAGGACTCGATTCGGCTCTATCGCCTGGCGAACGATCGCACCGAGGCTGAGCGGCACGTGAGGGTTCTCTTGACGTGTCGAGATCGGACGGCGCGTCAGCTTCAGCCGCGCGAGATCCTCGGCGTTGCAGTTCGGGAAGCCCGGCTTCCCGGTGAGCAGCTCGTGTAGCGTGAGCCCGAGCGCGTAGATATCTCCGGCGATATCGAACGGGTCCGCTCCAGGCACCACCTGCTCGGGACTCATGTAGCCGAGAGTGCCGCCAATCCACTCGTCGATCCCCTGAGCCCCGGAAGCGCGGTCGAGAGCCGACCCGAAGTCCCCGAGGACGAATGTGCCGTCCGCATCGACGAGGATGTTCGTCGGCTTGATGTCACGATGGACGATTCCGGAATCGTGGAGCAGCGAGACCGCCTCCACGACTCCGGAGAACCTGCGAGCGAGCTCGACAAAGAACTCCTCGTTCTCGGTTCTACCCACTCTGCATGCGAGGTCGCGAAGCGTCTCGCCACTCTCGAGACGAGCGACCGAGAAAACGCAACGGCGCTCCTGTCCCCAGCTGAGGACGGGGAGAATCGAGCGGTGTGTCACGCGGTTGGCGAGCTCCGCCTCGCTGAAGAAGCGATCACGCGGACCGGTATGCAGCGCCAGATCCGGAGCGAGGACCTTCAGAGCGAAGGTGTGGCCGGAGCCTCTCTCCAACGCCTCGAAGATCGACGCGTTGCGACCGCGGTGGATCTCGCGCAGGAGACGGAAGCGCGCGATCCGGTCGCCCGAGACCGGCCGGGTCGCGATTCCCTCGTTGACCGAGGCGGGCGCGTCGAGCTTCTGGAGCACCCGAGTACCGAGGGGTTTCCGTCGAGAAGGCCCGTGGCTGTCGTGATGTTCCATGCTCACCCTGCAAAGGAACGTCCCCCCGCGATGGTAATCGGTGAGGAGCGAGTGACGCCTTAGACCAAAACCTCGCTCGCGTCGCTTCCCGGAACGCCGGTGGAAACAGCGACCACGGTCTCACCACCCTGACGGCCAACGCGAGCCGAGGATCTTCGGCCCCGGCGAGAAGGCGGCCCGACGGCCTCCTGGAACCCTGCTGCCCGCCGCCCTGGACAAGATCGCGCCGGGAGATGCAGCCCCGGGGCCCGGGACGCCAGGCCTGGCCGACGACCCGGTCGCGGGCAGGAAGACAGCGACGGCGGCGTCGCCGACGAACGGACGGGCTCGCCGGTACGGTGCCCCCGGGAGACTCCCCCTTGCCCGACGACCCCGCAAGCGGCAAGATCTCGTACCGGGACTCCGGGCGCTCGAGCTCTGCCGACCAGGAGCGCGCCAGCACCGGTCGTGAGCTGGAAGGCCGGGTCGCCGAGCCCGAGACAGGTGCTGATGACGGTTACGCAAGTTCCTCTGCTCGACCTCACGCGGCTCGACCCCGCACTCGTCGCGGAACTCGAGGCGACCTTCGCACGCGTTCTCGAGAGTGGCCGTTTCATCATGGGTCCCGATGTCGCCGCGCTCGAGGAGGAGTGTGCGAGGTATTGCGGCACGAAGCACGCGATCGGCGTGTCCTCCGGAACCGACGCTCTCGTCATCGCGTTGATGGCTCTCGACGTCGGTCCGGAGGATGAGGTGCTCTGTCCGTCGTACACCTTCTTCGCGACCGCCGGCAGCATCTGGCGTCTGGGAGCGAAGCCGGTCTTCGTCGACTGCCTGCCGTCGAGCTACAACATCGACCCCGAGGACATCGAGCGGCGCATAACACCACGCACGAAGGCGATCATCCCGGTACACCTCTACGGGCAGTGCGCCGACATGACGGCGATCCGTCGGCTGGCGCGGAAACACGACCTCGCGGTCATCGAGGATGCGGCGCAGGCGATCGGCGCAGATCACGAGGGTGAGCGAGCCGGCTCGATGGGGTCGATCGGCTGCTTCTCGTTCTTCCCGTCGAAGAACCTCGGCGCCATGGGCGACGGCGGCCTCGTGACGACGGATGATGATGAGCTCGCCGAGACGCTGCGAGTTCTTCGCGTTCACGGCGGAAAGCCGAAATACCGCCACGAGGTAGTCGGCGGCAACTTTCGCCTCGACACCCTGCAGGCGGCTCTCCTTCGCGTCAAGCTACGTCACCTCGACGATGCCACCGCAGGGCGTCAGAAGAACGCCGAGCTCTACACGAGCCTGCTCACCTCCTACGGCGTCGGAGCGGTGAGCCCCACCGACGCGGAGGTCGCCTCCGGCACCGCGGCGATCGCGGGGCGGGCTCGGCTGGGACTGCCGGTCACCGGCCGCTCGCAGCACGTCTACAACCAGTACGTCGTGCGCGTCCATGCTCCCGGACGCCGCGACGAGCTGCGCGAGTTCCTCACCGAGCGCAGGGTAGGCACGGAGATCTACTACCCCGTACCGCTGCATCTCCAGGGCTGCTTCGCAGCACTCGGTGGTCGCGAAGGAGCCCTGCCGGTCTCGGAGAAAGCCGCGAGAGAGACGATCGCGCTGCCGGTTTTCCCCGAGCTGACCGCGGACGAGATCCGGTACGTCTGCGACCAGATCCGGGAGTTCTGGGCGAGCTGCGAGGACTGATCGGTCCGGCAGGCAGGCCTCAGTCGGTTGCCCGTCCGGCTTCGCTCTCCTGCGCCGTGGCGTCCTTCTCGTCGGGCTCGACGAACTCGCTGAGGATCCGCTCCTCGATGAGCCGCTCCTGTTTCTGGCCCAGATACTCCATGAGCATCTCACCCTTGACAACGACGGTGAGCGATCCCTTACGCGGCACGACATTCGATAGCGACAGAGTCCGGTAACCGCCCCCCTTCGACTCGAGCGACAGGATCGTCACTCTGGCTTTCGATCCCGCCGCCACCGGCAGCTGCTGATTCCTGGCAGTCTGCTCAACAAGCACCTGAACGGTCGCGGTGGCATTCTCGAGCTTCGTCAGCTCGTAGGTCTCGACTCGCACCGTCTTGATACCGTTACTGTCGACCGGCCGCGAGACGGACCATCTGCCGCCGATTCCGACGGGCTCCTCCGGAAAGGGAATCGCGAGCTCCTTCACCATGCCCTTGATGCCGTCGATCGCCATCTGCTGTGCCGGGGTAAGCGAGGTCTTCGGCTCGTCGTAGTCGATCGACCTGACGAGACCCCGGTTCGACAGCACCATCGTGCCAGAGTACCCCTGAATCGCCTTGGCCTGCTCCGTCACCGTCTTGACGACCCGCGGGCTCACGTCCTCCATGTCGAACGGCTCGGCGGTAAGAAAGGTGAATCGACAGGTCATGTCACCGCCGGCAGCGACGTCTCCGACGAGGATACGGATCGTCGTGCGCCGTGACGGCAGCTTCGCGGGTGGGATCTGGACGCCGCCCCCGGTCTTCTGCACCCGCTGATGCCGTGACGCGAGGACCGCATCCTGCCGTGTGCCCTTCGCGACGACCAGCCGCAGCACCTGACGGGGGTCCTTCCCGGCATGAACGAGCTTGATCTCGCTCGGCTTCACAGCGGCGGAGCCACTCTCGCCCGGCTTTCCGGCGACCGCCTCTTCGGCGAGCTCGCTCTCGTCCTGCGGAATTCCGGTACCGGACAGGACGGAGCCGGAGGAAGCGACGAGAAGCACGTACGTCAGACGGACGATGCGCCGGTTGGCGTGGAGCCGGTTGTTCGCGAACATCGAGCGGTTCCTCCCTGGAGATCTCCCGGTCGGACAACGGCGAACTTGTAACCGATGATGAGACCGCGCCAAAGATCAAACGACCCCGAGGCCTCGCAGCGAACCGCGGAGCTTTCGTCGGTGAACCGACTCCTCCTGCAGCGTCGGGGACCGAGTCACGCCAACCGACCCGGGACCCGGCGGCGCAGCTGCCGCGAGATAACGGCGATCCGGTCCTGCTCGGCGACGACGGCGCAAGGGCTCTGGCCGGCGGCAGACCGCCGAGCGCCTAGTCACGCGAGCTCGACGTCCACGCCGGAGGGCTCGAGGCTCGCCGTTGCGCCCCGCGGGCACGAGTCGCCATCGGCGCCGCGGAACTTCGTATCCGCTCGTGGGTCGATGAGTAGCGAGCACGGGAACACGACGTCGACGCGTGTCCCCCGGCCGTCTGCGAGAGGGCTCGTCACCGACACGTCACCACCGTGGACCTGGACGACCTCTCGTGTCCACCAGAGCCCCAGGCCGAGCCCCGGGACCGAGCCGGTGTCCTCGACATCGATCTGGTGGAAGATCCCGAAGACCTCCTCCTGCTGCTCGGCCGGGATGCCGGGCCCGTCGTCGCTGAACGAGACCGTCACTCCTTCGTCGTCGCAAGAGCAGTCGACCGACAGCGTGGAACCCTGACCGGAGAACTTCGCGGCGTTGCGAATGATCTGCAGGAAGCACTCGACGATCTTCTCGCTGTTGACGACAAGCCTCGGGTCGCCGTCTCCGAGCCCGTTGCGGACCGTCATCCCGGCGTCCTGAATCTCCGCATCGGCGAAGTCCAGCGCCTGGTTGACGAGAGCCGCAAGCACGACGACCTCGTGATTCGTCTCCAGTCCGGCCTTGCCGATCTCCGTGCCGCTGAGCTGGACGAAGCTATCGACGAGTCGATTCATCTCCGCGAGGTTCCTCTCGCCCATCGCAACGACGTCGCGGGACTCGTCGTCCGGCTCCTCACCCAGCCGCGCGCAGAGCGACCCGACCTTCTCGGCGAGGAACGATGCAGCGCTCTGCACGAGCGTCAGCGGCGTGTTGAGCTTGTGCGCGAGCTGGTAGGAGAAGACCTCCCGCATCTTCTCGCTGCGATGAACGTTGGTGACATCTCGCATGCAGACGATGTGACGCCAGCCCTCCGTCTCCAGGCCGCTCACGGAGCTGACGGTCGCGTGATAGCTCTCTTGACGGGCGACCTTGTAGGACGTGACTCCATCGGCCGTCCGCTGCAAGAAGAACGCCTTGTGGACCGACGTCGACAGAGGCTCGAAGTCGTGTGTGAAGCCGCCCTTCTCGAACAGCTCGTCGAGGGTGCTACCGGTGAGCGCCTCGCTCGCGAACATCACGCTCGCCGCCTCGTTGGCCGAGACGACGCGGAACTGGTCGTCACAGACGAGAACGGCCTCGCGCAGGCTCTCCAGCACCGCCTCGCGCTTGCGAGCCTCGCGACGGGCTCGAGAGAGCGACCGCTCGTGCCTCGTGGCAACGGCGACGGCACTCGCCACGAGCATCAGGAACTGCAGGTCCTCGTTGCAGTACGTGCTCTTGGAGCTCTGCGAGCTCGAGTAAATCGCTCCGAAGACGCCGTCGACGCTCAGCAAAGGCGCGCACATCGCCGAGCTCAGCTGCTCGATCGCGACACTGTCGGCGCCGCTGAACCGACTGTCACAGCGCAGGTCACCGGAGATCACCGGCTGCTTGTCTCGCAGGCAAGTCTCGACGATGGTCTGGCTCACACTGATGTCAGAGCTCTCGCACGGACCCTTGTCGTTCCAGGCGCGTTTGACCTCGAGATGTCCATTCTCCTCGAGCACGACGCAGAGGCTGTCGAACGTCAGGCAGCGCTCCACCGTCGAGCACGCCTTGTCGAGAATCGACGGAATGTCGAGCTCGTGGAGGCGCTCGGCGAGCTGATGGAGCGCCTCGAGCCGCTCGGTGGACTGTCCCGGGTCATCGAAGGGACTGCCCGTGAAGACGATGGTCTGACCATCGTCGTCCTGGACTCCCGGAAGCAAGCTGCCCGTTCCTTCGCGGATCGCCAGGCGACAGCGACCCACGAGGATCGTGTCAGAGGGAGTGGCAGTGGTCTCGACGACCGCCTGTCCGTTGACGAAGGTGCCGTTCGTGCTGCCCTCGTCGCGAACGGTCACCACCGGCTCCCCGTCGATGTGATCCAGCGTCACCGATGCGTGCAAACGCGACACGCTGGTATCCGACAGCGGCACCGAGCAGGACGAATCCCGTCCCACCGTGGTCGTGCCGAGCAGCGACACGTCCTGGTAAAGCTGCTTCTCTCCGAGGTAGACGTCGAGCACCAGCATGGGAGAAGCCCCGCATCCGCAACGCCTCGACCGTCCATCGAGGAGCGCCTCGTAGCGCGACTCTCGACGGATCATCGGGCCCTCTTGATACTCTCGTATCGGCGGTGTGCAGGCCGGCCTCTACATCTTCCTGCTCGAGCACCTCTACATCTTCCTCTCCAGCAGCCGTCTGCCTCTTCCTCTCGAGCAGCGCTCTACTTCTTCCTCTCGATCAAGAATGCGCTGTTCTTCGGATTTGCGGTGACGACCCACGCACCATCGCGTGACACGGCGAGGCTGTAGACGACCGGTCCGACGTCCTGGCGCAGGACGGGACTGCCTGCCTCGACATCCCAGGTCAGCAGCCGACCGCCGTAGCCGATCGACAGGAGCTGCTTGCCGTCTCCACCGAGGCCGAGGCCGGTAACCCACCCCCTGTGCCCCTCGAGAACACCGAGCTCCTTGCCGTCCGCGACGTTCCAGGAACGCACCGAGAGGTCCGAGCTGCCCGAGAAGAGCCGCTGACCGTCGCTCGAGAAGAGCAGACAGAACACACCCTCCCGGTGACCGTCCATCTTCCGGGTCTCGGTGCCATCAGCCGTCTTCCAGAGCTTTACCGTGCGATCGTAGCCACCGGAGGCCAGGAGGCTGCCATCGTGGTTGTACTCGATGCAGTAGATCGTCGACGTGTGCGCCTCGACGCTGCGAATCTGCTTGCCGTCGGCGGAGTTCCAGAAGCGGATCGTCTTGTCCTGACCTGCAGAAGCGACCGTCGAACCGTCCGGAGAGAACGCCACGCTATGAACGTAGCCGCCGTGGCCCGAGAGCGTGCGAACCGCGCCGCTCGAGGTCACACGCCACTCGAGGATTCCGCTGCCCTGTGCGGCGCAGTAGTACTTGCCGTCCAGGTGCGCGCCGACAGCGCGCACGGGAACGTCATTCGTGAAGACCGCGACCTCCTTGCCGTCTGCGACGCTCCAGACTCGCAGCGTCTTGTCCGCTCCTCCGGTGACGAGGTTCCCGGCGTCCGCCGAGAAGCCGACGGACAGAACAGCCCCTTCATGGCCTGCTACCTGCCGCAGCTGCTTGCCATCCGCGACGTTCCAGAGGCGAACGCTGCCGTCGTCGCTCGACGACGCCAGGAGCTTCTTCGCCTCGTGCCATGCGAGGGACCTCACCGTCTGCGTGTGGCCCTCGAGCGAACGAACGACCTTCCCTTCACCGAGATTCCAGACACGGATGGCCCCGCCCTCACCGGCCGCGACGAGCGTGTTCGCATCGATGAAAGCGAGCCCGCGAATCACGTTGCCCTGGTCGAGCTTCTTGATCTCCTTGCCGTCCGAGGTCTGCCAGACGTGAATCGTCTTGTCGTCGCCACCGCCTGCGACCAGAGCGCCGTCCGCGGATACGGAGAGGGCGAGCACGACGCCTCCACTACCGGTGAG
>CAYMLL010000253.1:0-11436 GCA_964390645.1 uncultured Planctomycetia bacterium | reverse complement strand
GGCTCGGACGCTGAGGATCACGATGGACGGCCGTCGCGAGCTCGGGTTCCGAGGAGATTCGGACCGAATCCTCCTGTCCATGAGGTCAAGCGAACCAAATGAACCGAGCAAGCTCGATGTCGTTGCAACAGTCTGCCTGCCGGAGAACTCGTGGTCACCAGGGAAGGACTCTTCCGACGGAACTTTGCCGCCGAGACCGGAGCGGGAGTGGGTATCCGGCAGTCGCTGATCCGTGTTGCCCTCGGCCCCGGCGGCCCACCGGCCTGGCCGTCGTCGATGAGGACGAATATCGACGGATGATGTCCATCTCCTGCCGCTGATCAACGAACGGACTCGATCCGGGACTCTGCGAACGCCTGGAGATCGACTCTTGCGCCGTTCAAGATCGATGGACTATAACCGGCGGGCCGGAGCTGTTGACAAGGAAGCTGAACGCTGGGTGGGGCGAATGACGGCACCGCGAGTCTGTCCGCAAGCATCGCGCACGGCGAGCGTTGCGACGGCCGTTGTATTCAGCGACGCTTCCGGCTGTCGCCTGGAGTTTCGGGGGTATCCCTGCAAATGTCATCTTGTTCCGGTCGATCAACGGGAGCGACCGGGTCGATCCTGTTTCTTGTCGTGAAAGATCCGGAGAATTGCTCGATGACTGCTACGGGGGGAGCGCAGGAGTCTTGCCGGCCCTCGAAACTACTCCGTGTTTGACCCGACCGGAGCAGTCAGGAGAGACCGGCCATCGGGGAGGTCCATCGAATGATTTCGGCAACTGAAGCGCTGGAACGCTTGCGAGAAGGAAATGATCGGTTTGTCCGTGGTGAACGCCTGGAAAGAGACTTCACCAGCCGTGCAAGACGACGTGAAGTTCTTCGCGAACACAAACCCTTCGCAATTCTTCTCGGTTGTTCGGACGCGCGCGTTCCCGCAGAGATCGTGTTCGACCAGGGTCTCGGTGACCTGTTCGTTGTTCGAGTTGCTGGGAACATCGCGGCGCCTTCACAAATCGCTAGCATCGAATTCTCTGCCGAACAGCTCGGGACACAGCTGGTCGTGGTGTTGGGGCATTCGAATTGTGGTGCTATCAAGGCCACGCTTGATGAAATCGAGCATCCCGGTGAAAACCGTTCTTCCAACATCGCCTCGATTGTCGACCACATCCGTCCCGCAATCGAGACGTTGGCAAGCAATCCTGAACGCATCGACAGGTCTATCCTGCTGCAGGAATCCATGCGTGCCAATGTTCGGGCATCCGTCGAACAACTGCACGGTACTTCGAGTACTCTGGGAAGGCTCGTCGAGAATGGTCGTCTGAAGATCGTTGGTGCCGAGTACTCGATCGAATCCGGCAAGGTAGGTTTTCTCTGAGGCTTCGAGGGCGGGCATTGGAATGTCGGAAAGGCCGAGCAACTCAGCTCTCTCTTTCGGGCAGCCGGCTTCTCGTGATCTTTGATGCTCTGCGCGATGCTATCGACCTCCTGTGGCAGACGTGCAGACCAACCTACCCGTGTCATCTGGGCCGGTGACGAGGGCTGCGGGTCGGCCGGCCCGGCCATCGGGCTGTCTCTTGTCTCCCTGCTCCAGACGTGGACAGATGTAGCCATCCGCCACCGGCCCCACCGCGGCCCCGCCACACCCTCTACGTTTGACTGGGTTCATCTACATCCGTGACGCGTCCTGTCCAAGAGCAGGAACGGCCAGCATCTCGAGCGTTGACACACGTTTCGCCACCGACCGTCGGGGCGAACCAGGGTCGAGGTTCCGCGCCGGGCCGCGTGAACGACCGGGCTCGATCCCGTCTCGCACGACGTTCGAGCAAGCCTGAACGGTGGGGGCACTTCGGCGGCGGGTCGCTGCGCCAGGCAGCTTGGCGGTGCTGGTAATGGAGCATTCCTCCGAGTCTCTCCCGACACCGGATCTGTCCGCGGGTTCCCTCGGAGCTGCACTCCGGATGTCCTCGAGGATGTTGGCGACAGTCCCTCGGGAAAGTCTGTGGCCGACGTGCGCCAGGGAGCCCTGAATCCGCGTGTAGCCCCGGGACGGGTTCTCCCGAGCCACGCGAAGGACGAGATCGGGAAATTTCGGTCTTCGTTCTCGGACGACCGGGCTGTCTCCGAGACGAGTGGGCCCGCTTGCGAGCAACGAGCTTTCGATACCAGTCGAGGATCGTATCCGGCGAGACGATCCTCGTGACTTTCTCGAGAATCTGTCGACCGAGCGCCTTGCCCTTCACGGCCAGCCGACGGCGCTCGTCGTCGGTGGGGCGCACGCGCTTTCTCCGGCGCTGTCCCTCGAGGACACGGCTCTCCTCCATCAAGTAGTCGATGACGGCTCGTTGGTGGCGGTTCATCCGACAGGCCACGGTGATCACGAGGAGCTGCCAGGGGTTCAACGTGTTCGTGCCCATCGGTGGTAATCGGGCGAGTCGGCCGGCAGCGGACCTCGCGAGATGCGCAGCTCGCGGTTCGTTCGAGTTCTTGGACAGGACGGGATTCAACGAGCGATCGAGGCGCGGAAGATCGCTGCTTTCGACGCGTTCGAGTATCTTGACCACACGGGGTTGAAGTCGAGATAGACGCTACTCTCCCGTGCCGGGCCTGGGCATGTTGCCGACGAATGGCGCATCGGTGCGGCGCAGTTCGGCGATGGCCTTCTCACGGTAGGTCGCCAGCCGCCTGGCGTGGCGCGGCTCGAGGGCGAGGTTGTCGAGCTCCTCCGGGTCGTGCTGCATGTCGTAGAGTTCCTCCAACTCGCCTTCGATGAGGTTGCGCACATACTTGTAACGGCCCTCGGCGATCATCACGTACCACGGTACGCCCGGCCCGTGGTAGAGATCGGGATCATCCGCGGCGGGGATCTTCGCGGTGGCCGAGCCGTAGAGCTTGGCCGTGTGCACCAGCATTGCCGGCGAGGTGCGCTTGGCCTCGGACTGCTCCAGCAGCGGGCTCAAGTCTTCCCCGTGCATTTTCCAGGGCAGCGGCAGTCCGGCCTGGGCGAAGAAAGTGGGCGGTAAATCCACGCCACTCACGGGCTCGGTCACCACGCGGCCGGCGGTCCTGGCTGCCCTGGCTGCGGGTAGCCGAACGATCAATGGCGCGCCCACGGTGGCGTGGTACGGGCCCACCTTGGACTTGAAGCCGTGCTGGCCCCAGGCAAAGCCCTGGTCCGAGGTGAAGACGATCAGTGTGTTCCCGTCCTGGCCGCTGTCCTTCAAAGCCCGCAACAGGCGACCCAAGCCCTCATCTATCGCGCGCACGCCCTCGTGGTATTGCTTGATCCACTCGCGCAGGGGCTTGCCGGGGACGTCCTTCATGCCCACCGGCCCCAGCTCGCGTACCTTCTTCTCCACCGGCTCGCCGTTCTTCGGCTCCCAGTGTTCCATTTTCTGGACATACCCGGGCTTGCCTGGCCGGGGCGGATAAACGTCCTCGGGCACCGGAACTCTGGCTGCCTCATAATTGCCCTTGTGGCGGTCGGCCGGCGTGAACGGCCCGTGCACGGCGCCATAACACAGCCAGAGATACCACGGCTTCTTCTTGTCGCGCCCCTTGCCGTTGATGAACTCCACCGCCCATCTGGTGTAGTTGTCAGTCGTGTATCCCTTCACGAGTTTCGGCTCGTCGCCGTTAAACTCGGTAAGCTGATCATGATAGTAGTTGGGCGCATTCTTCACGTGCTTCGGACGGTTCCAGACAATCTGGTAGTCCCAGTCACGACCAAACCCGCCGTCCACGCCCGTGTGCCACTTGCCGATCTGCGCGGTCACGTAGCCGTGCTTCCGGAAAACTGCCGGCCAGAACGGGCACTGCTCGGGATCGTATGCGCTGCCCGGATACTTCCCGACCATGCGCATGGACTCCACCGCATGTTGATGGTGACCGGTGAGCATCGTCGCACGTGAGGGCATACACCACGAGCCGATGTACGCCCGCGAAAAGCGCACACCCGAGTTGGCCAGCGAGTCGATGTTCGGCGTCTTCACAAAATCAAACCCGTCCTCATAACACCCCACCGTCCGCGTCGACTGGTCGTCCGTGTAAACAAAGAGAATATTCGGCTGCTCCGCCGCCGGCGACTCCAGCGCCAGAGACAAGGCGAGGAATGCAAAGAGTCGTTTCATGCTATTCTCGTTCTCGGGAATTCGGCCTTGGACCGCGCTTGCCGCGTCCCTGGCCTTCCTGGGCTTTGAGCTCGATGGCCACGCCTTGATCACCCTGGGCCTTCATCCAGGATGCCAGCTTGGCGTGCAGGCGGGCTTCTACTTTTTTCAAGTCGGTTTGGCCGGCGGTGTCGGTCAGCTCCAGCGGATCGGTTTTCACGTCAAGCAACTCCACCGCCGCACGGCCTGGAAACAGCACGTGAACCGCATGCCCTGTGTGGCCAACCGGTCGATGTTCGGCGTCTTCGCCTGCCCGCCGCGGCGGTCGGCGTCGCGGAAGGTGCAGTCGTCGGCAAGGACGAAGGCCCTGTTTGGCTTCGCGGCAAGGACCGCCAACCCATGCCACAGCAACAACAAGTGGAGAGTGCGTTTCATCGAATCAGCAGAGACCCAGCCTGAGGTGTTTCAGGCCGGGAGGTAATCATTTCAACGGGTTCTCGAGCCAGACGACGTTGTTGCTGGTGTGACCGGCGATGAGGATGTCCTTGTCCCCGTCACCGTCCATGTCGATGGCGCGCGTGTCGTAGGAGCCCTGCCTGACGGCGATGACGCGCCGGGTGAACTGGCCCTGACCGTTGTTTTCGTACCACGCGGCCACGTCCACCGCGTCCTTGCTGCAGGTGACCGCGTCGAGGTCGCCGTCGTTGTCCAGGTCGGCGAGATCGAGGGAATGGGGAAAGAGGATTCCTGGATCGATCTCGATGAGCGTGAACTCCGGCCCCTTGAACCACAGGACGCCATGCCCGTGGCCGCGGGTGGCGAAGTAGTCGGTGTGCCCGTCGCCGTTGAAATCCGCGGGCATGATGTTGGTGGCACCGGGTTGGTTGGCCGCGAGCAGGTGTTTTTTCCACGGCCGTGTGGGGTCCTCGGGCTGTTCCCACCAGGCGAACCACTGGCCGCCGGGAAAGCCGTCGCCGCCCTTGGCCGCGCAACTGATGTCGGGGCGGCGGTCGCCATTCACGTCGCCAATGCCCGTGTAGTGCGAGGCGCCGGGGGCATCGCCCCGGGCGAACACGTGCCGGGTCCAGGCCTTGGCCGTGTGCGGATTTCCGGGCACCTGCAGCCAGGTCAGTGAATTGGGAACGGATGTCTTCGCGGCGCCGCGGCCGGAGTTGGCGATCAGATCGGGCCGGCCGTCGCGATTCACATCGCCGGTGATGAGGCAGTGTGTGCCGAGAATCTCGTCATCCACCGTGCGGTGTTTCCACGGGCCACCCAGCGGCTTGGCGGGACATTCCAGCCAGAAAACCGTGTTGTTCGAGCCGATGAAATCCTGATCCCCATCCCCGTCCACATCCATCAGACAACTGTGGATGCAGGTGCTCCGGGGCTTGTTGCGCGATCGGCCCGGGCCAAAGGTGTGCAGCGTGTGCGCCTGCCAATCGGGGCCCTGAAAGAGGGCGACCCGGCCATCCAGGGAGGCGATCACGTCCATCCGTCCGTCGCCATTCCAGTCGGCAGCCACGGCCGAGTTGATCATGCCCCGGGATTCGGCAACAACGTGCTTCTTCCATTCAGCGCTCACGACCAACGGAAGGGCCACGGAAAGAACGCAAATGATCTGCATGATTCCTCAGCGCCGGGTGAAGAGGTCGCTGGCAATGACGGAGAAGAGCAGGTCGCCGAAGCCATTGCCGCCTGCGAGGGATCGCTCGACGATGCGGTTGACAGCCACTCGATCGCGGAAGTTGGGCTCGCGACCGGTGGCATGCAGCAGCAGCTTGTTCGTGAGGTTGCGGGTGAGCAGTGCCTTGCGCGCGGCGAGCAATCGGCGCAGGTCGGCCTCGTCGCGGACTTGCTCGCCGGAGGGCAGCTGGCCTGACCCGTCGATGGGCCGGCCTTTACCCCGGCGGTTGGTCCTCGGGTAGTACGTGCGCAGGCCGCCGATGGGATCAAAGTACTCCAGGGCGAATCCCCATGGGTCAATCTTGGAGTGGCAATCGGCGCAGGCCGTCACGTGCCGGTGCCTGGCCAGCTGGTCGCGAATGGTGGTGGCGCCGCGCGTGTCCGGCTCGATGGCCGGGACATCTGGCGGCGGCGGGGAGGGCGGCGTGCCGAGCAGGCTCTCCAGCACCCAGACTCCGCGCGTGACCGGCGAGGTCTCCACGCCGTTGGCCGTGGCAGTCAACACGCTGGCGTGCCCGAGCAATCCGCCACGGCGGGCGCTGCCGGGCAGGTTGACGAGGCGAAAGTCCTCGCCCACCACGCCGGGCACGCCGTAATGCCGCGCCAGCGCGCCATTGAGAAAACTGTGGCGGGCAGTCAGAAGCTCGGGAATCGGCCGGTTGTGCCGCAACACGTGGCCCACGAACAGACGCGTCTCGGTCTGCATGGCGCTCTCCAGCCGGTCGCGGTAGTAGGCAGGGAACTGCTTGTTGCCCGGCGGCATGGAACCGATCCTGTCCAGGCGCAGCCAGGCGTCGGTGAAGTGGCGGACAAAGGCCTGGGCGCGCGGATCCTCGAGCAGTCGCTCGGTCTCGGCCCGCAGGGTCGGCCCATGCCGCAGCCGTCCCTCGGCGGCCAAACGCTGGAGGCGCTCATCCGGGGTGGAACACCAGAGCGCATAGGAGAGGCGGGTGGCCAGCTGGAAGTCATCCAGCCGCGCCCCTCGCTGGACGTCGCCCTCGTCAAGGAAAAGGAAGCGCGGGGAGGACAGGACCGCGGTCAGGCCCTGCTTCAGCGCCTCGGCGGAATCCACGCTCGCAGCCACGCGGTCGTGGACGAAGCGGATGTGATGGGCGATCTCCTCCCGTTTCACGGGCCGCCGAAAGGCCTTGGCGGCAAAAGTGAGCAGAGTTTCTTCGAGGTCCACTTTGGCCGCATCCGTCTCCGTGCCCACAATTTTCCGGTGCCCGGCAGGCGGCCATTGTTCGTGAAGAGGCCCCTCGATCGTCATCTCGAAAATGCGCACACGCGGGCCCTGGTAAAGGTCCGAGATCCAGACCTTCTGCACCAGCGCATCTCGGGGCACGGGCAGGCCCGCCTCCTCGAGCCGGTCGACCTCGGTTCGGGATTTGCGTTTGGCCTCCGGGTGATAGCGTTCGATGATCAACCTCAGCGGCCGCTTGCTGGAGCCGAGGCCGTTGATCCAGTGGACGAATGGCGATGAACCCGCCGGCATCCACACCGTTGCCTCATGGGTCTTTGGCTCGTTATCCGCGAGGTCGAACGCCCGGATGAACACGCGCCCTTCGGACGATCTCTTCTTCAGGAACGACATGTCGGGCACGTGCCAAAGGCCCATCTGCAGCGGCTGGGAGAGATCGATCCGGAAGAGCTTCGGGTCGTACGGATTCTTCCTCCCCACGGCGGTGGCCTTCACGCGGATGCGATACCGGCCATCTTGCGGGACGCCACGATTGGCAAACTTCTTCGGGTAAGTCGGCCCGCTGTCCACGGGCTGGCCGTGGCCGATGTCCAGGTGCGCGCCGTCCCTGGCGATCACGCGGTAGCGCACCGTGCCCACGTTCTTGCTCTCATGATTGAAATCCTCCGGCTTGAACGTCCACCGCTGCACATCGGGCCGGTTCTGCCCGAAGACCAGGGCGCGGTCGAGATAGGCGCGCGCAGCCTGCATGTAGAGGCGGAGTTGATGGCCGGACAATGCCTGCGCCGGGCCGTGGTTCGCGAAACCACGGAGGTGGAGATCGTCAGGGAACAGCCTCGTCGCGTCAGCCGCCGTCGTGTCGATACCCAGAAGATCGCGCATCGTGTAGTTGTACTCATGGCGCGTCAGGCGGCGCATCACCGTGGATGGTGGCGCCTGGGCCTCCGCGGCCGCGCCAAGGTAGCTGTCCAGGGCCGCCACCACCGCGCGGCGGTCCGAATCCGGTGGCCGGGCGACGTTCTTCTTGCGCGGCGGCATCTCACCGAGGTTCAGCTGGTCGAGCATCTCCCTGAGGATTTCATGATGGGTGACCTTCCCCGGACTGGACAGGAAGGGCTCGAAATTGCGGTCGCCCTTTTCGGTCTCCGCGTCGTGACACTCGATGCAATAACGCTTGACGAAGGTCGGCACCGCGGGCGCCAGTTCCGCACCCATCCCGGTGGAGGCCCATATCGAAAGGGCCGCCAGCAACCCGATTGAACGTGCAGCTCTCATGCCACTAGCAGGCCGTTCAATGTGCCGGTGGAACGGTTGAAGGAATCGGTCTGCAGACCAAAGCGTTGGAGCATGGAGACAAAGAGGTTGGCCGCCGGCACCTTTCCCGGCTCGAAGCGCAGATGCTGGCCGTGCCGGAAGCCGCCGCCGGCCAGCAGCAGTGGCAAATTCTTGTTGCTGTGCGAACTTGCGTTCCCCATGCCGCTGCCCAGGAGGGCCATGGTGTTGTCCAGCAGCGTCTTGCCATCCGGTTCGCGCACGGCCTCCAGCTGGTCGAGGAAACGCCCGAATTGCTTCGTGTGAAAACGCTCGATGATGGACAGCTCCTTGATGTAGCTGGCCACCTTGCCGTGGTGGGTGAGCTGGTGGTACCCCCGCGTGATGGGAAAGCCGCCGGAGTTTTGCCCGAGGCCGGAAAACTCCAGGGTGATTACGCGGGTCGAGTCGGTCTGCAGGGCCAGCGCGGCCAGGTCGTAATACAGCGGCACGCGGTCGACAAAGTCCACTTCGTCTGCCCTCGCGGGAAACTCGTAGCTCACCTTCGGCTTGGGCCGGTTCAGCCATGCAGACGATCGGGTGAGTCGTTTCTCGAGCGACCGTACGGACGTGAAGTACTGGTCGAGCTTCTCCCGGTCCTCCCGGCCGACGTGCTTTTGCAGAATCTCCGCGTCGGCCTGCACCAAGTCCAGGATGCTCATCTGCTGCTGATGCACGCGCTCGAGCACGCTCGTCCGCCGAGGCCCGGTCGCCTCAAACAACATGGCAAAGAGGACCCGCAGATCGCGGATGGGCGGAATGGCCACGCCGGCGGCATTCCACGAAAGGAGGCCCCCGGACTCGCTGCCCGCGGTGAGCTGCAGGGAGGGATACCGAGTGGATGCGCCCACGTGGGCCGCCGCCTTCTGGTCCACGGTGATGTTCTTTTCACGGAACCCCCGCGAGTGCTTGGAGAGAATGCCCGAGAGAAACGCGTGCACACCGCCATGCCCGCCCACGCCCTCCGTGCCGTGGTCCAGGCCCGAGAAGATGGTGAACCGTTGGCGGTGCTGCACCAGCTGCTGGATCAACTCCGGCGCCTTGTAGTTCCGGCCCGCCGCCCCCCGGGAAAAAAGCATGGGGACCCACCCCCACCCAGGCCCCCCCCCCCCCCACCCCAAACGCCACCCCCCGGCGCACGCCCCCTTCGGCCTCTCGGCCATCAGGTTCAGGTGAGGCAGGGCCACCAGTGCACCGCCCGCTCCGCGCAGGAAATCGCGCCGATTCAGCCTCGTTGTAGTCATGCGATCAGTTTCTTGACGACATTCCCGTCGAACTGGCTGAGCTGCTTGTAACGACTGCCGTGGACGCCGGCCAGCTCGTCAGTCATCGAGCACCAGCATGTATGATAGGGTAACGTGCAGGTCGCGGACAGGTTGAACAGCCTCCGCAGCTACTTCATGTTCAGCAAGGCGCTTGACCGGGAATACTCGCCGGTGCGGCCCGAGTCCGAGGAGAAGTTCAACCAGGATCCTTCCGGCGGTGACGAGTTGCTGTGAGGCCTCCTCACTCGACGGGCCTTCCAGTTGACTTCGAGATCCCGTTCGCGGTCGCCTCCTCGCTGAACGGGATCGTCACGTCGCCTCGCGAACGTAGCCCCCGGTCATACTGACGCCGGTTCCTGACGTGGTACTCGGTCTTCTATGCCGGGTGAACGAGACTCGACTTCACAGCGGGCATGCGCCCGGCTCCTCAAGAACGGTTCGCAAAGTCCAAGTGATACCGCACTTCCGTCGGGGGGGATTCATGCACCAACGCCGCTCGGAGTAGCAAACGACACTGGCGTCGAATTCGGGGGCATACGCCCCGATTCGGTCAAGTGGAGGCCCGGTTGCAGGGGGCGCGAGGTCGCATGATCTACAACACCGGACCCGGAGGCAGGTCACGCCTCCGAGGCCGCGGGCCTGCGGCCCGCGTGGTGAGCGATTCGCCCGGTGCTCGTGAACGGGCTCACGCGGCAACGGGGGTGACCGCGAGCCGGCCGGAGGTCCTTCATCGCGATCGCCGCATCGACTACGATGCGCGCAGGGATATGGGTTTCCCTGATCGTAGCAAACAGGAGAGACGGAACATGAAGCGAACCAGCGCGACGTGCGTGCTGCCGCTCGCTGCCAGACCCGCAGGGTGTGGCATGGAAGACCGAGCCATCTTGACCGTCCTGTGTATCGCCCTGCTCGCCTGCTCGGGATTCGTCTCCACGCAGGTGGAGGGGGGCGTCGCGTTCCGGTGAGGGGACGCCGACGCGAACGGCGTTCTCGAGCTCACCGACGCGGTCTTCTCATTGGGATTCCTCTTCCTGGGGACCGAGGCCCCGCCTTGCGACGATGCCGCCGACACCAACGATGACGGGATCGTCGACCTTTCCGACCCGGTCGGAACGCTCAACTTCCTCTTCCTCGGTGGATCGCCGCCAGCTGACTCTTTCCCGAATTGCGGTGACGACCCGACCACCGACGATCTTGACTGCGTGAGCTTCCCGTCGTGTGCGGTTCGGGCGGTCGAGGGTTTCACCTTTCTCGGGTTCAACGCGCAGGGCTACCCCGAATACACGCACGATCAGACCGGGATCGTCTTCGTGCTCCTGGCGGGGGGCGAGTTCGAGATGGGAAGCCCCGAGGACGAGCCGAACCGGCACCCGGATAACAGGGAAGGGCCGGTGCACACGGTGACACTGAGCTCGTTCCTCATCGGAAAGTACGAGGTGACGCAGGCCGAATACGCCCAGGTGATTCAGGGGCACGCGACGCTGAACCCGAACCCGTCGGACTTCACTGGCGATGACCTGCCCGTGGAGCAGGTTCCCTGGATTCAACTCGAGGACGCCGACGGCTTCCTGGCCCGAACGGGCCTCTCGCTACGGACGGAGGCACAATGGGAGTACGCTTGTCGCGGTGGCACCTCGACGGCGTTCTCCTGGGGCGATGAATGCAACGCGGATGGCTGCGACCCCTGCACCCCGGCGGTCGACCATATGTGGTGGTGCGGCAATTCCGGAAACACCACGCACCCTGTCGGTGAAAAGTTACCGAACCCCTTCGGGCTCCACGACATGCGCGGGAATGTCTGGGAGTTTTGCGAGGATTGGTATCAAGTCGACTACTACCAGGAGCTCGTCGACGGCGGCCAGCCGGTGATCGACCCCCTCTGC
>CAYMLL010000252.1:0-11460 GCA_964390645.1 uncultured Planctomycetia bacterium | reverse complement strand
AACTGCGATCTGGCCTGCTACGGCCACCCGCAGGTGCGCACGCCGAACATCGACCGGCTGGCGGCCCGCGGCCGGCTGTTCTCCAACGCCTACTGCCAGTTCCCCCTCTGCGGGCCGAGCCGGGCCTCGTTCATGACCGGACTCTACCCGGATCAGACGCTCGTGCGCCGCAACGCGGTCTACATCCGCGAGCGCCTGCCGAGGGTCAAGACCCTCTCCCAGATGTTCCGCGACCACGGCCACTTCGCGACGCGCATCGGCAAGATCTACCACTACAACGTGCCGCGGCACATCGGCACCAGCGGTCACGACGACCCCGACTCGTGGAACTACACGATCAACCCGCGCGGCCGTGACGTCGACGACGAGGACCGGATCTTCAGCCTGCGGCCCGGGAGCTTCGGCGGCACGCTCAGCTGGCTGGCCGCGGACGGCACCGACGAGGAGCAGACCGACGGCATCGCCGCGACCCACGCGGTACGCCTGCTGAAGCGGTACGCCGGGGAGAAGCGCCGCTTCTTCATGGCCGTCGGCCTCTTTCGCCCCCACACCCCCTACGTCGCCCCGAAGCGGTACTTCGACCTCTACCCGCGTGACAAGATCGTCGTGCCGAGCGTCCCCGACGGCTACCTCGCGACCATCCCCGCGCCGGCCCGCCGCTCGATCCGCCGCAAGAAGGACCAGATCGACCTCGCCGACGACCTCGCGCGCCGGGCCATCCAGGCCTACCACGCGTCGATCACCTTCGCCGACGCGCAGGTCGGACGCATCCTCGACGCGCTCGAGGAGTCCGGGCTCTCGAAGAGCACGGTGGTCCTGTTCACGTCGGACCACGGCTATCACATGGGCGAGCACGGTCACTGGCAGAAGACGACGCTCTTCGAGAACGCCGCGCGGGTGCCGCTGATCATCGCGGGTCCCGGCGTCCGGGAGCCCGGAAAGCCGACCCGGGCCGCCGCCGAGATGGTGGACTTCTACCCGACGCTGGCGGAGCTCTGCGGCTGGAAGCCGCCCGCCGGGCTCCCGGGGGTCAGCCTGGTGCCGGCGCTCCGCGATCCCGCCGCCCGCCCGCGCGCCTCGGCGCTGACCCAGTACGCCGGCGGCTACAGCCTGCGCACCGCGCGCTGGCGCCTCACCGCCTGGGGCGAGGACGGCGAGCAGGGCACCGAGCTCTACGACCACGACTCCGACGCCGCCGAGATGGTCAACCTCGCCGGGCGCCCCGAGCACGCCGAGCGCGTCCGCACCCTCTCCCTGGAGCTCCGCAAGCGCGTCGCGGCGGCACGCAGGGCGCCCGAGGGTCTGCGGCAGATCGAGCCCCGCACCAGGCAGCGCGCGCGCTGAGGTCCCGGACGTCCACGGATGCGAGCGCCGCGTCGACCTCTTCGAAGGGCCGTCGAACATGACACGCTGCTGGGGGCTGCCGAGAATCACCTACGGCGCGCTGGAAGATCTCGATGAGAGACGCCCCGCGGACCTGTTCGTCAGCGCCGGCACCCGTGAAGCCGTCGCAGGCCGCCTGAAGCTGAACACGGCAACCAGCCACGAGGTGACCCGGGCCACGATCCCGTACTGGGAGTCGCTGGTCACCGAGGTGTCCGGGGAGGTCATCTACGCCGTCGGCGGCGGGCTGGCGGTCGACGCCGCGAAGTACGTCGCGTCACGCACCGCAGCCCCGCTGGTCTCGATCCCGACGGCGATCTCCGTGGACGCGTTCCTCACCTGGGCGTCGGGGCACCGCGAGCACGGCTGCGTCCGCTACGTCGAGACGGGACCGCCGGCGTCGATCCTCATCGACCTCGACGTCATCGGCGCCGCACCCCCGGGCATCCGGGCGGCGGGGATCACCGACGTGCTGTCGATCGCGACCGGGCGATACGACTGGATGCTGGCCCACGAGGCCGGACGGAACCCGTCGCACATGGAATACGACGGCGCGATCGACGGCATCGCGCGGCGGATCCTGGACGCGTCGCTGGAGTGCGCCGCGGCGGCGGGACGGGGCGAGCCGGCAGGACTGCGCCGCCTGGTCGACTGTCTGGCGCTCGAGGTGCAGCTCTGCAACCTCATCGGCCACTCCCGCCCCGAGGAGGGCAGCGAGCACTACTTCGCGTACGCCGCCGAGGAGGTGCTCGGGGAGGGCTTGCCACACGGCGACCTCGTCGGCCCCGGCATACTGATCATGGCCCAGCTTCAAGGACAGGACGTCGCGCCGCTCGAGGAAGCCCTGCGCGCCTGCCACGTGCCGCTGGACAACATCCCGCTGAACGTGATCCGGCAGGTGCTGTCGACTCTCCCCGGCTACTGCGAGGAGCACGACCTGCCGTACGGCATCGCTCACACCTTGACCGCGGAGCATGCTTCCCGGCTCGACGCCTCGATTCTCGGACTGTCGGGTCGGCGGACAGACGGATAGACGCATAGACCGATATGCCGTGTGCGACGAGTCGTCGGAGCTCTTCGCCGCGCGGCGACCCGGAGACCTTCGAGAAGCGCCGGAAGACTGCCATGCGCAAGAACACCTGCGGCCCACTCCCGGGCCTCTGTCTCGCGTCCTGCATCCTCGGGTCGACGCCGGGTGACGCCGGGGCGGCCCCTCTCGTCGTGCGCTCGCCGGACGGCGAGAGCACGATCGAGCTCTCCGACACGGACGGGCGCCCCGACGACCTGAGGCTGCTGGTGTCGCGTGGCGGGCTCCGCATCGTGGAGATCGCCTCCATCAAGGTGAGCCTTGCCGGACGCGGCGAGCTGTCCGGTCGCGCCAGGCTGCGCGACGTGCGGCACGACAACGTGGACGAGACCTTCTCGCTGCCCTGGGGAAAGACCGCGACGGTCGAGAACCGCTGCGCGCGGGCCACGGCGCGCCTGACCGACCACCACGGCGTCGCGTGGGAGATGGATCTGGTCGCGTACGACGACGGTGTGGCCTACCGCTACCGCCTGCCCCCGCAGACGAGCCTGGCCGCGTTCACGGTGACCGCCGAGTCGGCCGACTTCCGCCTCGTCGGCTCGCCGACCCTTCACTACACCGCCCTCGACCGCTTCACCACCGACCACGAGGTGGAGTTTCGCCGGGACGAGCTGAAGAACGTTGCGGGGCCGCTGGTCGATCTGCCGCTGCTCGCCGTCTGGCCCGACACGTCCGCCGCCGCCATCACGGAGGCGCGTCTACGAGACTTCTCGAGCCTCTACCTCGAGCCGGCCGGCGAGCGCGACTCCCGGATCCTGCGCGCCCGGCTGACGCCCCTGCCACGCGAGGACGGCGCCTGCGTCGTCGGTCGCACGCCGCACTCGAGCCCCTGGCGCGTCGTGCTGCTCGGCGACAGTGCCGGCGCGCTGCTCGAGAGCGACCTGCTCCTCTGCCTGAACGACCCGCCGACCGGCGACTTCGCCTGGGCCCGCCCCGGGAAGACGACGTGGCACTGGTGGAACGGCACCTTCGACCGCGGCCCGGCGCGCGTTCCGGGCATGAATCCCGAGACGCACAGGCGCTACATCGACTTCTGCGCGCGCCACGGCATCGCCTATCACGCCGTCGTCGCCGACCTGCCGGCCGTGGCACGTGCAGTCGGCCGAGGGCTTCTCGCCGCGGCCCGACACCGACATCCTGACGCCGAGGCCCGAGCTGAAGCTGCCCGAGATCCTGAAATACGCCCGCGAGCGCGGGGGCGGCATCCGCCTCTGGGTCCACTGGAAGGCTCTCGACGGGAAGCTCGAGGAGGCCTTCCAGCAGTACGAGGACTGGGGCATCAGCGGACTGATGGTCGACTTCCTCGACCGCGACGACCAGGACATGATCCGCTTCTGCGAGCGCGTGCTCGAGTCGGCGGCCCGGCACCGGCTCCACATCCAGTTTCACGGCTCGTACAAGCCCAGCGGCGAGCACCGCACGTACCCGCACCTCTTCAACCGCGAAGGCGTGCTCAACCTGGAGTACAGCAAGTAGAGCGAACGGTGCACCCCGCCGCACGACGTCGAGGCCGCGTACGTGCGGCAGCTGGCCGGACCGCTCGACGACCACTGCGGCGGCTTCCGCTCGATCTCGAGCGAGAGGATCGTCGCCCGCAACGAGAACCCCTTCGTGCTCGGCACCCGCTGCCACCACCTGGCGATGTACGTCGTGTACGAGAACCCGATGCCGATGGTCTGCGACACCCCGTCGAGCTACCAGGGACGGACCGGCTTCGACTTCATCGTCGAGGTGCCGACCACCTGGGACGAGACGCGCTTCGTCACCGGCGTGGCGGGCGACTACATCGTCCTGGCCCGCCGCAAGGGCAGGAAGTGGTACCTCGGCGGCATGACCGACTGGACCCCGCGCGAGGTGGACGTGCCGCTGCGCTTTCTGCCGCCCGGAGAGTACGACGCCCGGCTGCACGTGGACGGCTCCCTGGACGAGGACGAGCCCGACGCCATCCGCACGCGGACGCGAACCGTCGACACCGGCAAGTCGCTGCGCGTCGCGAGGGCCCCCGGCGGCGGCTTCACGGCCAGCCTCGCGCCGCGCTGAGCGCGCCGCCGGGATCACCGGGTCGGAGCCCGACGAGCCGCCCGACGGCAGCCCGCGGCGCCCTCACGGAGAGACGGGCTCGACGCCGAGTTCGACCGGCACGATCAGCGAAGCCGGCAGCGCCCCGGCGACCTCGATCCGCACCGTGGCGCGGTAACGACCGGGGCGGAGATTCCGGGTCGCCCACTCCAGCCGGATCGTCCGACGTCCGCCCGCGGCCACCGCGGAGTCCGGCTTCACCGGCTCCACTCTCAGCCACTCGACGTCGGAGCTGACGCGCAGGTCGAGGCTCCCCCTGCCGACGTTGCGCACCTCGAGCGTCTGCTCGGACGGAGTCCGGCTCGCACGCGTGCGCAGCGACAGCGATCGCGGCCGGGTCCGCAGCACCGCTCCGCCGCCGGCCGCGTGGTCGAGCTCCACGGCCAGGCGGGCGAGGCGATCGCGGGCCGCGTAAAGATCTTCCGGCCGGTCACGCGCCGCCCACGTGGGTGAGCCTCCGGAGTTCATCCGCAGAGCGAAGCCCTCCGCGTCCGCCTCGTTCTGGAAGACCCGGAAGACGCCGTCGGTGTCCTCGAGCGCCTCGCGAGCCTCCCTCGCCAGTGGCCCGTCTCCGTGCTCGCGAACGAACGTGCCGGCCTTCCCCTTCAGCAGGGTGTGGAGATCGTGGTCCTCGATGCCGTCGCGCAGGGTCTCCCACTGCACCGAGCCGAGAAACTTGCCATCTCCCGGCCACAGCAACGTGCCTGCGGCACCCCCGTCGACGATGTAGTCGTCGAGGCAGCGATCGACTCCCGCGTAGTCCCACTCGCAGGTGCTGTAGAGCATCGGCCCGCGCACCCGGTACTTCCACAGCGCCCAGAAGTACATGCGGCGCAGGTACGGCGAGCGGTCGATGCCGAGAAACGTGTGGATGTACCAGAAGACCCGGTCTCCGGCCGCCTCGCGCTCGCGGTTGAACCGCACCATCGCCGCGACCGCGTCGTCGTTCCAGATGCGAGGCTGGTAGCCCCACTCCCGGATGTGGCCGACCCAGCTGAAGTCGTAGCCTGCCGGACAGCTCTTGAACGCGGACTTCGGCCGCAGGTAGGGCGCCCACTTCTTCAGCTTCTCGCAGGCCTCGACCACGCTCGGCACCCTCCCGCTGGGCTCGTCGGTCACCTTGACCACGCCGGTCCACCCGCGCCGCTCGAGCTCCCGCGACCAGAACGCGAAGCGCTGCTCGTCGCCCGGCCACGGGATGCTCACCTCGAAGGGGATGCCGCGGCGGCGCCAGAAGGACGCCCACCGCTCGAGCTCGCCGAAGTCGCCCTTCTCCGCAGCCGCGAGCATCGCCTCCCTCTCCTCCTCGAACGGATGCAGCCCCGCGAAGAGACGGTGGCGGGCGTAGTCCTCGGCGACCTCGCGAGCCAGTCGGGCCCGCCGCTCCGGACGGCGCAGGGACTCCCCGAGGAAGCCGTCGACTCCCCAGATGCTGAAGTACGTGCTCTCGACTCCTGTCCGCACAGGCAGCGTCAGCGGCCAGACCGTGACCGCGAGCGCGACCCGGCGGGGATCGTGACCGGGCTGCTGAACGACGACCGCGCCGCGGTAGACGCCCGGAGGCTGCTGCAGCGGCGCGTGGACCGTGATCCACACCGCGCGGGAAGAGCGCGGAGGGACGTCGAAGGACGCGCTCTCGAGCAGCACCTCGGCGTGCTCGTGGTTGACGTAGCCCAGCGGGCTCCACCGGATGTGACGCGAGGAGAGGGGGCGGCCGCCATCGCTCCGCAGGTCGTCGATCCGCAAGCGCACGTCGCGCACGGACGCCGTCGCGCCCTCGTTGCGCAGCACGACCTGGCCGGCCTCGTACTCGTTGCGGGCCAGCGTGATCGCGAGCGCCTGCCGCTCCGTCGCCCGCGGCCCCGGGTCTCGCCGGCGGACGCTTCTCAACGCGCTCCGGGTCCACAGCTTCAGAGCGCCGGAGGCGGAAGGCGGACGCCCCCGCGGGCCGAGCACCCGGACGTGCCGCGCCCGCGCTTCGGAGCCCGCCGACTCCAGGGACACGACACGTACACGGGATGCGCTACGCGCTCGCGTCAGGTCCCAGGAGGTCCGGAAGCGGCTCGACGGCGCCAGGAGGATCTCGCCGGCGGCGGTCGTCAGCTCCAGAAGGGTGCGCTTCGCCGCGCGGCTCCAGTCCACCTCGAGCCGGGAGACCTCCGGCCCGCCGTCGAGCGCGATATCCAGGACGCCGTCCGCCTGGGAGAAGCTCGACGGAAGCTCGCCGATCCCCCCCGGAGCCGGCGCCGGCGGAGGCAGCTCCTCGTCGAGGAACGAGGTGCCCGCGCCGAGATGTCCGTGCACGAGCACCTCCCGGATCAGGATGCCGTCGGGACGAGGCGCGCTGATGCGAAACCCGCTGATGTCCCGCGGCGAGCTCCAGCGTAGCCACGAGACCGTTCCCTCGCGCTTCTCCTGCACCGTCGCGGGCTTCCACGCGCCGCCGGCGCGGACGGAGAGCACGGGCTTCGCGGGACGCACGTGCCAGCGGATCTCGACGGACTTGACGCGGAAGGACCGCCAGAAGGTGAGCTCGAGCCAGACGTCCTTGCGCTCCTTCGGGACGTGCCACTCCCAGACGGTCCACAAGGTCTGCGCATCCCCGTCGACCGCGTTGCCGGCGCCGTGAGCGCCGTCCATCTCGTCCGAGGCGCGCGCGTGCGCCAGACGCGAGAGGTTGATCGGATCCGCCTCCCCCGCCGGAGCCAGCCGGCACCACGCCAGGCAGAGCACGACGAGGCACGCGCGGAGCGATCGACCGGGACCGGAGGTCGTCCCGACCTTGGGGCGCCAGGCCGCGACACCCCCGCCCGCCCGGGGTCGCAGCCCGGCGCCGGGATCCGGGACGCCGGACGTCACCGCCGACGGGGATCTGCTCACCCTGGCGCCCCGACGCTTCGCGGCCTCCTCGTCAGCGGTGGATCGGCCGTGCCGCGAGCGCCCGTCGAAACCCCGGAAGCCTCGAACCCGTGGTGCCTGCAGCACCTTCCACCACTGCGGCGCCGTGACGGCAACGTCGAGGCTCCTCGCGAAGGGCCGCAGGAACGTCCACGGTAACCGGTTCTCTGCATCAGCTCTGTCCACAGGCGTCCGGCTCCGACGACCGGTGCACGCACCGAAGGGGCCTTCCAGGGCCTCACCGACGCGTCCTCGCGGCGGCGGAACCGTCGCGGAGTACAGAAGGCCTCCGTGCTCCCGTCCACGCGGGCCACGGCGGCCAGTCGAACGACGACCGCGATGGACCCGAGACAACGGCCCGGGTCCATCTCGGATCACCGACGTCCCCGATGACCCGGGATCGAGGATCCCCGAAGGACGCAGACTCTCGACGCGACGACAGCCGCCGCGAACGTCCTCGGGACGCTCTTCCGCACGCGAACCCACCCTCGCCGCGGCAGGAGGCGGGGCCGCACTCCGCCAGCATCCGCCCTCGTCGTCGCAGGTCAAGGTCGGAGATGACCGCGGGTCGATCGTTCCGCGGGGTGGAATTCTCGAACCGGGTGGCCGAGAATGCGCCAGGGCGACGCGCGCGCAGCGACGGGCTCACGACGATCGTGCCCGGGAAAGTCAGCGACGAGAGCGCACGACCCTCGGACGCCGGCGCCTTGCGGCCGACGCCCGCAACGACGACGACCCCGGTTCCACTTCGGTCTCCGAGAGAGAGTCCTGACCATGCTCCACTGCCGTCCCCTGATCGTCGCGGCGAGCCTGCTCGCGACAGCGTGCTCCTCGAGCGACAAGGAGGATCGCCCCACGCGGTCGGCCGGAAACGGCAGCGACACTCGCCCGAGCGTCTTCACCGTTCCTCCGGGCCCCGGGGCCGCACACGCCCTGCAGGGGCTCCTGATCGCCGCCGTTCCCGGTGACACGATCCAGCTGGAGGAAGGCACCTACCGGCTTCACCAGGAGATCACCTCGACGACGGACAACATCACGATCCGCGGCAGAGGCCACCGCCGGACGGTCCTCTCGTTCGCGACGCAGAACGCGGGAAGCGAGGGGATCTACGCGACCGGTGACGCGTTCGTCATCGAGGACCTCGCGGTCGAGGACGCGGTCGGCAACGCGATCAAGGTGCTCGGCGCCGACGGCGTGACGATCCGGGGCGTCCGCACGGAGTGGACCGGCGGACCGAAGACGAGCAACGGCGCCTACGGGCTCTACCCGGTGCAATGCCGCAATGTCTTGATCGAGGACTGCATCGCCATCGGCGCATCCGACGCGGGGATCTACGTGGGACAGTCGGAGGAGATCATCGTCCGGCGATGTCGGGCCGAGCACAACGTCGCGGGAATCGAGATCGAGAACTCGATCCACGCCGATGTCCACGACAACGTGACGACGAACAACACCGGCGGCATCCTCGTCTTCGACCTTCCCGGCCTGCGTCTGTCGAACGGCCGCAGCGTCCGGGTCTTTCACAACAAGGTGTACTCGAACAACCTCCCGAACTTCGCGCCGGCCGGGAATATCGTCGCCACCGTGCCGTCGGGAACCGGGGTGACCGTGATGGCGATGGTGGACGTCGAGATCTTCGAGAACGAGATCCGCGACAACAACACCTTCAACGTCGCTGTCTACAGCTACCTGACCACCGGAAGGCCGGTGAACGACAAGAACTACAGCCCCTATCCGGAGCGCGTCCACGTCCACGACAACGTCATCTCGGGCGGCGGGAGCAATCCCGACGCCGTGCAGCGCGAGCGCTTCGGGGAGGCGCTCGGAGTTCCCTTCGCCCAGATCATCTACGACGGGATCCTCGATCCGACGAAGGTCGTCGACGGTCGTCTTCCCGATGGAGCACGCGGTATCGTCGTCAACAACAACGGCGACGCCGACTTCGCCAACCTCAACCTGGCCCTCCTGCAGAAGGGCGAGGTGCGGATCGACCGACGCATCGCCGACTACACCGACTCGCTCGCTGCCTTGCCGGAGGTGCGCCTGACACCTCACAGGCCACCGGAGCCCGCCACCGATCGGGCCGTGGCGGTGTATCGCGAGGCTCCGCGAAGGCTCTCGGACTACGGGCTCTTCGAAGGCGACGGATCGACGCAGAGGCCGGTGCCCGGCGTCGTCCCCTACGAGCTCAACAGCCAGCTGTTCTCCGACTACACCGTGAAGCACCGCTTCGTCCGGGTGCCCGCGGGTGGGCAGGTTCCCTACCGGAGCCACGGCGTGCTGGAGTTTCCCGTCGGATCGATCATCGCCAAGACCTTCGCGATGCCCCGCGACCTGAAGGACGCGTCCGCCGGCGAGCGACTCATCGAGACCCGGATCCTGACGCACGAGCCCGACGGCTGGTACGGCTTTGCATACGTATGGAACGACGAGCAGACGGAGGCGACTCTCAGCCTCGGCGGCGCGAGCGCACTCGTGCGGTGGCTCGACGAGCACGGCGACGCGCGACAGAACGACTACATCATCCCCAACGCCAACCAGTGCAAGAGCTGCCACGTGACGGACGTCAACGCAGGCAAGCTCGTTCCGATCGGCCCGAAGACGCGCAACCTCAACAAGGACTTCGCCTACGCGGACGGCAGCCGCAACCAGCTGACGCACTGGAGCGACCTGGGCATTCTCCATGGTGCCCCTGAAGCCGGATCCGCGCCGCGGAACGCGCGCGCCGACGATCCGACCTCGGGGTCGACGCAGGAGCGAGCGCGGGCGTGGCTCGACATCAACTGCGCTCACTGTCACAGCGCCACGGGTCCGGCGAACACGTCCGGACTCGACCTGACGATCTCGCAGACCGATCCGACAAAGCTCGGCGTCTGGAAGACTCCGGTTGCCGCGGGCCGGGGCTCCGGCGGCCGCGAGTTCGGAATCGTTCCGGGCCGGCCCGATCGATCGATCCTGCTCTACCGGCTCGAGTCGGTGGAACCCGGCGTCATGATGCCGGTCCTGCCCCGCCGCCTCGTTCACGAGGAAGGCGTGGCGCTGATCCGCCGGTGGATCGCCGGCATGAAGGGGCCTGCCCGTCCGGGGAGCGGGCCGGCCGAAGGCTAGCAGCCCGTCCGAGACGCTCGATCCGGCGCCAGAGCGGCGGTCTCACCCGAGCTCTTGACGGACCCGCCCGCATTTCCGCGACGGCTCACTCCCGGAAGGCCGCGGAGGCGAAGCCGGCACGTCGCCAGTCCGGCCCTCCGTGTCATGACGGGTACCGCCCCCGGCTCTCTGCCGACGAGCCGATCTATGGCCCCCGGCAACCGCTGCTGACACCGGAACCCCGACCTTTCGACGAACGCCTCAGCCGTACCCTCTCCGGGCGAGGAGTGAAAGATTGTTTCTCTGACGCCTGGGTCGAGTGTATAACGAACTTGACTGAAGGGCCGCTCGGAGTGCCCTTCTCCGGGCTCTCGGCGCTACTGGCAAGCAATTTGCGCCGTAGGTGGGGGGGAGAGGACCGAGGAGCGCCGGGTCCGTCTCCACCGCTCCTCGCAATCGGCGCTCCTCGCAATCGGTGCTCCTTGCAATCGGCCTCGCCGGAGACGCGCCCATGACCGTGCATCGCCCCCGTCGAAACAAGCTCCCCGACGGTCCCTGTGCCGACCTGCTCACGGTTCTTCTGGTGCCGATTCTTCTGCTGACGGTTCTTCTGGTGACGGGCTCCGTCGCGGCGCAATCCGAGTTGCGTGGAACGGTTGTCTCCATCGACATCGAGAGCAGCCAGTTCGTCGCCGCGGTCGAGAAGCTCGAGAACGATGGCGTCGATCTCGATTTCAGCGAGGTCGTCGTGATCGTCGACGGCGAGACACGGTTCGACGGAGCCCCCGATGGCCCGGAAGGCCTCGTCCACCTGTCCCGGGGCGTCGAGGTCGAGGTCGACGGCACGCTGGCCGATGGCGGCTCCCTGCTGGCGGATGACGTCGAGCTCGAGGACGACGACGACCACGACGCCCACGACGACCACC
>CAYMLL010000251.1:0-11491 GCA_964390645.1 uncultured Planctomycetia bacterium | reverse complement strand
TCCTCGGTCGGCGTTCCTTCGATCTCGACCAGGTCGCCTTCGGAGAGGTCGGCCAATCCCGTCAGGCCACCGTCGAACTCGGTCGACTCGTCCACGAGCACGGTGACGCTCCCGACGTCGGCGGACTCGACGACGAAGGTCGACGCCTCGAGGTCCGTGGAGGTGACCCGGGCGAGGAGCTCGACTTCCGTTCCGTCGTCGTCGTCGTCGTCGTCGTCGTCGTCACGGTCTTCTACTCGGACACGACGGGCGAGGAATACACCGTCGTCCGTGATGAGGCCTCTGGCCCTGAGCCGATCGTTCTCCTCTACCGACTCCAGTCCGCCGGGGGCGCCGCGGTAGGACGTCGCGTCGTTCACGAGCACCGTGACCTCACCACGCTCGCGAGAGTCGAGCACGAAGGACCCCGCCTCCGTGTCGGTCGAGACCACCCGGCCGCGGAGGTCGAAGCGTCCGTCGTTCTCGATTCCGCCTCCGTGCTCGGCTTCGACTTCGACCTCGAGCGCCTGGAACGTACCGTCCTCGAGCAGGGTGCCCTCGACCTCGACTCGATGACCGGCGGAGATCGTCACCAGCCCGAGCGCGCCGTCGGGGCCGTGATCGAACTCCGTGGTCTCGTTGACGATGACCGTCAACGGGCCCGCGGGGACCGGCGCTCCGTCCTGGTCGTGCTCGCTGACGTCGACCACGAAGCTCGCCCCCTCGAGGTCCACCGAGACCACGGTCCCGTGGAACTCCGAGTGGTCTTCGTCGTCCTCGTCGGGGACGCCGTCGTTGTCGTCGTCCGTGTCGTTGCCCGGATCCTCCATGTCGTCGGGGACGCCGTCGTCGTCGAGATCCTCCCCGGTGTCCGACTCCAGCGTCTCGATCTCGCGGGCGAGGACGCTGCCGTCTTCCTGGAGGGTCCCCTCGATCTCGACGTCCTGACCGACCTCGAGCAGCTCGAGCCCCGCGGCACCGTGCACGTCGTCATCGAACTCCGTGCTCTCGTCGATGAGGACCACCACCTCACCGAGCCCGACGGTCTCGCCGCTGTCCTGTCGGCTCGTCACCTCGACGAGGAGACTCGACCCTTCGACGTCGATGGACACGATCGTGCCGTGGAACTCGGAGAACTCCATCCCTTCCGGATCGCCCGTCTCGATCGCGGCCACCACCGGTGCGAAATCGAGGTCGCCGGAGTCGAGCAGGTCGAGGGAGCGAGAGAGATCCACGTCGACGACCAGAACGGTCGGGCCGTCGACGTCCGAAGCGGCTTTCGAGATGACAGTCAGGTTCAGCGTGCCGTGATCCGGTACCACGGTGACGTCCCGATCCTCGACGCGTGCGCCGGCGCCGTCGTACGTCAGCGTGACGCCTTGGTGCTCCTGCGCGGAGGAGCCCATCATGGCGAGTAGTGCCGTACGATGACCGAGAGCCAGCAGGTCCATGCGGATTCGCGCGTCGGTCGGCGCTCCGATCGGTGGAAACACGGCGAGCGGGCCCTGCTCGGTGTCGACGGTGATCTCCTCGATCGACACCCAGAACTCGTCGATGCTGTCGGAGGGGGTGTTCTTCAGACCGATGATGAGGGCTTCGTCCGCGGTTTCGAGGCTGGCGCAGGAGAGCGAGTCGTCCGTCGGGTCGCCTCCGGCATCCGGATACGGAATCGGGGGCGCTTCCGCGCCGAGGAAGAGGAAGCTCAGCGCGTAGACCGCGTCGGAGAGATCGACGTCGCCGTCGTCGTTGGCATCCGCGGCGTCCAGACACGGTGGCTCGCTGCCGCCCCGGAAGCTGAAGTTCAGCGTCGCGATCGGATCCGTCACGTCGAGCTTCCGGTCAGCGTTCGTGTCGCCGCGGACGAATCCGTCCTGCGCGCGCAGGGTCGGGGTCACCGGTAGCGCCGAGGCCAGGAACACGAGAAGAAGGCCGGACGTGGCAGCGATCGTGCCCTCGGGGGTGGTGGGCTTCGTCGGACGTGTGCTGTGCAGGATCATCGTCGTTTCAGCTCCAGTTTGGCTCCGTTCAGCGTCGAGTGAGCGGCCGGTGTTTTCAGTAAAGCAACTCCGGTTCCATCTCCGGGTGCTCGTCGGTAACGGCATGCATGAAACGGTTTATGGATCGTCGGGGAGGATCGTGTAAGCGCGTCCTTACACGGCGGGACCGGGTGGGGGAAAGACTCTGTCACGATCCCGCAGCGCACGCGTGAGGCGTGCTCGCGAGTCGTGGGTCGGCCGCGGGCCGAGCCGGGGGCCGTGACCGTCGGTCACCCGTACGTGACCTGCTCGGGGTCCGTAAGCCCCCGCTCCTCTCCTTCGTCAGTGAGGAGCGTCGATCCCGGTTGTCTCGTGGAGGGCCCCGAAGCCGATCCGTGATGCGCCGGGGCAGCCTGACCGATTCCGTGGCAGCGCAGCGTCTCACGCGACCGCGGCGGACACCCGGATCAAGCCCGATCGTCTTCGATCAACCGACGGCTTCTTCCGGCGCTTTCTGCGGATCTGCCCGGTCGAGCATCCGGCCTCGCAGCTTCCACTCCTCGGCCGTGCCGTCGAAGACCACCTTGCCGAGCTCCAGAAGCAACACACGGTCGAAACATCGCATCGCGACGGGCCGTCGCAATGCGATGAAGACCGTACGCTCTGCCGCCGCCGTGAGCAGCTGTCGAAGCCGGGTCCTGTCCTGGCTCCGGTCGATCTCGTTCAGCGGTGAGTCGAGCACCCACACCGACGAGGGCCCGCGCAGGAGGAGCTGGCCGAGCCTCAGGGATCGCGACTCGTCACGGGAGAGCCGCATCGAGCTGACCCTGTGCTCGAGGCGGCGCGGAAAGCTTCGGATCGTGTCCCAGGCTCCGGTGCGCCGGAGGATCCTCTTCTGCGCCCGGGAGACCTTCGGCCCGGCAAGTCCGAGAACCTCCCACACCGCGCCGCCCTGGAACACGGGCTCCTGGGACAGGTAGTCGACCGCCGACTCGAGCCGCCAGCTCACCTCGCAGGTCCGTCGGTCGTCCCAGAAGATCTCTCCCTTGTCCGGAGTGACCACGCCGGCCAGAACCTCGAGCAGGCTCGACTTTCCGCTCGCCGGCTTTCCGACGACGGCGACCTTCTCTCCCGCCTTGATCGACAGATCTGTCCCCTGGAGACGGACTCGTCGGTGCTCGTCAAGTCCGACGAAAAGCTTCACGCCCTGCAGTCGCAGCTCACGCCCGAGCCTGTCCGGGACCGTCGCACCGAGCTCTGGAGCCTCCTTCCCATCGAGGAGAAGCGCGACGCGGTCGGCGCAAGCGAGGACCTTGCCGCTGCGAGCGGCCTGCCTCCCGATGTGGACCGTCCGTCGGTGCACCGTGATCGCGTAGGCGAGGAAGATGAAGAACCCACCGGGAGCGAGAATCCCGGCCCGGACGTCTCGCAGCCCGACCCACAAGGCCACGCCGATTGCGAGGGCGAGAATCACGTGCGCGATCAGCGTCGATCTGGCGATGAGGCGGGTGGTCTTGACGTCCTTGCGTCCACTGGAGTTGTTGAGATCGTCCGCGTCGGCGAAGTCGTTGCTGCTCGTGCCGTGTTCGAGCGACTCCTGGATCCGCACCGCGAGCTTGCCTTCCTTGCGTCGCAGCCTGTGAGAGACCGCCGCCACCGGCCTCGCCATCCACAGACCGACGAAGATGGCACCGAGTCCTCCCAGCAGGAAGATCGTCGCCAGCTTCACAGACACCACGAAGAGCACGACGCAGACGCCTGCGAAGATCAGGCTGTTCTGGAGCACGTGAAGGAGGATTCCGGACATGCCGGCCTTGATACGTGCGCTGTCGCCGATGATCCTCGCTATCAGATCACCGCAATCCTCTTGACGGCGAGAGAGCTGTCGCGAAGCGCCGCGAACCGCAGCGGCTCGCATGTCGTGAATCGAAGCGACGGCGAATCGTTTGATGCTCACACGCTGGGCCATCTCGCCGAGCCCGGTAAAGAGGGCGACGAGCAGGTAGGTGCCGGCGAGCCAGAGCCCGGGGTCATCCACCGCCGGCAGCCAGGGCAGCCCCCGGCCTTCGGAGTCGCCGGCGGCGGGAAACGCGATCTCGACGAAGCCGCGCAGCACCCATGGTAACGAGAGGCGCAAGACGACCACGATCAGCGTCGCGCCCGCGCCGAGAAACAGCAATCGGCGATACGGTCGCCCGAACCGCAAGATGGTGCTGAAGGCTCGCGCGGACCGCTTGCGCGACCACATCAGGACTCTTCCGCGCCTTGCCTTCCGGACGTCTCGAGGGCCAGGGGCTCGATGGTCTCGATGTTCGCCGGCAGCTCGTCGACGAGTCCGGCGGCACGGAGAACCACCGCGGTCACGCGATCCGTCGCGCTTCCCGGATGATGGAACACGTGGCTCGCCATCGATCGGCGCAGATCGGATTGCGCGGCGGGATTCGTGAGACAGCTCTCGATGGCGGTCGGGACGTTCGAGGCCTTCTCCACGATGACCCCGATCTCGCGACCGTAGGTCTCCAGGTCGAGGGCCGGCGCGCGCTTTCGGATGCGCTCGAAGAGCTTCGGGACGTCGAGAAAGATGATCGGACGGTCGAGCAGTGTGTATTCCACGGCGACCGAGGACGCGTCGGTGATCAGCAGGTCGGCGGCGTGCAGGTGCGGGATGACGTCGGCGTCCTGCACCAACCTCGTGCAGCTTCCCTCCGCGGGGGCAAGCTCGGCAAACCAGTCGACTCTGTTCTTCGGGTGATCATGTGGCTTGACGAGGAGGTTCCACCGGTTCGCCGTGGTGATGGCGGAGATGACGTCGCGGCCCATCGTCTCGAGAGCGTTGTTCTTCTCGCCGGTCGGGGCGAGGAGGATCGTCGGCCGGCCCGGGTCGAGGCCGAGTCTGCGGAGTAGAGCGGCTCGGTCGAGCGTGCCATCGACGAGACGGTCCGTCTTCGCGAATCCCGTCAAGAGGCACTCCGGTCCGCCGGCGCGTACGAGGCCCTGCTCGAGATACCTCTCACCGTGATAGCGTCCCGGAAGACACAGCACGTCGTATCGCAGTGCCTTCTCGCGAACCGCGAGGTTCTTGAAGGACACGCCGTGGAAGAGCTGCACCGATTTTCCGTAGGAGCCGGGGAACATCGCGTCCGAGAGGTGAGAGCAGACAACGACGTCGAACGACTGCTGCGCGACCGACTCCAGCGTCAGGACCCGGGCCGGATCGACGCCGAAGGGCTCGTAGAACCCCTCGAGGTGGAACGTCACCGAGTCCGTGTTCTTTTCCCGGAACCCGCCCGTGAGGAATACCTCGACTCGGGGATCCTCGAGGAGACGGCGGTAGATCGGCAGGAAACAGAGGAAATGTACCGGGGCGTATCCTCCGAAGAGTACGCGCCTTTTTTGCGATGTGCTCATGAGGGGCCTCCGCGATTGCCGGGCGTTGCTTTGTTTCCGTTGTCTCGAAGTCCCGGGATGGGCAAGCCGCCTCGCCGGGCCGAGAGGGTCCTGAGGTCGGTTCACGAGATCGTCAGCAGGCCGTCTCGACGGAGGCGTCCACGAGCCTCCGGTCACGGCTTCGATCACATCCGGGGTCTGCTCGTCCGCGTCGCTTCCTTCACGGTTAACGACATTCACGGTCGGCGGTGTGCAGTAAAACCCGGCGGGGTCAAACGGTGTCGGTGCCGGAAATGTCGGCGATTCAGGTTCCGCGCGGCACCGAGCCCCGGCTTCGAAGGTCGTCTGTCTTCAGCCCGACTCGCGAGAGGCGGTGGTACACGTTACGTTTCGTGGTGCGAAGCTCGGCGGCCATACGCTCGATGTCACCGCCGACTCGATCGAAGAGGTGAAGCAGGTACTCTCGCTTGACGTCCCGCAGGATCTGATCGTAGTCCCGTCCCTCGAAGACCCAGTGAGGGATCGACGGCGTTCGCCGCTGCAGTCCCAGCGCGTGGAGCGCGTGGGACTCCTCCACGACTCCGTCGACCGTCAGGGCGAGACGACGGATCAGCGACTCCAGCTCACGGACGTTTCCCGGCCACGGGTGGCCTTCGAGCACCTTGATCGCCCGGGCAGACAGCTCGACGTGTCCTGCGTTGGCCCGCCGCTGGAAGCTCGATATGAGGGGCCCGATATCCGTGACGTGTTCGCGAAGCGGGGGTATCCGCAGGTCGATCCCCGCCAGTCGGAAGTACAGATCACCGCGAAACTCGTGCTTGACGCACAGCTCGTTGAGGTCGCGCTGCGACGAGGCGATGAACCGGAGATCGAGCCGGGTCGTCTTCGTGCTTCCGAGGGGGCGGACCTCGTCGCGCTCGAGCGCACGCAGCAGCTTCACCTGGACCTCGAGATCCAGCGAATCCACGTTGTCGAGATAGAGTGTCCCGCCTCGGGCGGCGACCAGACAGCCCGTTCGCGCGGTGTTGGCGTCGGTGAAGGCTCCGGCTTCATGGCCGAAGAGCTCCGCTTCGAGAAGTCCTTCGGGCACCGCAGAGCAGTCGAATCCCAGGAAGGGCCCGTCTCGTCGGCGTCCATGCTGGTGGATCCAGCGGGCGAGGTGGTCTTTTCCCGTCCCCGACTCACCGGTGAGGAGGACCGGCAACTCGGAGTCGCTCGTACGCTCTGCGAGCGCGAGGAGCTCCCGCATGTTTGCGCAGACGGCTACGAAGTCACCCGAGGACGACAGGGGCTGCGTTTCGTGCTCGGTGGTAATCGTGCGCGTGGTCGCGGCCAGGTCGTGGTCGATGCGGCCCGACTTCGGCGGCTCGAGTCGACCGAGGAGGAGGCCGGCGAGGTCGAGAAACTCTCTTGCGGCGGGCAGGGGCGCCCCGGTGGGACTCTCCAGGAAGACCACGCCTCGTCGTCGACCATCGGAGTCCACGACGGGCGAACACACGCCGTCCCGGGGCTCGCACCACGCAGTGCGCAGGATCTCGGCCCGTCGATCGGCCGGAAACGGCGTCGACGCTGCATCGGACGGTGAGACGACCAGATCCGGGTCGCCGTCGCGAAAGAGGAAGGCTCGCCGGGCGATCGCTGTCGACCGGAGCACTCCCAGCGCGTCCGCGAGCGACGTCGCGTCCCGGATCGCGACGAGACTCTCGAGGTAGCGAGCCGACGGATCGGTCGACGGTCGCGAGGTGTCCTCGCTCCTCTGCTCGCGGGCGATTCCCAGACGTCTCCGGTGGTCTCTGTTCAGATAGCGCTGGCGGTCCGGCTCGCGGAGGCCGGCGAGGAAGCGGTTGCGGGACGACTGGACGTCCACGGACGCTCCGGGACGGCCCTGCTCGACCGCCACCAGATCGACGAGCCAGCTGATCTCGGCGGTCGCGGAGAGCGAGACGTTTCCCGCCGCGTCCGCGAGACGGTCGGCCACGCGCGTGTCCGTCGTGTTGCCCCGGGCGATCTCGATACGCGCCTCGAGAAACGGCACGCGAGATCGCGCCCCACGGGACCCGTCACTCGTGTCGTGCAGTCCGAGCAAGCGTCGCGCTTCGCGAAGCAGACGTCCCGACCGGCGCAGATCGCCGCGGCGCAGCGAGATCTCGCAGAGCAGAATCACGCATTCGACCACGCCGGGTCGTTGTCGAGTTCGTGACAGCTCCTTGCGGGCTCGCCCGAGCCAGGCCGCGGCGCGATCCAGCTGATCGACCTCGATCAGGCCCGTCGCCGCGAGAATCCAGTTCCAGAGCTCTCCGTAGTCCGGAGCCCGCGTTCCTTCGCGCAGGGCGGACTCCGGCGGCAGGCTGCGATCGATCAGGCTCCGGGCCCGACCGTCGTCGCCGACCAGGGCCTCGAGGAGCGCCTCCCGGCAATCGAGGGCCTGCTCGAAGCGGGCGTCGAGCGGGCCCCGCGAGCGGATCTCCTCCGCCAGGTCCCGTGCGGCGGCCCAGCGACCCAGGGTGATCTCGTTCTCCAGGAGGTAGAGCCGGCCGTAGCTCGCGAAGAGAGGGTCCGGCAGGGACTCGGCGATCTCGATGCTCTCGGACCACAGAGCCCGGGCGTCGACGAGCGTCAGGCGGTCTACCAGCCCGCGCGAGTGCAGGTAGAACAGTCGTGCTCGCTTCGACGCGCTCGAGTGGGGTAACGACTCGACCTCTTCGAGGAGGTTGCGGGCCGCGTTGAGCTCGCCGCGGCGTGCCCGGATCGCCGCGGTGTTGCAGAGAATGCTGAACCGGGCCGTGGCGTCGCCTCGGCTGGCGGCAAGTCTGGCGGCCTTCTTGTAGACACCGAGAGCCTTGCCCAGCTCGTTGCTCTGGTGGTAGGCGACTCCGAGGTTGTTGAGAATCAGCGCCGAGCTTGCCACGTCTCCCACCTCACGCGCGAACTCCAGACTGCGAGCCAGCTGCTCGCTCGCCAGCCTGTACTCGAACTGTCGAAGGAGAGTCTGGCCCGCGATCGAATGCAGGTTCATGGCGTGGAGCGCCCGGGACTCGGTCGGCAGCTCTCGAGCCTCGTCGGATCGCAGCAGCTCGATTCCGCGGTTGGCGAACGTCGTCGCCTGTGCGACCTCCATCCGGAAGAGGTGGAAGGACGCGAGCTCGTTGTAGAGATGCAGCTGCTCCGCCAGATCGGTGTCCTGGTCCACGAGCTGCAGAGCGGACTCGAACGCCCGTCTCGCTGACTCGTTGTCTCCGCTGCGCTGGTGGACGCCGCCGAGACTCCGCAACACGCTGGCGCGTGCCGACGGGCTGTGGTCGCAGAGGTCGAGGAGCGCCTCGAAGCTCCGTCTGGAGTCGTCGAATCGACCGCTCTTCGTCTGCAGGTCTCCCAGGGTCGCGAGAATCTCTGCTCGATCGGCGCTCGAATCGGCGTGCTTGACCGCCTCCTCGAGAAGCTCCTCGGCTTCCTCGAAGCGTCCCCGGGACAGATGCTCACGCGCCGTTTTCGTCGCGGCTTCCAGGCCGGAGGTGGGGTGGTCTCCACGGAGCAGGTGATACGCTGACTCCGCCCTGCGGTTCGGGAGCTCGGCGAGGTGCTGACCGATTCGCTGGTGGGTCGATCGGAGGTCCGCTGCTTCGGCGCGTTCCAGCACGAGCTCACCGGCCAGGGGTGGGGTGATCACGAGCCCCGTGCTCAGCTGTCCGGCGAGGCCGGACTTGCGGAGCTCCAGCACCGCGGCGCGTCCCTCCGCGCCGCGCAGGCCTGTCGCGACACTCACGAGATTCTCGTCGAAGGGGCGAGTCGCCAGCGACAGTGTCACCGCGGCCTTCAGAGCGTCACGGCCGAGGGCCGTCACCTGTTCGTCGAGCAGGCTGCGAAGCCCGCCCGCTGACGGGGCTCGGGGGCAGTCGTCGCCGGCGAGGACCTGCCGGATCGAGTGAACGAGGTAGGCCGGGTGGCCGCCGCTCGAGCGGACGAGGTTCGTCAGGACGCGCTGGCCGATGGAGGGTCGCAAGGCGTCCAACGATTTCAGGAGCTCGCGTTGCTTGAGGGGCTTGAGCTCGATGGCCTCGACTCGAGCCGAGTCCGCCGGGAGCGGTGTCGCGTCCCGGTCCCGGCAGCTCGCCAGGACGCCGACGCAGACTTGCAGATCCGGACGGGAGGGATCCGCAAACCACCGTCCCAGCATGTTGAGCAGCTGCGCGGACGCGTTGTCCGCGTCGTCCATGACGATCACCAGGGGACCCGGGAGCGCGCCCCGAAGGAGCTCCGTGAGCTCGCGCGTCGCCCGTGAGCGGATGGACTGCAGATCGAGATCGGCGAGTTCGCGAGCGACCTCCGGGCTCGCCGCGCCGCCGACGCAGGCCTCCAGGAAGCCGAGGTTCCGGCGAAGGCGGGCCGCGGATGGTCGAAGGCACTCGACGCCGTTCACGAGCTCCGCGAGGTCGGAGCGTCCCGACATCCCGCCGCGAATTCGCAAGACGTCCATCCCCGTGCCAGCCAGCTCCGTCGCGCACGCGTCGAGGAACCGGGACTTGCCGATTCCGGGAGCGCCCTCGATGAGCAGGGCCTGCGCCTCGGTGCTCTCCTGGAGCCGGTCGATCCACGAGAAGAACGCGTCGAGCTCTCGTCGTCGGCCGACGAAGTCGGGCTCATCGAAGACGACCGCGGTCGTCGCTCGCGTGCCGTCCGGAAGCAGCTCCTCGAGCGCGGTGACGAGCTCGTCGGCGCTCTGGAAACGGCGGGTCGGAGATTTCGCCAGGAGCTTCCTGACGACCGGCGCCAGCGCGTCCGGCAGGCCGGGCGGCAGCTGCGGCGGTGCGCGGCGATGACTTTCGACGATCTGGGCCAAGCTGCGCCCCCGGATCGGGTACTTGCCGGTCCAGACCTGACAGATGGTGACGCCGAGAGCGTACAGGTCTGTTCGATGGTCCACGGACGGGCCGTCGAAGATCTCCGGAGCCGAGAAGTACGCGGTCGCTCTGGACGCGGCGCCCTGCCGGGAGACGGTGGCCTGGACGAGTCCGAAGTCGATCAGCTTGGCTCGATCGTCGTTGACCACCACATTGGTCGGCTTGACGTCAAGGTGCAGCAGTCCGCGTCGATGGAGGTATCCGAGAGCTCGCGTCAGCTGCAGAAGCAGCGAGGCCAGCTTTCTTCGGGCTGTCTCGCCGCCTTCGCGGCGCAGCGTCTCGCCGACCACCGCCAGATCGTCGCCCGGGACGTACTCCATGGTGAAGTACGGCCGGCCCGTGGTCGCGATGCGTCCGAAGTCGATCGAACGTGCGAACGCCGGATGGCGGAGCTCGCGCAGCGTCCGGAACTCGGTGAAGACGCGTTCGGCGACGATGTCCTGCCGGTAGATCTTCAGAGCGACGATCTCGTCGTCGTGGAGTCGGTCACGTGCCAGGTACACGTCCCCGGTTCCGCCGTGGCCGAGACGGCGTTCGATGTCGAATCGCGGGTGACGAGGAAGTCGTGAGGACGATCGCCCCGGCATCAGGGAGGGGCCGTCGTCACGGCACGCACGGACCCTGCAGCGGAACCTGGAACTCGGACGGGGCCCAGGACGAGTCGCCGCCGAAAAGGTAGCCGAGGATGATCACCGGGTCGGTGATATCGATCCTGCCGTCGAGGTCGACGTCGGCGGTCTCCACGCATTGCGGCCGCTCACCGCCGAGGAAGAGGAAGCCCAGGATGTACGAGGGATCCGATATGTCCACCACCTGGTCGGAGTTCGCGTCGCCGCGGACCAGGATGCCGACCTCGCCGATGATGGACTGGACGGTAACGAAACCGTTCTCCGTTGCGGCTCGCTCGGCGACCTCGTAGGCATCGTTCGAATCGAACGGAGTCCCGATCACGCGGGTGACGTTGTAGACGGACACGTCGCCGTTGCGAAACACGCTCTCGTAGCCGGCGGTCTCGTCCTGCGTGAAGATCAGAGGATGGTCGCCCTCCTCGGCTGTCGGCCGGGCGCGAAAGCGCAGGAACGCGATCGTAAGAGGCTCTGCAGCGGGAATGGCGAGGCCGCGGTGTCCGTCGTCATCGAAGACGAGAGCTATCTGGATCCATCCTTCGTCCGCGTTCGCATACCATTCGAAGTACTCGTCGTCGAAGTCGTCCTCGACGAACTCCTCGGCACCCGGAGCGAGCTCGGGGCC
>CAYMLL010000250.1:0-11598 GCA_964390645.1 uncultured Planctomycetia bacterium | reverse complement strand
GACGGGCTGCCCGTGGAGCAGGTCTCCTGGTGGGACCTCAAGAGTGCCGACGGCTTCCTGGCACGGACGGGGCTATCACTGCCGACGGAGGCGCAGTGGGAATACGCCTGTCGCGGTGGCACGACGACGGCGTTCTCCTGGGGTGATGAGTGTAACGCGAGAACATGTGACTCCTGCGACCCGGCGGTTGACTACATGTGGTGGTGTGGCAACGCCGGGGGGACTCCGCCCCTTCGGTCTTCACGACATGCACGGGAATGTGTGGGAGTGGTGCGAGGATGAGTGGATTCCGGGTACCCACCGGAACCGCCGAGGCGGCAGTTATTTCAGCATCGCTAGTCAATGCCTCTCGGCCCGCCGAGTCGGCCTCTTTCCTTACGTACGCACCCTCGACGTCGGCTTTCGGCCCGCCATGCTGTTACGCGAGTAGTTCACAGGCGGTGGTTTTCGCGCTGAGGATGGACCAGGAGACGGGGCAGGGTCAAATCCAGAGGGGATTCTGGCAGACATACCCGGTGGAGGAATGATGGAGAGGATACGCAGGACGACTCTGATCTCGGTGGCGCTATCGGTCTGCGTTCCGGCTTGTGATCGCGACGACGTCGAAAACGTCGGAAAAGACGTTCGCGAAGCTGCCGGAGTCGTCGAGCAGGCGACGAAGGAGCTCCTGACCGCGGCTCAGAAGCATGCACGCGCGGTTTGCCAGGGCCTCGAGAAGGCGCTGCGCGCGTCGGCGGTAGATCCGACCAAGGAGCCGGCGCGCGAGGAGCTCGCTCTCGACCTCGCGATCAAGCTGGTGCCCTTCGTCGGACCCTTCAAGCGCTACGCGAACGCGCGCGCGCTCTACGAGGAGGCGGCGCCGAAGAACGCCACGGCGCGTGTTCAGGAGGCGAAGAGGCAGTGTCTCCTCGCGGCGACGGAAGAGGGCCTCGACATCGCGACGCTCGGCTCGTCGGCATTCAGTAAGGTGGCGACGGCCGCGGACCTTTCGGTCGTCTTTGCGCGAGCGACCTCGACGGTCGCGTCGGTCACTGGAGTCGAGGAGATCGACGCGCTCGCGCCGCTCGCGGACAAGGCTCTCGAGAGCTCGATCGTCAACCGGGCCGTGACGATGCTGCTCACCGTGCCGATCGCTGAGCTCGTCCCGCCCGTCGACGAGTCGCAGGCGGACTGAAGATCAGCGGTGCTGTCGGTCACGACCCCTGGGACTCTTGCGACGGAACTTCGCCGCCGGGACCGGAGCGGGAGTCCGTATCTGTGACCTGCTCGACCTCACGATCGTGGGACCGCTTACAGTGCTCCCTCCTGGTTGTCGAGCTGCCAGTTCATCACTTTGTGGCTGGCTGCGTTTGAGGGGGGGAGGGTCAGTAGGTCCGTTTCTTGGTCGTCATGGCCTGTTTTTTTCTAGACCCGGTTCCCATGCATTCTGACGGTTGTTGTAGGACTGGACGAACCCGGTGCGCGTATTGACTCTGTAAATAATGTTGTTAGTAGTGCTCTGAATTTGGTAACGGCCGGTGCTAAACGAGCCGGCTAAGTAGCCGAGTCCGAGGGCCAGGACGAGAGCAACGACGAGCTTCTATCTTGTTGTCATGGGCGCTCCTTCCGACAGGTAGTTCAGGCCGGGCCAGGTCGCCCGCGTTCAACACAAGCGAATCTGACGCCGCGATTCTAGGTGAACTTGTCAGAATCTGCAATCCAACAAGCCCCCGAGGAGACGGTCCTCAACCGAAGCCCCGTAGACATGCCGCCGAAACCGTTACCAGGATTCACGAAGCCGAATCGGCCATCGTGGCCGCTTTCGCCACGGTGATGAAATCCGATGGAGCGTTGATTGCGGCGACCTGCTCTTACCGTGGCATCTTGATGTATCCGCCGGTGATGTCGGCCAAGTCCCCGAGGCGGTGTGCCATGAGCTCGCCGACCCCGACCCCGACCCCGACGCCGCGCGGCTGCGGCGGTTCCTCGTTCACCCCCTGACCCGCGAGACGGGGCGGGCGCGGTTCGAGGGCGCAAGCAGAGCGCGACCAACCGAGTAAGACCGAAGCCGTGTAAGAAGGTCAGCTTCGGTTCCCGATCAGGGCGAATCCGAAGCTCAAGGCCGCAGCGATCACGTAACCAACTTGCGCGAGTTCTTCGCGTGCGTTACCTCCGCCGAGCAACCCCCAGACTCCGAGCAGGATGAGGACCGTCGTGAGAATAACTGGCAGACGCCGCGCTCCGTTCTCGCTTTCTTCCATGTCACTGGCTCCGAGGACTGGGTGTGTTCTACCGATGGTTCTGTCCCTGGCACCGCTGATTCTCAGTCGGACACTGCGGTCAGCAATTTCACACGCCCCGAGATAGAATGCTCCTGAACCGGAGCCCCGCAGAATGAGCTGGAGCGCGGCAGCGACCCCTCCCCACGACGGGCGCGGACGTTCGCTCGCTTCAGCGGTCGCGCCAGAAGATGTCCCCTGCTGTTGCTCGCGCCGGCGGCGGATCAGTAAAGCGTCGCTCCAGCGACTCTTTCGCCCGCTTTCCGAGTTCACGCCGCTCCTCTGGGCTGAGGCGGTCGTTTCTTCCTTTGCTCTGTGCGGCGAGCTCGAGGAACTCACGGGTTACCATGCCGGCCTGCTCGAGCAAGAGCAGCACCTTTCTGACCCCGCTGACAAGAACCCAGGAGAACCTTCGATACGAGCCCGATTCACGGGCGTCGACTGCGGCGAGATGCTCGCACGGCCGAGCCGCTGCCGCTTTCCGGAGACAGGGAGTTAGAAAGCGAACCTCGACTGTGCAGTCGCTCCGCACGACGAACTTCTACTTGGTCGCGGCCAAGAGCTTCTGCCGCTGGTTGCAACGTTCACGACGGACTCCGGACAATCCCTTGGCGCATCTTCAGGCGGCGAACCCTCGGACTGATGTGCGGCGACTCCGACGTGTTCTCTCGCTCGATGAGCTGGCCAGGCTACTCACGGCCGCCCGAGACGGCAGGCCCTTCCGGGGGCTCTCCGGCGAGGACCGGCGGATTGTCCATATCGTCGCGTCCTACAGCGGTCTCAGGGCGGCGGAGATCTCCAGTCTCAGCGCCGAGAGCTTCGATCTCGGGTCGAGTCCGCCAACGCTGACGGTGCTCGCCGGTTACCCGAAGCATCGTCGCGAGGACGTCCTTCCGATCCACCCGTATCTCCTCGCCGAGCTCCGCGGCTGGCTTCCGCAGGTGAAGATGCGCCCCCGCGTTTTCCCCGGTACCTGGGCCGACCGGAGCGGCGACATGATCCAGCGAGACCTCGCCGCCGCCGAGATCGAGTACGAGACCCACGACGGCGTTGCGGACATTCCACGCGCTGCGTCACGGGTACCTGACACGGCTGGCGCGTTCGGGTGTCCACCCCAAGACGATGCAGGATCTCGCCCGGCACTCCACGGTGACGCTGACGCTTGATCGCTATTCGCACCTGAGCCTCGTCGACCTCTCGGCCGGCCTCGACGCGCTCGATGCTCCGGCTGCGAAGCGAGACGATGCCGACGCCGTTCGTGCGACGGGGACGGACGGTGAGGCTCCTGATTTTCTTACAGGCCAGCTTACAGGAGCGGTCGACTTTTCGTGTCCGTCGCTGTCCTCGGGAGTCCGCGAGACGATGTCGGGCGACGATGAAGGCGAAGCGCGGAACTCGCTGGCCGGGCACGAGTTGTCGCCCCCTGACACCCGCAGTCCTCGAGACAGAATGGTATCCCCGGCAGGACTCGAACCTGCTACCTGCGGTTTAGGAAACCGCCGCTCTATCCGGATGAGCTACGGGGACACGACTGCGTTCGTGAGCATAGCTCAGGGGCGAGCGGCGCGCAACGGTACAGGCGCGTGCTCCCGCTGAGAGCCGGCCCTCGCCGGGCCGAAGGGGGCGCCGCCATCTTGCGACCGTCGCACGGAGCCGCGCCGGCGGCCCCCGGGCGGTGACCGCGCGGACGTCCGACTCTGATATACTGCCGGTGTCATGGTGTCGACCTCCTCGAGCTCCGGTGTCCGTGTCGTTTTCTTCGACGTCGGCGGCACGATCCTTCGCGTTCAGCCGTCCGTGGGGGAGGTCTACGCCCGCGCGGCATCCGATCACGGGCATCGCGTCGACGCGTCGACCCTCGACGAACGCTTCCGCCACGCCTGGCAGGAGTCGCTCGTTCGCTCGCGCGCTCGCGGCCACCGGTGCTCCGACCAGACGCTGCGCGACAGCTGGTTCCGCATCGTCTCGCACACCTTCGACGACAGCGTCCCCGCATCCGAGCTGCCGGCGCTCTTCGACGACATCTACGAGCGTTTCGTCTCGCCGCACGCGTGGACCGTCGTCCCGGGCGCCCGCGACACCTTCGAGATGTTGCGAGAGCGCGGGCTGCGGCTCGGGATCCTGTCGAACTGGGACAGCCGGCTGCGCGTGACGCTCCAGCGACTGGAGCTGCTCGAGCTCTTCGATCACGTCGTCATCTCGCACGAGGTCGGCTTCGAGAAGCCACACGACACGATGTTCCGGACCGCGCTCCGCGCCTGCGGCGAGGCGCCGGAGCTCGTCCTGCACGTCGGCGACTCGCTCGAGGCCGACATCTTTGCCGCTCGCGAGCGCGGACTGCGCACCTTCTGGATCGCCGATCGGCAAAGGATCGCCGCCGTCGAGGCCGCGGGACCGGGCGGACCGAGCTTCGCCACGCTCTCCCGTACGGAATGGGACTCGCTGCTGTCGTGAGAATCGACTCCGTCGACCTGTTCTACCTCGCCATGCCCGAGATCACGTCCGCCGCCGACGGCACCCAGGACACGTTTCTCGTTCGCATCCGCGCCGAGAACGGTCTCGAAGGCTGGGGCGAGTGCGACGCCTCGCCGCTGGTGACGCTCGCCGCCTACGTCTGTCCCCCGTCACACGGCAACATCGTCGGGCTGCGCGATCTTCTCACCGGCGAGCAGGTCGAAGGCCCCGAGGATATCTCGCGGATTCACCGCAAGGTGCTGCGCGGCGCTCTCGACATCGAGCAGGTCCACCACGCGCTGAGCGGCGCCGACATCGCGCTGTGGGATCTCGTGGGTCGCGCCCGCGGCGAGCCGATCTGGAAGCTGCTGTGCGACCGCGACGACGGGTCGCGGCCGTGCGAGCCGCACGGCAAGATCCCGTACGCCTCGGTGCTCTTTGCGGAGACTCCCGAGCAGACGCGAGCCTGCGCCGAGGAGCTCCGCCGGGAGGGATTCAACGCGGCGAAGTTCGGCTGGGGGCCGATGGGGAAGCACGGCGCCGAGCTCGACGTCGCTCTCGTCGAGGCCGCCCGCGAGGGGCTCGGGCCCGACGCCCGGCTGCTCGTGGACGCGGGCGTCGCGTGGGGGACCGACGCAGCGACCGCCCTGGCGCGCGCGGAGGCCTTCGCTCCGTTCGACGTCGGCTGGCTCGAGGAGCCCCTCGATCCGCAGGCCGTCGAGTCGTACGCTCGCCTCGCCGCCCGCGGCGCAGCTCTGCCGATCGCCGCCGGAGAGGGCTGCAGCTCGTATCGCGCCGCCATCGACCTCATCGAAAACGGCCGCGTCGACTGCATCCAGATCGACGCCGGCCGTATCGGCGGCATCACCACCGCACACCGGATCCGCCGGGTCGCCCAGGCGCGCCAGCTACGTTACGTCAACCACACCTTCAAGAGCCACCTCAGCCTGGCCGCGGCCCTCCACGTTTTCGCCACCCGTGCGGAGGACGATCTGCTCGAGTTCCCGGCCCGACCGAGCGAGCTCTGCCGCGATCTAGTACTCGATCCACTGCGCCCGGGGCCCGACGGGCTCGTCGTTCCGAGCCCCCGTCCCGGACTCGGCGTGGATCTGCAAATCAAAACGCTACAACGCTTTCTGCGGCCTGTACGGGTTGAGGTCGGCGGTGAGGTCCTGTTCGACTTACCGGCCGTCGGAGAAGTGTAGTGAATTTGTACACTATTGGCCGAATATAGTTTGCAGGGCCTCTGAACGGGAGTTAAAACGGAAGGCGTGCCCAAGATGTCCTACCCCAAGCATTCTCGCCAAGTGTTTTTGCTCTGCTACGTTCTATCCATCTTGGGCACGTTTTTCTCCAACTGCCCGGTGGCTGTCTCGGGCTGAGGGGCGTTCTGACTGGCCCGGTCGCCGGCTGTCTCATCGTCTCGCGGACCGCTCGACCCGGCGGCCGTCCTGACGGTGATGAATAAGGGCGGTGAAGGGCAGGGCGGTGAAGGGCAGGGCGGTGAAGGGCAGGGCGGTGAAGGGCACCGTGGGACCTGTCTCCACCGGAACCCGTTTCACCCGGGTTCCACCAGGCACGACCGATCGCGGGATCTCACCCGCTCGGACTTCACGTGCTGCGGCGATGCCCTGGCGCCGGTCCTTCCCAGACGTCACTCCAGGAGTCACAGCGACCCGATTCGGGTTCGACACGCTATCCTTCAGCCTTGAAGGACCTCGCGGCGTTGCCGTTGTATCGTCGAAACTGTTTTGTGTCGGCGGATTTGCAGAGGAAAAAATGGGCCGGCTAAGGTTGTTTGGGTCGAAAGGGTAGGGTTGGAGTTGGGTGAGATAAGAAGCCGGCCCGAGGAACCTTATCTTGTATCAGCACAAGCGACCGATCAAGAATTTTTGACGAAAAAGCCCCTGTATTTCGCCGGTCCGGTCGAGATAAAATAAGTGGTTCTCTTGTCTTACGGATCGCACTATCCTGATGTTCGCGTCTTGTGCGTGCGTCCGCGCCGTCGCAGTGTTGTGGTCGTAAGGTATTTTTCTGGAAGGATTTACGGGGAATCCCGGAGTGCCCGTTGGCTGAGCCGGGCGAGGCGTCGACGAAGGCGGCTCGTACGGCAGCCTCACGGCTCCGCCCCTTGAATGGCGTTGCCGCCATGAGTCACTCCTACCGGATCGGGATGATCGGTTGTGGAACCGTCGGCAGCGGAGTTCTCGAACTTCTCTGTCGCCGTCGCGCCGACCTCAGCGCGCTTCTCGGCCGCGACCTCGAGGTCGCGCGCATCGCCGTGCGTGACCGCGAGCGCCCGCGTCACCACGTCTACGGCTTCGTCGATCCGGACGTCTTCACGGACGACCTCGCCGGCGTCGTCCGGGGGGACGACATCGACCTCGTCGTCGAGGTCGCGGGTGGCGTCGACGCGCCTCGCGACTGGATCGTCGACGCGCTCCGGCACGGCAAGGACGTCGTCACGGCCAACAAGGCGACCCTCGCGTTTCACGGTGAGGAGATCTTCCGCGTCGCGCACGAGGAGCACCGCTGCGTTTATTACGAGGCGAGCGTCGCCGCCGCCATCCCGGTGATCGAGATGCTGCAGAACGGGCTGGTCGGCAACCAGATCACGCGTCTGTGCGGCATTCTCAACGGCACCTGCAACTACATCCTGACGCGGATGGAGGTCGAGGGCCTGGGCTACTCCGACGCGTTGCGAGAGGCTCAGGAGAAGGGTTTCGCGGAGGCCGACCCGACGCTCGACGTCTCCGGAGGCGACACTGCGCACAAGCTCGCCCTGCTGGCGCGCATCATCACCAGCAAGCACGTGTCGGTCCAGCGCATTCACACCGAGGGCATAGAGTCGATCACGGCGGAGGACATCTCGTTCGCCGCGACCCTCGGCTACCGCGTCAAGCTTCTGGCGATCGCGCACCTGACCGAGGATCACCGCTGGGACTTGCGCGTCCATCCGGCTCTCGTGCGCCGCGAGGAGGTCCTCGCCCAGGTCGCGAACGAGACCAACGCGGTGCAGGTGCGCGGCGACGCGGCGGGACCGATGCTCGTCTACGGAAGCGGCGCCGGGTCGTTTCCGACCGCCTCGAGCGTGGTTGCGGACATCGTGCGTGCGGCGAAGGGAGATCGCCCTGCCGGAGGCGCGATCAACGGAGACTCGCCGGTGTTCGCGACGATCGACGAGGTCGCCTTGCGCAACTACGTCCGCATGACCGTGCTCGACCTTCCGGGGGTGATGGGACGGGTGACGTCCTTTCTCGGCATGCGCGGCATCAGTATCTCGAGCATGCAGCAGCCGGAGGCGAAACACGGTCAGCCGATCTCGATCGTCTTCGTCACTCATCAGGTGGACGATCGTGTGTTGACGAGCGCGCTTGACGAGCTGGCCGAGAAGACCAGCCTGATCCACGGACCGACGACCCGCATCCGTATCGAGGATTGACTCCACAGGGACCGGGCGAAGGACGAGCAAGCATGAAGGTCGAGCGTGGGGCGGCACCGCAGCTGTCGGGAGGTGGGCGTAAGCTCCCGATCATCGAGCGCTACCGCCATCTCCTTCCCGTGTCGGACGCGACGCCGATCGTCTCGATCCAGGAAGGCGGCACACCGCTGTTGCGTGCCGAGAACCTCGAGCTGCATCTCGCGAGCTTGCGGAGCGTGCCTCCGGGGTTCGAGATCTGGCTCAAGTACGACGGCGCCAATCCGACCGGCTCCTTCAAGGACCGGGGTATGACGATGGCGATGTCGAAGGCGGTCGAGGAGGGCACCCGAGGAGTGATCTGCGCGTCGACCGGCAACACGTCGGCGTCCGCGGCGGCCTACGCCGCGCGTGCGGGGGTCCCGTGCTGGGTCGTCATTCCCGAGGGTAAGATCGCCATGGGTAAGCTCGCCCAGGCGGTGATGCACGGCGCGAAGGTGCTCGAGATCGGCGGTAACTTCGACCGCGCTCTCGAGCTGGTCGTCAAGGCGTCTGACGATCTCGACCTCACGCTCGTGAACTCGATCAACCCCTACCGCATCGCGGGGCAGAAGAGCGTTGCGTGGGAGGTCGCGGACGCGCTCGGGAGCGCCCCGGACTTCCACTTCCTCCCGGTCGGCAACGCCGGCAACATCACCGCGCACTGGCGGGGATACAAGGAGTACCGGGAAGCGGGCCGCGTCGACGCGCTGCCCGTGATGATGGGATTCCAGGCCGCGGGGGCTGCGCCGCTCGTGCTCGGAACGCCGGTCGAGGCCCCCGAGACGCTCGCGACCGCGATCCGCATCGGCAACCCGGCGAGCTGGGACGGCGCCATCGCCGCGCGCGACGAGTCCGCAGGGTGCATCGACTCGGTGACGGACGACGAGATTGTCGCGGCGTATCGGCTCATCGCATCTCTCGAGGGGATCTTCGCGGAGCCGGCGTCCGCGGCCTCGGTCGCAGGGCTGATCAAGGTGTGGGCTGCCGGCGAGCTCGACCTGTGTGGCCGTGTCGTCTGCACGTTGACCGGTCATGGGCTCAAGGACCCGGAGCGGGCCATCGCCAGCGCCGTGCGACCCACGACGATCGAGTCGTCGTTCGAGGCGCTCGCGGAGGTGATCGCACGAGAGGGGAAAAAGGGGAGCTAACGTCTCGTGTGTGCCGATCGTCTCGTGATGCGAACGAAGGTGCCGGCGTCGACGTCGAACCTCGGGTCGGGCTTCGACGTCGTCGGGCTGGCGCTCAAGTCTTATCTCGAGGTCGAGGCCGAGTCGGGAGGCGGACGGGTCGTTATCGAGACCGAAGGGGTCGACGCGGATCAGATTCCGTGCGACGACTCGAATCTGGTCTTTCGCATGATCAAGGAGTATTCGGGTGGGAAGCTCTCTCACGGTCTGCGCCTGAAGATCAAGAATGACATTCCCTTGACGCGCGGGATGGGGTCGAGCGCGTCGGCGATCGTCGCGGGCATCGCGACCGGCATGTGGATCCGTCGCGGAACGCCACCCGAGCGCACCCCTGTCCTCGAGGCTGCGACGCAGGTAGAGGGCCATCCGGATAACGCATCGGCGGCGGTGCTCGGAGGGCTGACGGTGAGCGCGACGATCGACTCGAAGGTCGTCGCCACGAGCCTGCGCCTGCCTTATGATCTGCAGGTGGTCGTCGTGATTCCGGATCGTGTGATCGAGACGCGCAAGGCGCGTGAGGTCTTGCCGTTGACGATTCCGCGTTCCGAGGCGGTGTTCAACCTGCAGCGTCTCGGGCTGCTGCTCGCCGGACTGATCCAGAACAACGACTCCTTCCTGTTTCACGGAGTCGGTGATCAGATCCACCAGAAGCGGCGGACGTCGATCCTCCCCGCGATGGGTGGCGTTCTGGCCACGTTGAACGAGCACCGAGCCTGTCGTGGCGCGTTCGTCAGCGGCGCCGGCCCGGCGATTGCGGCGTTCACGTCCGAGGAGGGACGCAAGGTCGGAGATATCGGTGTCGAGGAGTTCGCGAGGTGGGGGATCGAGGCGGAGTACCGGGTCCTGGCTCCGGACTACCTCGGCCTGACATTCGGCTGATGCGTGTAGATCCTCCAACGGTGAGAAACAGATGAGTGTGCTCGTAAACGGGCAACCGATCCTCGTCCAGAAGTACGGCGGCTCGTCCGTGGCCACGTCGAAGCACGTGCGGAGTGTCGCGAAGCGGGTGGTTGCGGCGCAGCGCGCCGGCAATGCGGTGGTCGTGGTCGTCTAAGCCCAGGGGCAGACCACCCACCACCGTATGTACCGGTGACCGGAGATGACGGAAACACCGCCGCGGCGCGAGATGGACATGCTCCTGCACGCCGGCGAGATCATCAGTGCGTCCCTTCTGGCGATGGCGATCGAGACGGCCGGTGCACCTGCGCGGTCCTTCACCGGCGCGCAGGCGGGCATGCTGACCGATTCGGCTCACATGCAGGCGCGGATCCGGTCCATCGACGGTGAGCGTATCATCGAGCAGCTCGAGTCGGGGCGCGTGGTCGTCATCACCGGCTTCCAGGGGATCACGCTCGAGAACGAGATCACGACACTCGGGCGAGGCGGGTCGGACACCAGCGCCGTGGCCTTCGCGGTGGGCATCGGCGCTAATCGTTGCGAGATTCTCACGGATGTCGACGGCGTCTACACCGCCGATCCGCGCGTCGTCGAAAGTCCCAGCAAGCTGGCATGGTGCTCGTATGACGAGATGCTGGAGATGGCGAGTCTCGGAGCGAAGGTCCTTCACTCGCGATCCGTCGAGATCGCGCGGAGGTTCGAGCTCGAGCTCAACGTCTCTTCCAGTTTCGAGGAGGTCGCTGGAACGGTGGTTTGCTCGTCGGATCGAGGGAAGAAGGAGTTCGCAGGCATGGAGCAGGTCGCGGTCCGCGGCGTCGCGCACAACGGAAACGTCGCGAAGGTTTCACTCGTCGGTGTCCAGGACCGTCCAGGGGTCGCAGCCAGGGTCTTCGAGACCCTGGCGGCCCACTCGGTGAACATCCTGCTGATCGTGCAGGCGGAGCACCACGAGGGGCACAACGACATCTCGTTCCTCGTCGGAGCGGACATGATCTCCCACGTACGAGCGGATCTCGACCGCCTGCGGGCCGAGGTCGGCGCTCGTGAGCTGATCGTCGGGCAGAATGTCGGCACGGTCTCCGTGGTCGGCGAGGGGGTGCAGCGCGAGACCGGTATCGCCGCGAGGATGTTCGCGTCGCTCAGTCGCGAAAAAATCAACATCGACCTGATCTCCACGTCGAACCTGATGATCACGTGCGTCGTCGATGGGGATCAGCTCGAGAACGCCGTACGCGTCGTCCACGCGGAGTTCCTCGAGTAGTCCGGGGCCGGTTCGCGAGCTCCCGCAGAACGCTGTCCACCGGGAGAACGCTGTCCACCGGGAGAACGCTGTCCACCGGGA
>CAYMLL010000249.1:0-11654 GCA_964390645.1 uncultured Planctomycetia bacterium | reverse complement strand
GTCTTTCGCTGTCGGCACCGTGTCTTTCGCTGTCGGCACCGTGTCTTTCGCTGTCGGCACCGTGTCTTTCGCTGTCAGCACCGTATCCTTCGCTGTCGGCACCGTGATCTGTCCCGCCGTTCTCGTCATGCGAGCGGCCTGTCAACGCTGAGGTTCAACGCGATCATGAGCAAACAACTTTCCGACGCTAAAGCGCTCGCCAAGGGCGACGTCGAGGCGGTGAAGAAGCTGAGCGAGGCTCGGGACCAGCTGGTCGCGGAGTTGCGCAAGGCCATCGTCGGCATGGACGGCGTCATCGACGAGGTCCTGATCGGGATCTTCTCGAAGGGGCACGGTCTGCTCGAGGGTGTGCCCGGTCTCGCCAAGACGCTGCTCGTCAGCTCGATCGCGAAGTGCCTGTCTCTGTCCTTCAAGCGCATCCAGTTCACACCGGATCTGATGCCGTCCGATATCACCGGCTCCGAAGTGCTGCAGGACGATCCCGAGACCGGTACGCGCCATTTCAAGTTCAACAAGGGACCGATCTTCGCGAACCTCGTGCTGGCCGATGAGATCAACCGTACGCCGCCGAAGACACAGGCGGCCCTCCTGGAGGCGATGCAGGAGAAGATGGTCTCGGCAGGTGGCGAGGATCTGCCGCTCGACCTGCCGTTCTTCGTTCTTGCGACCCAGAACCCGCTCGAGCAGGAGGGCACCTACGCGCTCCCGGAGGCGCAACTTGATCGATTCATGTTCAAGATTCATGTCGGCTATCCGAGCGCTGCGGAGGAGGTCGACATCATGCGCAGTGTCACCAGTCGCGAGGAGCCCGAGCTATCCGCGGTGCTGTCTGGCGAGGAGATCGCGTCGTTGCAGGACCTCGTCCGTCGAGTGCCTGTCGCGGATCACGTCTTTCAGTACGTTTCGGCGCTCGTGCGAGCGACTCGGCCCGGGGAACCCGACGCGCCTCCATTCATCAACGACTGGGTGTCATGGGGTTGTGGCCCGCGTGCCTGCCTGAACCTGATCACCGGCGCCAAGGCCCGCGCCATCCTGCGCGGTCGATTCAACGTTGCGGTGGATGATGTGGCGGCGCTGGCGCTTCCCGTGATGCGCCATCGTATGGGACTCAACTTCGCGGCGCAGTCCGAAGGCGTCGATACCGATCACGTCGTCAAGAAGCTACTGGAAACCATTCCCTCGAGCGGAGCGCTCTACGATGGCGCAACAGCCGCGTCGGCCTAGATACCTCGACCCGGAGATTCTCTCACAGGTGGGCACGCTCGATGTCGTTGCCCGGCAGGTTGTCGAGGGCGTGCGCATCGGGCTTCACCGGAGCCCCGCACGTGGCATCAGCAGCGAGTTCACCGCGTATCGCCAGTTCGTCTCTGGTGACGAGATCCGTCACGTCGACTGGAAGGCCTACGCGCGTTGTGATCGCTACTACATCAAGCTCTTCGAGGCGGAGACGAACTTCGTCTCGAACATGCTGCTCGATTCGAGTGAGTCGATGACCTACGGGTCCGGCAGCATCTCGAAGCTCGAGTACGCGAAGTACCTTGCCGCCAGCCTCTCGTATCTCGTCGTCGATCAGGGAGATTCGGCGGGTGTCGGCGTCTTCGACGGCGAGCTGCAGAGCTACATCGCCCCGAAGAGCAGCCTGAGGATCCTGAATGACATCTCGGACGAGATGGAGAAGGCAACTCCGCGTCCTCGCACGAACGTCGGCGCGATTCTTCACGACTTCGCGCACCGCATGTCGCGCCGCGGTTTCGTCATGCTGTTTTCCGATCTGTTCGACAACACCGACGAGTTTATCAAGGGGCTCAATCACCTCCGATTTCGCGGCCACAACGTGATCCTTTTCCACGTCATGGATCCGTACGAGATCGAGTTCCCGCTCACGGGCATGTGGCGGTTTGTCGGGCTCGAGGGCGAAGGGGATCTGATCACCCAGCCCGCACGCGTGCGGGCGAACTACCTCAAAGAGCTCCAGAAGTTCGTTCGTGAGATCAGGACCGCCTGCACGAAGGCGCAGGTCGATTACGTGCTGGTCAACACGCGTGAGCCGGTGGAGCAGGTGCTCTCGAGCTACCTGCTGCAGCGAGCTGCGCTGGCGAAGACACGGTGATGGCAGGCAGTCCTCCAGGTATGAGACGCGGTGTGCGATGGACCCTTCTCGGCCCGACGGTTCTCGCTCTTGCCGTGAGCGTCGGGTTCGCCGATGTCACATCGCAGAATCATCCGACACTCAATCGCATGCTCGGAGAGCACCCGGACGCGGACGCGGACCGCGATGGCATTCTCACCTTCGCCGAGCACGATGGGTTCTGGAGAGCCTTCGAGAAGGAGCACGGCCCGAGAAAGCAGCCGGACGGCCGACCCGCCGGCCCGATCTCGACGCTGCTGGCCAGTGGCGAGATCGAGATCTGCGACTTCGACGAGGAGCACTTCAACAAGCTGCGCGAATGGGGCTGGAAGATCGACGGTCAGGCCTTCGGTGACGAACCGAAGAAGGCGACGAAGCTCGTCCGACAGCGTGTCGGCGCGTTCAGCGGACGTTATCTGTTGAGCAGTCTCTTCAGGGGCGACTCCCTGACGGGCCGCGTCGTGTCGCCCCCGTTCCGGATCGAGCTGAGCCACATCGAGGCTCTTCTCAGCGGCGGACAGCGTCCGCGCCAGGCTTGCGTGAACGTGCTCGTCGGCGATCGAGTCGTGCGCACGGCGACCGGACGCGACGACGACCTCTTCGAGACGGTCGCGTTCGACGTCTCCGAGCTCGTCGACGAGGAGGCCCGCATCGAGATCGTCGACAACGCGCGCGGGCTCTGGGGGCACATCAACGTCGATCGCATCCGGCAGACGCAGCAGCCGCGCGCGACGCGCGTGATCGTCGATGCGCCCCGCGGCTTCGGCGAGATCCTCGGCTCGGTCGAGACACGGGGTGCCCGGCGTCGGGGCGCGGTCGACGTGCGTGAAGGCAAGCTGTCCGTCGGCGAGGAGAGCCTCGCGTTCGACTCCGTGCTGCTCGCGGTTCGAGAGCGTGAGCCGTCCGTCCCGGACGACCCGAAGAAGCCGCGCGCCGCGGTTCGGCTCCTCAACGGCGAGACGTGGTTCGTGGACATCGTCGGTTTCGAGAAAGGGCAGGTGACGATCAAGGGCGCGCGCACCGGTCGGCGTGTCGTGCCGCTGTCGGGCATCGCGAGCCTCGAGTTCCAGGCGACGGCGGGTGCGTCGAGCGAAGCGGGCGGCGCCGGCGCGGCAGGGATGCTCTACCGCGTCTCCGGCGAGCCGATTCCCAGCAAGCTGGTCTGGATTCGCGACAAGGACATCGCGATCGACTGCCCGCTCGGCATCGTGCCGATCCCCCGCTCACTCGTGCGCAGCTTCGTCGTTGCGCTGCCGGAACCCGGGCATCGACAGGAGGGCGACGAGATCGCGCTGACGGACGGCACGCTGCTGAGAGGACGGGCGAAGCTCGAGAACGATGGGCTCGTCGTCGAGCACGCGGTGCTCGGCTCGCTGAAGCTCGAGCTGGCGTCGATTCGCTACCTGCGTCGTTCGACGACCGACATCGTCTGGCTCGATCAGCTCGAGTCCTCGGTCGAGGAGCGCGTCGGTCCGCTGCTGCCGCCGCCCGCTCCGATCGTCGTCGAATCGGTGCGGGATGGACATTTCCGTGCGGTGAGAATGCTGCCTCGAACGGTGACGCGATATCGTGTCCCCTTCTCGGCGGTGGAAAAGGGGACGCTCCGAGGCCGTCTGGCCCCCGTCGCTGGCGCGAAAGCGGACGTGATCGTGCGCGCCAGCGCGGCCGGGAGGCGGCTCTGGGAGAGGCGGGTCGACGCGGGCAGCGACCCGGCCGAGGTCACGATCGACGTGTCGGGAGTGCTGGAGCTCACGATCGAGGTCGACTTTGCGGGGCGCGTCGCGTTTCCGTGCGGCGTCGAGTGGTGGGACGCCCACGTGCTCGGTTCGAGTGGAGGTTAGGCGCGCAGACTGATGGGATTCCTGAACTCATTCGCACTCTGGTCAGGGCTGGCCGTCGCGGGCGTCGCGGTGCCGATTATCATCCATCTGCTCTACCGCAAGCATCGCCAGCAGACGGACTGGGCGGCCATGGAGCTGCTGCGTCGTGCGCTCGTCGTGCGCTCGGGGCAGGTGAAGCTCGAGGACCTTCTCATCCTCCTGCTGCGCTGTGCGGCGATCCTGCTGATCGCGGCGGCGCTGCTGCGGCCGACGCTGAACTCGGATGCCGCCGGCGTCCTCGGTGAGAAGCGCGTCGGCATGGTCGTCGCGATCGACGCGTCCTACAGCATGAACCACGGCGAGCATTCACGGTTCGAGAAGGCGATCGCCAGGACGCGCAAGATTCTCGAGAACGCTCGCGAGGGGGATCCGGTCAGCCTCGTGCTGATGAGCAACCGACCGCGCGTGCTGCTGAGGCGGGGCGGCTACGAGCCGGGCCCCTTCGAGGACGCCCTTGACGAGCTCGAGGACCCGTCGTCGTACGGCCTGAATCTCGAGAGCAATAGCGAACATCTCGCCGCGCGCGTCGCGGAGCTGACGACGCCGGTGCGCGAATGCTTCCTCGTCACCGACGCCCAGGAGCTCGACTGGGCGTCGGTTTCGACCGGCGCGCTCGAGTCGCTCCAGACGCTGACGCAGACCGCGAACGTCTTCGTCGTGCCGATCGAGGTCGACGGTGAGAACAACATGAGCCTGACGCGTCTCGAGTACGAGTCCGGGTCGCTGCGCAAGGGCGGTGTCGCGCGGTTCTCGGCCGAGGTGCGCAACCAGGGAAGACGACCCGCCGACGGCGGCACGCTCGAGTTCTCCGTTGGCGGCGATCTGATCACCCGCCGTACGGTCGGCGCGCTGAAGGCCGGCGAGCCGCGCACGGTTTCGTTCTTCGCGTCGTTCGCGAACGCCGGAGACGTGAAGCTCCGGGCGGGCCTGTCGCGCGATGAGCTGACCGACGACAACGTTCGCCACGCGGTCGTCGAGGTCGTCGATGAGCTCCGGGTGCTTTGTGTCGACGGCGACCTCTCCGAGGCCGACACGCAAGCCCGTACGGGCGCCGAGTACGCGGTCAAGGCGCTGCAGGGCAAGGGCGGCGACACGGACGGCGCGATAAGAGTGATCCGGATCCCGGCGCTGGACCTCAGCCTCGAGAAGAACATCCCCGAGTTTGACGTGATCCTGCTCGTGAACGTCCCCGATCTCGCGCCCGAGATGGTCACACGGCTACTCAACTACGTCCGCGGAGGCGGCGGATTGGTCTTCTTCCTCGGCGACCGCGTCGACCCGAAGCTCTACAACGAGCGTTTCCGCGCCGACGAGAACGGGCTGCTGCCCGCGGAGCTGGTCGAGACGGTGACCTGCGTGGCGGAGGGCGATGCTGACACCGCGGGCTGGGCCCGGGGAACGGCGTCGTCCGACGACTCGCTGGCGCGTCTCGTCGGTCGCCTGTCGCGAGACATGGTCGACAGCGCCCGGTTGCGGAAGATCATGAAGACCAGGCCTTCGGGGAGCGCCAGGACGCTGCTCAGCGTCGCGGATCTCGACGGCGCCGGATCGCTTGCGCCGCTGCTGCTCTCGAGGAGCGTCGGCGAAGGCACCGTGCTGATGTTCACGACGTCGGCCGATCGCTCCTGGGGCGAGCTGCCGGTGCATCCTCTCTACGCGATGCTGCTGCAGCAGGCCGCGACGAGCCTCAGCAGCCGACCGGGTGCGCGACAGCTGATCGCCGGCCAGTGGGTGGAGCTCACGGCTGCCGGCCGCCGGGTCGGCGACAGCGCTCGACTGACGGCGCCGAGCGGTGAGACGACGGATCTCAGGGTGACGGCCGCCGGGGAGCGCGCCGTCTACGCGGTCGACGTCGATCGCGTCGGCGTCTACGAGATCGCGGCCGGTTCGAGCCCGGGCTCGGGGGCGAAGGCCTATGCGGCGAACGTCGATACTAAGGAGGCCGGCGTGCGGGTCGTCGACGCCGGAGCGCTGACGACTCAGCTGGCGCCGATCGGCGTCCGCGTCGTTGCCGAGAACGATGACCTCCGGAGCGCCATCGAGGACGGTCGCGCTGGGCGCGAGCTGTCGAGGATGCTGCTCATCCTCGGCGTGATCGCGTTCGTCGCTCAGAGCATCCTCGCGAAACGATTCACGGACAAGATGAGCAAGGGGGAGACCGCCAACGTGAGCGACTCCCTGCAAATGAGCCGCGTGGCGGCCGCACGCAGAACCTAGACCATGCTGAAGACGCTGCTGGGACTGGATGACTCGCAAGACGTTGCCGCGATGGACTGGCATTTTCGTGCGGGTTGGTTTCTCGCGCTCTTCCTCATCGCGCTCGCGGTCGTCTTCGCGATCTACCTCTATCAATCCGAGTCCCGGCTGTCTCGGCAGCGTCGTTGGGTGCTCGGCACTTTCCAGGTGCTCGCGCTGTCGATGATCATCGTCGTCATCCTCGAGCCGGTCGCCGACATCAGCCTCGTCAAGTCGTATCAGCGCACGATGCTCGTGCTGCTCGACACATCGCGGAGCATGGGCATCGAGGACCAGCGGACGACTCCCGCGGAGGTCGATGAGGCCGCGAAGGCGCTCGGGAAGATCGCGCTCGACGCGACCACTCCGGCGGACGGGGTCGAAGAGCTCCGGCAGCAGGTTGGTCCCGCGAGTCGCCTTGCCCTCGCGCGCGGTGCGTTGCAGCACCCGGGCATCAACCTCCTCGGCGAACTCGACAGGAGTTACAACGTGCGCTTTTTCACCTTCGACGAGACGCTCGAGCCCGAGGGCGGCGCGACTCTCGAGCCCGAGGACGGCTCGGTCAAGCCGCTCGAGTGGCTCGAGACGCGCGAGGCCGACGGCGAGACGTCTCAGGTCGGCTCCGCGCTGTCCGAGGCCATCGCGCGCTACGCCGGCCAGCCGGTCGCGGGCGTCGTCATGCTCAGTGACTTCGCGTGGGTGAAGGGGCAGGATCCGGTCGTCGCCACGGAGCGCCTGAAGTCGAGCGGCATCCCGATCTACACGGTGCCGATCGGGCTTCCGGCGCCCCCCGACATCCACGTGCGCAGCGTCATCGGTCCGGAGGTCGTGTTCACGGGAGACACCGTGCCGCTGCGCGCGCAGATCGACTCGCACGGATTCGAAGGTCAGGCGGTCGAGCTGACGCTGACGATCGACGGCGAGCGCTCGACGAGCCGACAGGTCGAGCTGCGAGGAGGCGTGCAGTTCGAGGAGCTCTCGTTCAAGCCCCAGCGCGCCAAGGGGACGATGAACCTCACGGTCGCGATCTCGGAGCTCGCGGGAGAGACGACCAGGAAGAACAACTCACGCGAGCACAAGGTCCGCATCCTCGACGAGAAGATCAAGGTGCTCTACGTCGAAGGCATGCCGCGTTGGGAGTACCGCTACCTGCGCTGGGTCCTGCTGCGCGATCCTCGCCTCGAGGTGAGGTTCCTGATGACGCAGGGAGATCCCGCGCTCGCGGCCACGTCGAGCCGGTACATCTCGCGCTTTCCGCACGAGGTCGAGGACGCGCTCGAGTACGATCTGATCATCCTCGGCGACGTGCCCTCCTCGTACTTCAGCTCGAAGCAGCTCGATTTGATGACCGACCTCGTGAAGAAAGGCGGCGGCTCGCTGCTGATGGTCGCCGGTCCGATGGCCGCGCCCGCGAGCTACCGCGAGACGCCGATCGCGGAGGTGCTGCCGATCAACATCGGGAGCGGCGAGTGGGAGTCCGTCGGCTCGAGCGTGCATCCGGTCGTCACGGCGGCCGGCCGCGAGAGTCAGGCGACGCTGCTGTCGCCGTCGCACGAGACGAACGAGCGGATCTGGTCGCACGTGCGTCCGATGTACTCGCTGCCGCGCCTCGCGGGCGCCAAGCCCGCGGCGACCGTGCTCCTCAGCCTTCCGAAGGACGCCGAGGAGATTCGCGATTACCCTCTCGTCGCGTGGCAGCGCTACGGCAACGGCAAGAGCCTCTTCGTCGCGACGGAGGATCTCTGGCGCATGCGCCTCGAGGTCGGCGATCGCTACCACGCGCGCTTCTGGGGACAGACGATCCAGTTCCTGACACTGTCGCGTCTGCTCGGTCAGAACAAGCAGGTCTCGCTCGAGACGGATCGCGGCACCTACAGTGCCGGCGAACAGGTGAACGTCTTCGCGAACGTGCTGACCGAGTCTTTCGAGCCCGTGGAGCAGTCGGAGTATGCGGTCGTGCTCGAGAACACCGCGAACGTCGACGCTTCCGCCGAGCTGGAGCTCGTGCCGGTGCCGGATCAGCCGGGGCTCTACGCCGGCGTCCACCTCGCGTCGGCGGACGGCTCCTACGTGCTGCGCACGCGTGCGGTGGACGCGGAGATCTCGAACCGCGTCGAGTTCGAGGTCGCGACGATTCCGATCGAGGATCGCGAGACCGCGGCGCGGGAGGACATCGCGCGCCAGATCGCGGGGCTTTCCGGCGGCGAGGTCCTTCGGCTGCCCGAGCTCCGGGGGCTTCCCGGGAAGCTCGGCGAGGAGGAGGAGCTGACGTCGATTGTGCGCATGCAACGCGACCTCTGGGACGCGCCGCTCCTTTTCTGTTTGCTGGTGATCTTCGCGGGGATCGAGTGGTATCTGCGGCGAAGGGACAACCTGGTGTAAGCGATGGCCGAGACCGACTCCCGACCGATCGAAGACCGCCTCCGGCAAGCCTGGCGGCAGGAGCGACGCTTCTGCCACACGCGGGGCGCGTCGCGGCTGCTGATCTGGATCTGCGCGCTGATCGTCATCGACTTCCTGGTCGACTGGGGCATCTTCTTCCGCACGGGGATGACCACGAACGTCGGGTTCCTGCTCGCGTCGGTGAACGTCGGCGTCCTGTTGTGGGTTTTCTGGCGCGAGTGGCTGCGGCACCTGCGGCCGTACAACCCGGTGATCGTTGCGCTCGATGTGGAGTCGAGACATCTCGAGCTGTCCTCGCTCCTCGTCTCGTACACGCAGCTGGACGAGACGCTCGCGAAGCAGCCGCACGTGTCCGCAGAGCTCGTGGAGGCGATGCGGGGCGAGGCGGTGACCCAGACGAGGAAGCTCGACTTCCGCGAGATCGTCGACTTCGGCCAGCTGACGAGATTGCTCGTCGTCGCGGTCGTCGTCGTCGGCTTTTTCGGCGTTCTGAGCGTCAGCTGGCAGAAGCACCTGACGGCGCTGTTTCAGCGTTTGGCCGGCGGCGACGTCGACTATCCGACCAACACTCAGGTCGTCGACGTGACTGGCGAAGTGACGGTGCAGTTCGGAGACTCGACGAGCATCGACGCGAACGCCGAGGGCGTCATCCCGGAGGACGCCGAGATCTTCACGCGCGCCGCGGGTAGCGACGATGACTGGAAGGCGCTGCCGATGAAGAAGGTCCGTTCGGACTCGGAGGCCGCCGATGGCGGCAAGAAGGGCGAGAAGGGGTCGTACACGCGCAAGCTGGAGGAGCTGACCTCGGACCTCGAGTACTACGTGCGCATCGGTGACGACCAGAGCGATCCTCATCGCGTCCGCGTTATCTCGTCGCCGACGATCGTCGAGACGAACGTGACCATCACGCATCCGGAGTACATGGGTGATACGGCACAGACGACCGACCAGCTGAACGTCTCGGTGCCGGAAGGCTCGACGCTCGCGTGGCGCCTGCGCTGCGAGCCCGCCGTGAAGAGCGTGAAGGTGACGACCGAAGGCGAGGACCTCGGCTCGCTCGACGCCACGATCGACGAGACCGGCAAGGTCCTGACGTTCAAGCTGAAGGCCGACGAGGCGTTCAAGTACACGTTTCACTGGACCGTGCGCGAGAGCGGCAAGGACTTCGAGTTCGACGATGTGCAGCACAGCGTGCAGGTGGAGGCCGATAAGATCCCGGAGGTCGAGCTGCTCCGGCCCGGCGCCAGCGGCCTGGCGACGGCGAACAAGGAGCTGAAGATCGCCGCGCGGGCCACCGACGACCTGGGGCTCTCCCAGGCCTGGCTCGTGTACTCGCTGAACGACAGCAACGAGCTGCGCAGACCGATCTACGACTTCGCCGGCAGCGACCGCGACCAGCTCGCGTACACGTGGAGGCTGAAGGACGACATCAAGGACCTCAAGCCCGGCATGCGGATCTCGATGGCGATCGAGGTGGCCGACCGCCATCCTGACCAGCAAAAGCGCTTGCGCCGGTCCGCGACCCGGCATTTAACTATTGTTGATCGCGAGAGATACCTCGCGTGGTACCGCGAGGAGCTGGCGGCGCAGCAAGACGAGATGAAGCGGGCGCGCGAAACCGAGAAGCAGTCGGCCGCGCGGGTCAGGGAGCTCAAGGACCAGGAGGTCGGCAACGAATGAGACGTTTCCAGTCCCTATTCGAGTGGCGGACGAGCCCGAGACTCTGGGTCGGCATCTTCGGCGTCGTCGTCTCGCTCTGCGTGACGCGGGCCGCCGTCGAGGCGCAGCAGGACGAAGACCTGCTCCACACCGACAAGCGTCTGCTCACCGAGGAGCGACGTCAGCTCGATGTCCGGCGTCGACTCGTCGGCATCGTGCGCCGCATCAAGTGGCTCCTCGAGGATCTCGACTCGAACGGGCTGCTCACCGAGGGTGGCGGAGAGAAGGTCGAGAAGGTGAACAAGCGCCTGTCGGTGCTCGGCACGACGGCGGTGCCGTCGGTCGCGTCGCTTCTGCGCCAGGCGCGCTCCGACCTGAAGTCGGCCGGCAAGCACATCGTCGGCGCCGAGGCGACGATCGAGCAGATCCTCAAGGAGCTCGACGAGATTATCAAGGGCTCCGGCACGGTTCTCGTCGACGATCTGCTCGTCAGCCAGCTGCGAGAGATCATCAAGAGCGAGGAGTTCCTCGAGCGTCAGACGGCCGAGTGGGGAAAGCGCACGCTCATCAATCCCGAGGCCGGCAAGGTCGACCAGGGGAGGCTCGCTCGCGCGCAGCAGACGGTCGTCGAGCGCTTCCGGCAGTTCTTCGCGCTCCTCGTGAAGGCCAAGGACGACGCGGGCGACGATGAGTCGCGCAAGCGCTTTGCGAACACCGAGGAGGCGCTTCAGAACGACAAGCCCGACGCGTCGTTGGCGCGGGCGATCGATCAGATCTCCAAGGGCAAGGCCGTCGGCGCCGTGGGCGACCAGCAAGCCGCGATCGTGGCGCTGAAGGAGGCCTTGAGCATCCTCGACCAGCAGGCAGAGGACGAGGAGGACTTCGTCAAGGAGCTCGCGAAGATCGTCGAGGAGCAGAAGGAGCTCAAGGAGGAAGTCGACGAGTCGGAGCAGAACGACTTCCGCAAGGACCAGTCCCAGTTCGAGGCGAAGCAGCTCGAGATCAGCCGAGACCTCGAGCAGTTCACCGGTTTCGATGCGCCGCTGTCGAGCGACACTCCGATCGAACCGCCGACGGCGCCGAGCGAGAATCCGAGCGTCGAGGACGTCAACGCCGCGCTGAGCCAGGCGCAAGCCGCCGTGGCGCAGGCCCAGGCCGCGCTCGCCGGGGGCCAGCAAGCGGCGGCGGCGACCGCTCAGGCAGGCGCGGTCGCGGCACTCGAGGCCGCGCTGGCGGCTGCTGAGGCCGCTGCGGCGGGCGACGACGGCTTCGGCGACGAGGACGACGACGGCTTCGGCGACGAGGGCGAGGAAGGCTTCGGCGAGGAAGGCTTCGGCGAGGAAGGCTTC
>CAYMLL010000248.1:0-11664 GCA_964390645.1 uncultured Planctomycetia bacterium | reverse complement strand
GCGTCTCGCTCGAGTTCCCATCGTCGTCGTGCACGACGCCCGAGACGACGTACTGGCCTACCGTGCCGGGAGTCTCCACGTTGACGATCGTGTCGGAGACGTGGCTCAGAGTCAGCGCAGCGTCGGCGTCCCACGAGATCGAGGCGATCTCTCCGTCCGGATCCTCGGCGAACAAGGTTATTGTCTCGACCGTCGCCGGCTCCCCGACGCAGAACACTTGACGGCTCGACGCGAGCGTCGCGGAGGGCGGAAGATCGCTCTCGATCAGGTAGCTGCCGCGATCGTCGCAGTCCGCACCCTGGCCCCACGGTGTCGTCGGGCTGTCGAGAACGAGGGCTCGCGCCGCGTCGATCGTCAGGGCGAGCGTTCCCGCAGAGGTCTCCTCGAGGTAGTAGTCCACCCCCTGGACTTCCGCGGCGAGGCGAGAGCGCTCCGGCTCCGTGGGCGTCGAGCGTGCGACGACGAGGTCCCACTCGCCGTCGTTGGCGGTCGCGGATCCTCTGAACCTGCCGCCGAACGTGATGCCCTCGACGCCGAGCCCGATGGTGCCGTGGGTCACGAGATCGCCGCTGAACGTCATCCTGATACATGCGCGATCGGAGATCCGATCCCAGTTCCACCACGTGAAGTGCGTCACCTCTCCCGAAAGCACGAGCCGGCCGTCGACATCGAGAACCTCGCCCTCCCCCTCCTGCACCCAGAGCGCCGTCGCCTCGTCGAGGTACCACAGCGGGATGACATCGCCGACAGACACCTTCCCCAGCAGCGCGTCCGGGACCGGCAACTCGATGCGCGCCGGTGCGTCCAGCTCGTGGATGTCCTCCCCGCTCTCGACGTCGGTGATCGTCACCTCGAGCATGCCGAAGCTCTCGAGAGTGACCGACTCGTCACCGTCCTCGGGGTCGACCGCCCGCAGGCTGTCGCCCGGCGCCGCCTTCGGATGGAGCGTCGGGTCGAGAGCCGTCACCGCGACGCGCACCGGGCCGCTCCAGGGGATCGCGCCGGCGGGGATGACGACGCGTGCCGGCGTCTCACCGCCGAGATCGATCGTGGCGCCGTCCGACAGATCCTCGACGACGACGACGATCCCGACCTCGAGCAGCGTGACCGCGACCTGATAGTCGCTGCGGCCCTCCTCGACGTGGACGATTCGCTGGCTGCTCGTGAAGCCGGCCGCCCTCACCGAGAGCAGGATCTCGTCGGTCGTGCCGCGCTCGCGCTCGACGGCGAAGCCGCCGGCGTCGTCGGTCCGGATCTCGTCCTCGCCGATCGATAGCACGATGCCGCCGTCGATGGAGAGGGCGTCGAGCGGCGCGCCATCGACGTCGACGACCCGTCCGAATATGCGCAGCGACGCGGGCGGGCAGGCGCTCGGATCGAGGCAGCCGAGGTCGTCGTCCGTCGGGTCCTCACCGCATTCGGGAAAGGGCGCCGCGGGCGGCGCGCCGCCGCGAAAGAGCCTGGAGAGCACGTAGACCGTATCGCTGAGGTCGACTCCCCCGTCGTCGTTCACGTCGGCCGCATCGTCGCAGTCCGGCGCCGGCTCGCTGCGAAAGCGCCAGCCGAGAATGCGGATCGCGTCCGACATGTCGACTTCGCCGGACTGGTTCGCGTCACCGCGGACGAAGCGCTCGCCTGCGTCCAGCGGCGGCGGGGCCCAGAACGTCGACAGGGCCAGGAAGAGCGTCAGATTGCGGGCGCGCAGCGAGTTGCAAGGCCTGCGGGTCATGCGTCGAGCCTCCTTCAACGGTCCTCGGAGCTCGGGCCGCGACATCGCTGGCCCGTCATCGACCCGTGTCTCGACCGCGGGATCGATAACAGAAAAACACCAGGAAACTGCGGCCGTCGCCGTCGAGGAGCTGCACCCGGTGCGCTCCGTCGCCCGTTGCCCGGCGGTCCGTGTCCCCGTCGCCTGGCGGCGGAACGGCGCTCGGCGGGTCACCGGGGCGCTTCCGGGGCTCCATCGGCCTCGCGGGGTGCTCCGGAAGCTGGCTCGCCGGCCGGTCGGCTCGCTAGTCGCAGGCTGCGAAGCTCGGGCAGCCCAGGCGATCGGACGTCGGATCCGCGCCGCAGTGGCGCGGCGGCAGCGGCGGAGGCCCTCCGAGGAAGAGGAAGGAGAAGAGCCGGATCGCGTCCGAGGTGTTGATCGCGCCGCTGTCGTCCGTGTCCGCGGCCGACAGGCAGTCGCCGAACGGGATGCCGAGGAACTTGTAGCGCAGGATGCCCACGCCGTCCGTGATGTCGACGATCTCGCCGTCGTCGACCGCGATCGCGACGCCGCGCGTGCGTGGCTCGAGGATCCGGAGATCGCCCGGGAGCTGGACTTCGACATCTACTTCCCCGAGGACGGCAGCCCACGCGAGTTCGTGCGCGGCGACACGAACGAGGACGGCCACGAAGGAGTCTCCGACGCGGTCTACTTGCTGAAGTTCCTCTTCGGTCCGCAACCCGGGAGAACTCCGGTCTGTGCTGACGCCCTCGACGTCAACGACGACGGAAGGCTCGGCACCAGCGACGCGATCTACCTGTTGCAGCACCTCTTCATCGACTCGCGGAGGATACCGCCGCCTCACGACGTCCAGGGCTTCGACCGGACGCCGGACGACCTGCCGGAGTGCGGCATTTCGCTTGCGAGCGGCCTGTAATTCACGCGAAACGTCCTGCGGGTCCCTCGCTCGCGGCGCAGCATCGCCCGCGGGCTCTCGTGGGGGTTCTTTCAGCGGCCACGGAGCTTCTCGGTGTGCGAGCGGCTCGTTCGTTCTCCCCTCATGTCGACGCGTCTTCACGTCCCGGGCCGCTTGCCGTTGTGTGCATGCGCGTGATCTCCACGCGTGTCGCTCCGGGCACGGGAACGAGGATCCGGAGTGCGCCGCCCGCTCGCGAGTGACGAGGCACCGGCCTGGCGGGTTCGTCCTCGAGAATGCAGGGCACGCCGAGCTCCGTGAGTCAGCTCCTGGCGACCACGGCCCCGACCTTCGACGTGTATCGTCCGGCCGTGACCAGGGCCGGGGGCTTCAGGTCCGGCCGGTCCTTCGTTTCGGTCTGCGAACGACGTGCTCCGTATCGACGACCGCCAGAGAGCTTACTGGGTGTAGTCCTTCGCTTTGTAGAACCGGGCGCGGATACCGAAGAGCAGCGCTGCGACGAACATGAGTCCCGAGTAGATCCAGAAGCTCTCTGCAGCCTCCAGCGCGTCGATACCGGCGAGCACGGCGACGAGCACCGTTCCGAGTGACGTCGTCAGGTACCAGAAGCCCATGAGTGTCGACTTCATCCGTCGGGGCGCTTGCGTGTACGCGAACTCGAGGCCGGTGATCGAGACCATGACCTCTCCGATCGTCAGCAGAACGTAGGGAACCACCTGCCAGCCGACGGACACGACGCCTGGGCCCAGCACGTCAATTCGCTCTTGAATGATGGCGATCGAGACGAAGGAGACGCCGGCGATGAGCATACCCCCCGTCATTCTCCGCAGCGGCGTCAGCTCGAAGCCGAGACGCTTCGAGAACGCGTAGACCACATTCATCAACGGGATCAGGATCATCACCATCATCGGATTCAGCGCGCCGATCTGCGACGGAAGCAGATCCCGGCCGAGGAAGTTGAGGTCCATCGACCGCGCCTGGAGGATCCACGTCGAGCTGTGCTGATCGAAGAGCGACCAGAACACGCTGACCAGGAAGAAGACGCTGATGATCTTCAGCACGGCCACGGGACCCTCCGTGGCCTCGCCGCCGTAGCGGCGTACAGCAGGACGCCAGAACGAGCTGGCGAAGAGCGGGTGCGAGCTGTCGCCGTCGGCCGTCTTCGCGGCGACGTTCTTCGAGGCCGCGAGCTTCTGACGAATGGCGTAGAGCGTCACTGCGAGGAATCCGTCATCCTCTGACACGCGCTGGCGCAGGGTGAAGAGGAGCAGGCCCAGGGCGACGAATCCGACGCTGCACCCGACCAACGCGAGAGGGTGGGCGTGCAGGACCTTCGCGGTCACGAAGAGGTGGCCGAACGAGAGAAAGAAGCAGACCGCGCAGAGCGTGTCGAGGACTCCCACCTTTCCGCCGGGGTTCGGCTGCACATGAACGAACTTGTTGCGCCCGGCCCAGAAGGTCACCGTCGCCATGAGCATGAGCACTCCCGGGAGGCCGAAGGCGACGGAAGTTCCGTAGTGTCTCCTGATCTCGGGGATCAGGAGGGTCGCGAAGAAGGAGCCGAAATTGACGATGAAGTAGAAGGCCTGAAAGACCGTCTTGACGCGAAACCAGTTGCCGCGTCCGAACTGATCACCGACGTGTGCTGACACGCACGGCTTGATCCCTCCGGAGCCGATCGCGATCAGCGCCAGACCGATGGCCATGCCCGTGATCGAGTTCTCCCCGATCGCGAGCACTCCGTGACCGGCGCAGTAGACGAGCGAGAGAATGAGGATCGTGTTGTACTTTCCGGCAAAGCGGTCGGCGAGAAGCGCTCCGATCATCGGCAAGGCGTATACGCCCGCGAAGAACAGATGCGTCACCGTGGTGGCTTCGGCGTCGGCCGCCTTCTCGAGCATCCCGTCCTTGACGAAGAGAGCGCTCAGGTGGACGACGAGGATCGACCGCATGCCGTAGTAGCTGAAGCGTTCGCAACCCTCGTTCCCGATGATGTACGGAACGCCTCGGGGCCACCTCGTCGTCTCGTGGTCCGGGGTCGTTCGTCGTGAGGTATTCGCCAAGGCCTTCTCCTTGCCGGTGTCTTGTCAGCGCGGACTCGAAATCACCCTGGAAGACGAGGAAGTCGGTGTGGCCCCCGCCAGCCGGCTCCGCCGTCGCGCGGCGCTTCACCCGTGAGGGCCGTGTCGCCCGAGCTATCGGGTTCCGAGCCGAGGTCGAGGCCGTGCTTGCCTTGGAGCTTGTCAGCGAGTTCCCGGAACCGGTCTTGGCGATCCGGAGGATCGTCGGTCATCGCTCGCTCCGGGGCGTGCGGGCGACGAGGCAGCTTCGGAATGATCCTATCGACGTGAGCGAACCGAAGGCAAGCAACGAGGACTATCGCCGCTTCTGCTGCTTTCTCCGGCGGGGCTCGTCGGGACGCACGCCGGCGCCCCAGAAGATCGCGAGGTAGAGAAACGCGATCGAGTCGGCGCAGAGCGTCACGACCCCGCAGAGGAGCGGCAGCGCGATGACCGCGGCGGCCTGCTCCGGGACCGTCGGAAGGGTGCCGGCGGTCTCGCGGATCAAGGTCGACTCGGCGTCCGGCAGCGACCGGTAGTTGAGGTACGCGCCGCCGAGGCCGATCAGGAACGCGAGCAACCCGAGTCCGAGCAGGATCAGCGTCGTCTGCTTGCGGCTCCCTATGACGTGGAAGATCGCCAGCAGGAAGACGGTAGCGGAGGCGATCGCGAGGCAGAAGACGATCAGACCCGCGTAGCCGCTGTGGTAGAGGTCGAGCCCGAGGGCGCGCTCCTGGTAGAAGCGCAGGTCCGAGCTCATCACGAGGTCGATGAACGACGCTGGCTCTGGGCTTCCCGTCATCGGAGGTCTGCCGGAGCTTGCCTACTTGAGAAACCGGCTTTCGATCTGCAGCACCTTGTCGAGACGACGGCGATGCCGACCTTCCGCCGAGAACGTCGCGCCGAGGAAGGCCTCGACCACCTGTTGCGCCAGAGCCGGACCGATGACCCTCTCGCCGAGGCAGAGGACGTTCACGTCGTCGTGCTCGACGCCCTGCCTGGCGGAGTAGGTGTCGTGGCAGACACCGGCCCGCAGGCCCGGATGCTTGTTCACCGCTATGGAGACGCCGACGCCGCTGCCGCAGACCAGGACGCCGCGATCCGCGCGCCCCTCCATCAGCTCCCTGGCGACGAGCTCGGCGAAGTCGGGGTAGTCGTCCGTGGCGACGAATTCGCCGGCGCCGACGTCGATCGTCTGGTGGCCGAGGCCCCCGATCGACCTCGCCAGCTCCCCCTTGAGCCGAAAACCGGCGTGATCACCGCCCACCGCCACTCGCAAGGTGCGATCTCCTGCGTCGCTCGACAGCATCCACCCGGCGCGCTCGCGGGCTTGCCAGGGCGGACTATAACGCCGCCAGTCAGGGCCGAACAGGATAATTTCGATGGTGGAATCTGAAGAACTGCGTCAAGATGCAGTTACGCTGAACGTGCCCTCACGGGGCTCCCGCAGACACGAACGGGGAGACTCCGAAGGGCGCCGGTGGGACGCGGCCGGGTGCGGCGCTCCGGCGGCGGCGCAGCGGTTTCCTGGCGTGGCGCGTCGAGTTCGCCACGGTGGCGCAGGCGCGCCGAGTCTCTGGGGTGATCGAGACAAGAACGGCAGCGGTGTTGTAGCAGATGGAGTCTTCTTCTCCAGCTCGTGCTTCACGTCTCGCAGCTCGCGTCCTGGTGGTGCTTGCGCTCGGCGGGCTGGGTGCTGCGTTGGCGGATACCGTCGATGCCGCCGACTCGCGACCGGCCCGCGTCGACAGCTCGCGCCCCACGAATCTCGGGGCCGCGCTGGAGGAGCAGATCGCGAACGACGGCAGCGCCGTCGTCTTGATCCACATGCGGCCGCAGCGTCTCGACGGGTCGCTCTCGGGGCCGGGAGATGGAGCAACCGAGTTTCGACAGCAGATCGCTCGCGTGCAGGACCGTGTCCTCGAGATCCTCGAGAGGGATCCGGACTCGCGAGTTCGCTACCGCTACGAGCACGTTCCCGGGCTCCTGGTCGAGGTGGACGACTACTCTCTGCTGCAGACGGTGGCCGGGCTCGCGGAGGTCGCCTCCGTCCACGCCGACGTGCGGGGGAGCGGCGCGCTCGTCGAGAGCCTTTCCTACATCCGGGCTGATGAGGCCTATCAGCTCGGGGTCGACGGATCCGGCTCCACGGTCGTGGTGCTCGATTCCGGCATCGAGTTCGACCACCCGGCTCTCGAGGACGCTCGCATACCGGAGTTCGAGCGACACTTTCTCGACCGGGGCGACGACACCGGAACAAACGCGCTGGATCGTGACGGTCACGGCACGCACGTCGCGGGCATCCTGGTGTCGCGGGGCACTGCCGACGGGCAGGTGCCGGCGGGCGTCGCTCCCGGAGCGCGCGTCATCTCGATCAAGGTCCTCGACGACGACGGAAACGGGTGGGTGTCCGACTGGACTCGTGGTGTGGAGGAGGTCATCCGGCTGCAGCGGACCGAAGGCGCGCCCCGGATCGATGCGGTCAACATGAGTCTGGTCGTCCGCACCGACTACGAGTCGGTGGCGGAATGCGAGGCGGTCAACGGAGCCGGAGCCTTCGTCGACGTGTGGTGTGGTGGTTCGGGGGGGGGGGATTCTGGTGGGGGCGGCAGGGAACCGCGGTGCGGAGAACGCTTTGACCTTGCCGGCGTGCTTCTCGTCGGTGATCTCGGTGGGTTCGGTGGGCGATGGATCCACGGATGTCTTCGACAGCGAGGCGGACGACGTCTCGAGCTTCACGAACCGTGGCGACATGCTCGATCTGCTCGCGCCTGGCGAGATCATCACCAGCACCGGGCTGGTCGGTCGGGATCTCGTCTCGGTCAAGTCGGGCACCTCGCAGGCCTGCCCCCACGCTGCCGGCGTCGTCTGCCTGATGAAGCAGGGCAATCCGGATCTCGAGCCCGACGAGGTCCGTGACATCCTGCTCTCGACCGGTCGCAGGGTGGTGGACCAGGATCACGGCGGGGAGTACCCGGTTCTCGATGCCCGCCGTGCTCTCGAGCGGGTCGAGACGCCGCGCATCGAGTCGTTCTCCTGCGACACGTCGGGCCGACCTCTGGGTGTTGTCTGGCAGCTCGTGGGCTTCGCGAGCACGCAGCGAATTCGCATCGCGCGGAACGGGGAGTACTTCCTCGATCGTTTCCTTCGCAGCGACGTTCGTCGATTCGACGTTCCCCTCGCCGACGGAGAGTACAGCGTCACCCTCGAGGTCTTCAGCGCCCACATCGAGCTCGGAGGCGACTCGGCGACGTGCGACGTGATCGTCTCGCGCGGTTCGGAGTTCCGCCGCGGCGACTGTACGGGCGACGGCTTCACCGACATCAGCGACGTCATGGCGCTGCTGTGGTCGATCTTCACCGCCACGGAGATCGACCTCTGCGAGGTCGCCTGCGACGCGAACGACGACGACGAAGTCGATGTCTCCGACGCCGTTTACCTGCTCGACTACCTCTTCCGCGGTCTCGCGCCGCCGTTCCCGCCGTCCAACTCCTGCGGCATCGATCCGACCGAGAGCCCCCTCGGCTGCGACGTTTCACCGTGCGGCGACGACGCCTGATCGTCGGAGGAGCGCGCGCGGAGAACTTCGGGACGGCGTTGCGAGAACCTGCCGTCGCGGGACGCGAAAACCGGCACGGTCGATGGTCGACCGGTCTTTTCAACGGCCTGTTCGGGTGTTCTCGGGGTCCACACGAACTTGTCGAGGAGGAAATACACGTCTCGCCGTGGACAACGCGCCGGGCTCCTGCATGATACTACTTCAGCAAGGAGGTTCCGAAAAGCTCCGGTCGGTCGAGGAAGCCGGCCGGGCTCTCGGTGGTGTGATTCGCCCGCAAGGCGCCGTCGTGCGCCCTTGCGAGATCGAGCAAGGGATCGATGTCTGGACGCGGAGAATCCCGCCGAGCTCTCGGAAGAGGAGCTCGGGTGCTGACGCTGCTGATGACGGCCGGCGCCCTGTTCACGGCGGCGTCCGGCGGCGCGGCGTCCGGGAGCCGTCACCCCGACTATCCGGCCGGCCGGCCGCTGCCGCTGAGCGTCGGGGTCTATCTCGAGCCGACCCTGACGCGTCTGCCGACCGGCGCCTCGTCGTCGGGCGCCGGCGATGACAGCGCCGCCGGGATGCTTCACTTCACTCGCGAAGCGAAGGACGTGCTGGAGGAGCTCGTCGTCGCGCTCGTCGGCGAGTCCGCGCTCGTGGAGAGGGCGGTGCAGCTCGATGCGAGGAGTCTCGCCGATGCCGTGCGCGAGGGCCGTGACCACGACCTTCTCGTCGGAGTCGGGCTCCGGACCGCTGACGGGTTCCCGGGCCGGGTTCGGGGCGATCTGGCGACGCTCGAGGTCCTCTCGTGGCTCTTCGGAGGCATCCCTTCGTGGTACGTACCGACCCGGGAGTACGACCTCGGCGCCACGGCGATGGCGCTGGAGCTCACCGACATGAACCACCCCGAGGTGCGCGGATGGCTCGCCGACGAGGCGGGCGACCCGGCCGCGCCTCCGGGTCCGGACTTCGAGGTCGTCGCGAAGATCGAGAGACAGGGGCTCAGCCTCGCCGAGCGCTCGGCCTTCGCCGACGAGCCCGGGGACTATCTGCTGACGATCGTCGTTCCGCCGATGGTGGTGACTTCGGGCAGCTCCAGGGGCGCCAGCGAGGCTCTGACGAGGAAGATCAGCTCGCGACTTCATGACGGATTGAAACAGACGCTGCGACGGCGTCTGGTCGAGTTGGAGGTCGCCAGCCCGCTGCGCGTCGTGATCGACACGTCGGCGATCGGTGGGCTCGGCGCCTTCAATTTCGATCTGGTGTCGGACCGCGGCGCCCCGCTCGAGGCGCTGGACGTTCACCGGCGTACCGGTGGCGCGGCGTCGTATCACTGGAAGGCGACGGACGCGGAGCTCGGGAATCTCGACGCGGCCCTCGCGAGCAGCGAGGACGGGCGGCTGACAGTGGCGCTCGCCGATCCGATACCGCTGGTCGAGGGAGAGAACATGATCAAGGTGAGCGTCTTGCGGCAGGACGGCGTCAGGACGACGAGGTCGGTGGTCGTTCTGCGCGGCGGGGCGGAGCGATGAGAGTGGCGCGACGACGAGTCCGACGACGAGTCACGGTGCGGGGGGATGATCGAGGCGGGGCTTCGCTCTTTCGGGCGACGGCCCTGCTGCTGCTACTCGCGGGACCGCTCCTGTTCACCGGCTGCAACGCGGGCGTGGTCGGCGTCGTCGTCTACCTCCTGCTCGACGACGCTGACGACGACCCCCCTGAGGGTTAGAGCCGGGTCCAGGGACCGGTGAGCGTCGTCTTCGAGGGAATCCGCAACAACCGTACGAATCCGGCGCAGACGCTGGTGTCGTTCCGGCTGGCCAGCGAGGGTACGGGATCAACCGAGGTGGTGGTCGAGTACAGCGCGGCGCTCGCGCCCTTCGAGCGGGTCGTGTTCCAGGACCCGGTACCCGGCCGACCGCCGACCGCCGACGCCGAGCCGGGCGTCCTGACCTCCCTGGCGACCAGCCCGGAAGGGGTCTTGCACGAGTTCGGCTGGAACGCCGCGGAATCGCTCGGCGGCACCGGGCTCGTCGAAGTCGTTCTGCGCTTCACGGCGCAGGACGTTCTCGACGTGCCGGTGCTCGTCGGTAACGACGCGCCCGGCATCGAGAGTCTGCGCCTCATCGATCAAGGCGACGGCCTGATTGCCATCGAGATCGTCATCTCGGACTCCTCTTCCGACCCCGTGGATCTCACGCTCGGAGTGTCGACGGATCTCGACGCCGTCGCCGAGGGGGACTTTCAGCCGCTGAACGTCCTCGAGGTTCGCGAGGGCCTCCCGGCCTCCACGAGCGGGGAGACGACGACGCTGACCTGGCCGGCGCGCGACGATCTCGGTCCGCTCGACCGCGATGTCCTGGTGCGCGTCGCGCCCCGTGATCTTGTCGGCGAGGTCACCGAGGGAGCTGGTGATCCGCTGCTGCAGGCCGCCTTCCTCGATCTCAACTCCGACCCCGTGGTCTCGTCGGTCGTCGTCTCCAGGGGCGCCGAGAACGGGGACCGTCGACGGGGTCTCGGCGTCAGATTCGACGTCGCGGACGCGGAGGGCGACGATGTCGACGTCGTCGTGCAGTGGGCTTCGCAGGACGAGGACTTCGTCGAGCTGCCTGCGGAGATCGACACCGACGCGGCGGCGCGTGAGCGGCTTCTCTTCTCCCCGGAGTCGTCGTCCGACCGACGCCTTCTCGGCATCGTCACGCTGCGCTCCCGGAAGATGAGTGGTCCGGTCGTCGCGCCGTCCGCCGGCGTCACGCTCGGAGACGGAGAGCTCCTCGCGACCTGGCTGCTTGCGCGGGGCGAGCTGTGCGGTGGCTTCGAGACCCTCGCCGGTCGCGCGGTGTCGATCGATCGCGGAACCGATCCACCGGGCGGTGATGGCGCGCAGACCCGCGTTGTCTGCGGCTTCGCGGCGGACACGGGAATCCTGCGTCTGGACGCCGGGTTCGATCCTCCCGGCCGGCCCGGGCATCGGCTGCTCATCGATGCCGGGGGGCCGAGCCGTCTGGCGGCGACGGCAGTCGGTGTCCGGCACCACGTGATCTGGGCGAGCGACGCCGACGTTCCGGGAGGCGGCGCTGTTCGCGTGCGCGTGACGCCCTTCGATCGTGCCTTCGCTGCGGCGGACGATCTTTTCGCGTCGTGCCGTTCCGACTCGCCACACCCGCTCGCCGGCGCATATCCGGGTGATCGCGGACGATCTGCGGAGACGGAACGTGCGCGCGATCTTCACGGTCCCTTCGGCAGCGGCGGCGGCGCGTGGAAGGTCCCGCTCGCGCCGGTTGACGATCCCGCGGCGCTCGCGACCGCCGACATCGACGGCGATGGCTCGATGGACGTCGTCGCGGTGTCCGGGGAGGCGCGCTCGCTCGTCGTCTCGCTGCAGACGGCACCCGGCAGCTTCGATCAGCTGCGCTTTCTC
>CAYMLL010000247.1:5286-11861 GCA_964390645.1 uncultured Planctomycetia bacterium | reverse complement strand
GTGGAAGTGGTGGAAGTGGTGGAAGTGGTGGAAGTGGTGGAAGTGGTGGAAGTGGTGGAAGTGGAGGTAGAAGGAATCGGCGCCGCAGAAGGAACAGGTCGGGTCGAGGGAACTCCGGATCAGGATCCGATTAGCGCCGAGCGCAAAGGTAACGACAGGTGAGCGGTATCGACGTCTCCGGGTTCAGGGCTTCATGCGCTGAACCCGGAGATCTCGAGCCCTTGTGCGTCGGAAGACGTTGGATGCGTAAGATTCTTTCAGCAACGTTCGTGATCCTCTGCCTGGCGTCTCCTGGTTGTCGCCAGCGCGAGGTGCCGGATCGTGGACATCTTGAATCAAACGAGAGGGGCGGTTCAGATCGAGTTGCGTCGGCGCCGGACCTGAAACTGTCCGGATCGAGAGTGCCCGTCTTCGTAGACAAGGGTGCGCGGGTTCGTCCACACGCCCGGCCGAGCGGGAGATACTCGGACAAGTTCCCGGATATCGAGCTGGTGGATCACGAGGGGAAAAAGCACCGTTTTTACAGCGACCTGGTGCGCGATCGAATCGTCGTCATCCAGTTCCTTTACACGGTCTGCACGGGCATATGACCGGGGGTCACCGCGAACCTCGTGAAGGTTCACCGGCATTTCAAGAAACGGGTGGGTAAGGATGTGCTCTTTCTTTCGATCAGCATCGATCCGAAAGTGGACACTCCCAAGGTGCTGGGCAGGTACCGTGAGAATCTCGATCATCCGTGGACGGGCTGGTATCACCTCACCGGCGACTACGACGACATCGAATCCTTGCGCTGGATTCTGGGAGTGTACGATCTTGATCCGGTCGTCGATGCGGACAAGACTCAGCACGCTGGTATCGTGACCTTCGGTAACGACACGACGGACTGGTGGGCTGGAGTGCCCGCCCTGATGGACGCCGTTCTGGTCTCGGATGCGATTATCCGGCTTGCTGGAAACCCCGTGGCGCAACCACGCTGAGCGTCGGCTACTCGTGTGCCCTGGGCAAGAACGACCGGGGCGCAGTCTGCCAGGGGCTCACACGACAGGGACTCGAGGCTCGGCCACATGCGGATTCGGTCGCACCACCGGCTTCGCCGGGGTCGGCAGCTTCGCAGCTCGTTCAACGATCCGTGCCGGTGTCCGGTCGTCACCGCTCGAGTAGCCGGATCCCGTCACCGACGGCTCTCTTCAGTACCTGCATCTTCACTTCTCCCTGGAGTGTGTGAAGCGCTCGAGTCGCGGTGGAGCTTCCGTTGGAGACGAGTGCTCGGACGATGTCGAGCTTGCGCGCGGCCGATGCTTCAGGAACGAGCGAACCCAGCAGTGTTGCGCAACGATCCCCGGGAATATGCGAGAGTGCCAGGATGATCTCCCGGCTGGTGAAGGCGCTGCTACCGCTCTGGTCAAGCCGGTGCTCGTAGTAGTCCAGAAGCCGGTGGAGTTTTTCAGGATCTCGCCCTTCGTTGAAACCGAGGAGCATGGGAGCGATGGGGCCTTCCAGCAGGTCGGTACGAAAATCGGCGAGGAGCTCCGTGAGCTCTCCGGGCTCCTTGGTCGACAGGTAGCCCATGTAGTCGAGGAGTGCCGATTCGTGGTCGGCGCATTCTCTCAGAAGCCTGCCCTGATAGAGTTCCGGAAAGCGCCACAGGGGCGAGGAGATTTTTCCACCGTAGAACTCGTCGGCAAACTGCTCGAAGAACGCATCAAGAGTCTGATAGGCTCCCTCTCCCATCGAGAGTAGATCGAAGCCGATGCGCCAGATTGCCTCGAAGTCCTGCTCCTCGAGAGCAGTGTCGAACAGAGCCCGAGCTTGCGCCATGGACGTCGCCAGAGGAGGACGGACGGCGTCGGGCCAGTCGGAGGGGTCCGGAAGGCTCACGTCCGGGGCGATCTCTTCCCGAAGAGACGCGAGCTCCTCGGTTGTTTTCCGCAGCTGTTGCTGCGTCGATTCCAGGTCGATTTGCAGCGCTCTTGTTTGCTGCCGGAGGAGTCGCCGTTGGCTCTCCTCGTGAGTCGCGGTTTTCTCGGTTGGCCCACGTCTGGCGGACCGCTCGCCGGCTACGAAGCCAGCGGCAAGGGATGTCAGACAGGCGAGTGGTAACCACACGAAACGACTGCGCAAACTTGCCGCCGATGTGTTCAGAGGTGCTCGAGCAGGTCCGCATTCCGACGCGTTGTGTTCTGGTTATCGCCTCGCCGAGCCAGCCTTGCTCACCCAATCCGGGTTCAGAGACGGTCCCGGTGAGATACCGGAACGTGTGAGCGGAGGCGTGGAGGCTGGGCCCGATCGAGGACCGGCGGCGCGAGTCGGACGATGTCCTACGAAACACCCCGTCCTGCGGCGTGACCTGCCGCCAGGAGCGGATCCAGTCTCCGTGTTCGTCCGAGCACGAGTTTCCGGGATTCGATGGCTTCAGGCGCTGGCGGCTGGCCAGAACTCGAAGGCCGAAGCACCGGCAAGAATCCTACCGTCCGTACGCCCGATAGGCGGGATTCCCCCCACTCTCCAGATACGCGAGCAAGTCCAGAACCTCCTCCTTGTTCAACGAGTTCAGCAGGCCGAGCGGCATCAGCGAGGTCTCGGACTCGTCACGACTGACGATCCTGGCCTTCGCCACCTCCTTCGGCTTCTCACCTTGACTGGAAAGCAGCCGAACCACCCCGTCGTCTTCGTGAACCACGACACCGCTGACCAGATCTCCCTGCCGGGTGACGATGATCTGAGTACGGAACTTCTTGTCGATGACCCTGGAGGGCTGCACGATCTCCGTGAGCATCGCGCGGCGATCCGCCTTCCCGTCCCGGACCTTCTGGCTCATCTCCTTCAAGCTCGGTCCAATCTCGGTCCCCTGGCCGCGAACCCGGTGACAGGCCTTGCAAGAGGCACCAAAGAGCCTCTGCCCGTTCGAGAACGAGCGGCCCCGGTTCAGTTCGTCCAGCTCCGACACGAGATCCTCGACCTTCCATTCACGCACGAAGTCGTCCAGTGCGAACGCCCAGAGGGCGGCTCCTCCTCGACGGCCTGGCTTGCTCTTCATGGAGCTGAGGCCCTTGCTCGCGCTCCAGCGGTTGTGGGAGCTCGTGATGTCCCTGACGAAGTTGTTGGTCATTCCCACGACGACGGCCACGTACTGCCTGTCCTTGACGCTGTAGGTGACGAGGCTCGAGCTGGGCGCATCGTCGAGCGGAGCCTGCCAAAGCAGCTTGCCGGTCGTGTCATCGAACGCCTTGAGCGAAGGATCGATATCACCGGAGAAGAGCAGTCCTCCTGCGGTGGACAGCAACCCGGTGGATGGCGGAGTGACCTGATCCGTGTTCCACGCCAGTTCCTGATTCGCCGCGTCGATGGCCTGCACGCGGCCCATCATTCCGTCAGCGAGACCCGGATGGGTCGCACCGCCAAAATCGACACCCGTCGTGAGCAGCCAGCCACCTTTTCCCGTAACACTCATCTAGAAGCACGATTCGGTGATGGGCACGTACACGAAATTCGTTCGTGGACTGTAGGAAGTTTGAGGCCAGCTTCGAGCGCCGAAGGGTACCGGGCAAACCACGCATGGCGTGTCGGGGTTCGGCATTCTTGCCGGATCGATGGTCTTGGCGCCGGTCACCGGATCCACGGCCGTGATCACGTTCTGCACCCCCGTATCGACCGAGAAGAGGAACTTGCCCGTGGCTGCATCCAGCGCGTCGAGCATGGCCATCTTCCCTACATTCATGACGGCTTTCACAGTGCCGCCATCTTTGGTGGGTAGCTCGGTGATCTGACGTTCGAACGCCCAGTCAAGATCCCACTGATCGTTTTGCATGTGCTGGTAGTACCAGACCAGCTTTCCGGAGTCGGCGTCCAGAGCAACGGTACAGTTGGTATACATGGCCTCATTCGTGACACCCTTCTTCTCCACAGGAACCAGGAGTGGAGCCGTGTCGTAAGTCGGCGCTATACCGTAATAGACCAGGTTCAACTCGGGGTCGTAGGTCCCCTGATGCCAGACCGAGCCGCCGTTGCGCTTCTCCACGGGCAGATCATTCCACGTGTTGCCGCCGGGCTGGCCGGGCCATGCGATCGTGTTGAAGCGCCACGCCTCCTTGCCAGACTCGATATCTATCGCCACGATGAACGCGCCTTTCGGAACCCTGAATCCCAGGACTCCCTGGATCACCTTGTCACCGGCGATCAAAGGGGCGCTCCTGGTATGAAACCTCCGGCGCGCTCTTTCGGACGTCCGGGTGTCCATCCTGTGGTCCCAGACCAGCTCGCCGGTCTTCGCCTTCAGGGCGATCACATGCAGATCGGAGGTGGGCGCGAACACCATGTCGTCGTGCAGGGCCAGGCCCATCTTCTTCGACGATCCTTCGATGCCCTCTCGCCTGTACCGCCACAGCACCGCCCCGTTTGTGGCGTCCATCGCGATGACCGTATCAGGGTAGGTATGCAGGAACATGACACCCTGATGGACCAACGGCATGGGCATGCTCGAGCCAAACAGCAGCGGAACGCGCCACGCCGGCTCGAGGTCTTTCACGTTCTCTCTGTTGATCCGCTTCAGCGGGCTGTAACTCTGGCCGCCGTACGTACGTCCCCAGTGCAGCCAGTCATCGGGCGAAGGGTCGCGCAGCATCGCATCCGTGACAGCAGGAAGACTGCTCAGTAATGCGATCTGCTCCGCCGACTTGGCCACTGGCACCACGGGGTCGTAATCCACCCCCTCCAGCTTCGGAATGGTGATGGCGCGGAGTGCGGCCAGGTCGGAGGGCAACTCGGCATCGCCGGAAGGGAAGCCATTGGATTGCAGAGTATGGGCCAGAATGTCGGTGTAGGTCGTTTCGCTCAGCTTTGTGGATTCGGCCACCGACTCCGGAGGCATCCGGCGCAGGTGAAACGAAAGCACATCGGCGGACTTGCCGCGCCATGTCCGATCGAAGCGTCCGCCAATCAGGCTCGGTGCGAGGTGGATGCCGGCCAGGTCGGCGCCGTGACAGGAGGCGCAGTGCTTCCCGTAGGCCGTTTTTCCCGCCGCTGCCTGGGCGGCAGAGAAGCTCGGGGTCGGCTCGGCAGCGGTCTGAGCCAGGCTGACGGACTGCCACTGACCCGGTAGAACAGTCAGAACCAGAAGGAGCCCCATGTGTCGTTTCATCGATGCCGGCCTCGTTATCCTGGTGTCGTCTGAGTGGCCAGTTGCGGTACGACAGGGCGCCTGAATCGAAGCCCCGTCCATGGAAAGCCGCGGAACGGCCATGCCGTCACGGCCCGCTGAAAAAGTCGATTCGGCGCGAGAGCGGCCGCTTCGCCCGAGCTCCTCGTTGCCGGAACCCGACAATGCGCCACGGTGCCAGCGTTCCGGCGCCTCGATTCCGGGTGAGCTGACTCCCTTTCGCATCCGGAGCGCTTCTTCAAGGGGTTGTAGGCGAAGTACGGAATCGTTCGTATCGGACGGGACGAGACGGCTCGGGGTGCGCTCGTTGCTCTCCTCGTGGAGCCGCCTTCCAGGTGGGCCGACCCGGGGTTCGTCGACGAAGGCATTTTAGGACGTCGAGAAGGCGCAGGACAGTGGGTACCGGTCGTCGCCGTCCTTGTGCAGCGGTTCCTTTTTCCTCGAGGAGGTGCTGGGCGGGCGGAGTAGCATGGTAGGTACACGTGCCATCGAGGAAACAACATGTCTCGGAATGCCTTGCTCGTCCTGCTGATCGTCTCCCGCGGCAGTCTCTTCGCCCAGCAGGACAACGACCTGTGTGGTGATGCGGAGTCGCTTCCGCTGCAGGCAGGTGGAACCGTCACGGTCGAAGGCAGCACCGCGTTCGGCGCCAGCGTGGATACGGAGAACGCCTCCTGCGGTGCGAGCAACGCGCCGGGAGTGTGGTACAGCGTCGTCGGCACGGGCGAGATGTTGAGAGCGGACACGTGCGACGGCAGCACCTACGACACCCGTCTCAGCGTCTACGAGGGGGACTGTGACGCGCCCCTCTGCGTGACCAGCAACGATGATGCCTGCGGCCTGCAGACGGTCGTGGAGTGGAACGCGATCGACGGCGTCCCCTACCTGATCCTGGTGCACGGGTGGGGTACCAGTGCGGGCGACTACGTCCTGACGGTGAGGAATCAGGCGGCTCTTCCCGAGGCTGACGCCGACGACGATGGAGTGCCCGACGGGGTGGACAACTGCCCCGACGTCGCCAACGCGGCGCAGGCCGATGCCGACGGCGACGGCGTGGGAGACGCCTGCGACGCCGGGGGCAACGACCTGTGCACGGATGCCATCGAGCTGGTTTTCGAGGAGGACGGGGAGGTCGTCGTCGGGGTCGGCTTGACCGCCATCGTCGAGGGGAACACCGCCTGGGCGACCCCGGATCCCGAGAGCGCGGACTGCGGCGCGAGCAACGCGCCGGGAGTGTGGTACAGCGTCGTCGGCACGGGGGAGATGCTGAGGGCGGACACGTGCGGGGGCAGCACCTACGACACCCGGCTGAGCGTCTACGAGGGGGACTGTGACGCGCCCCTCTGCGTGACCAGCAACGATGACGCCTGCGGCCTGCAGACGGTCGTGGAGTGGAACGCGATCGACGGCGTCCCCTACC
>CAYMLL010000247.1:0-5186 GCA_964390645.1 uncultured Planctomycetia bacterium | reverse complement strand
GGGTGGACAACTGCCCCGACGTCGCCAACGCGGCGCAGGCCGATGCCGACGGCGATGGCGTGGGAGATGCCTGCGACGACGAGAGCAATCCCTGCATCGGCTGCGAGCTGGAGCAGCTCGTTTGCGGCGAGCCTCTCGACAGCGACTTCCCCCAGACAGGCTGCTCGAGAAGCTCGGGTCAGTCGCTCGATTTCTTCCTCCTCGATGTGGACGGTGGCCAGGTCACGATCGACTTGACGGGTGCCTACGACACCTTCATCCAGCTCTTTGACGTCACCTGCAGGCTCATCGCGGAGGACGATGATGGCGGCGATGGCCTGAATTCTCGACTGGTGCAGGAGCTCCCGGCGGGGACCTACTTCGTCGGTGTCAGCAGCTTCGCCGTCGGCCAGGGCGGAGCCTTCAGTCTTCTCGCCCGGTGCGAGGGTGGTGTGGGGACCTTCTGCGATCGTTGCCGATCCGGGGATCTCGGGTTGGGTGAGCCCCGCGAAGGCGATCTGGGCTCGAGCGGCTGCCGGCTGCCGCCGTTCGATCTTCCGGTCGAGGTGTTCTCGCTCGAGATCGAAGAGGCCTTCGAGGGGACGATTCTCGTGACCTCGGACAGTTTTGATCCGAGCGTCTCCGTCTGGGACGATTCCTGTGACGAGGTGGCCTTCAACGACGGTTGTCTGGACGCGGCCGTCGGTGCCTGCCTGGACATCGATCTCGAGCCGGGAACCCATGCGATTGTCGTCAGCAGCCGGTCTCCCGCAGCTGCCGGGGCCTTCTCCATCCGGGTCGAGGCCCGGGAGGTGGTGAAGGACCCGCCAGGAATCTTCTCTCGTGGAGACGTCGACTCGAACGGCATCGTGAATCTCACCGACGCGGTCCGGATCCTGGATTATCTCTTCCAGGGCGGCGACGCGTTCGGCTGTCTGGAGACCGCCGATGTCGACAACGACGCCCGGCTGAACCTCACCGACTCCGTCGCCTTGCTCGGCTACCTGTTTCTCGGCGGTGAGCCTCCGGTGGCTCCGGGGCCGCCGTCCGTCGGCAGCGGCTGCGGAGTCGATCCGGACGCCATCGGCGGCCCTGGCGACCTCGGCTGCGAGAGCTACGCGGGGTGCGGTTGAGACCGCAGGGCGCGCCCATCCGGGCGTAGCCCGAAGGTGTCGACGGGCACGCGCGGAGTCCGGATCGTCACGGGCGATGAACACGTCGCCGCTCGGGTCGGGCTCTGCCCGTTCAGCAGGCGTGGGACTCACCAGGTGGAGGTCGAGGTCGAGGTGCCGGGGCGCGACGTTGCAGGATCGGCGCCCCCGGACCTGGCTGCGGACTTTGCTGTATAGGCTCGTTCCCTGCCCTTCTGTCGACGGAGCGCCCGCGTCGGTGATCCGGGATCGAGAAGCACGGGTGGCTCCGGCTGAACTCCCCCTCCCGGAACGATACCGCTTTCTGATTCAGTCGCTGGTTGAATCCCAGCGTCGAGATGCTCGCCCGTGCTCCTTCCGGTACCGCCGTCGCGGACGACCGAGAGAGCTCGATCCCGCGGAGCCCGGTCAGCGCAGGATCTTCACGTCCCGGGACAAGGCAGGTGGACGTGGTGGACGCCAGGGCGCATCGTGGAGCGTACCGCGGTAGCGTGTTGCGCTCGACGTGACAACCATCGATGGCGGAAGCACCGCCAGGGAGCACTCGCGAATGTCATCCTACGAGACTTTCTTGCTCGACCGCCCGGTAGAGGGTGTGACCGTGGTCACGCTGAATCGTCCGGATCGCCTCAACGCGATCTCGATGCAGATGGTCGAGGAGCTGCACGATTTCTACGACTCGCTCGAGTCCGATATCGAGACGCGGGTGCTGATTCTGACCGGCGCGGGCGATCGAGGCTTCTGCTCCGGAACGGACCTCAAGGCCGGGCGGCCTCGTCAACAGGAGGCCGCTGATATCCGCGCGAGCGTCTCGAAGCACTCCCGTACCCAGCGGCGCATCGCGGACCTCTCGCTTCATATGCGCAAGATCCCGCAGCCCATCATCGCGGCGGTCAACGGAGTTGCCGCGGGTGGAGGCTTCTCCTTTGCGATGGCGTGCGATGTCCGCGTCGCCGTCGAAAGCGCTCGCTTCATCTGCTCCTACATCAACGTCGGGCTGTCGGGCGGCGAAATCGGCAGCAGCTACTGGCTTCCGCGGCTCGTCGGTTTCGCCCGGGCCGCCGACCTGCTGTACACCGGACGGACCTTGCACGCGACCGAAGCGAAGGAGATGGGGCTCATCACGCGTACCGTGCCCGACGGACAGGCGGTGGAGGGCGCGCTGGAGGTCGCGCGTTCCATGCTGCAGAAGAGTCCCTTCGGCCTTCGGATGACGAAGGAGGTCCTCAATCAGGGCGTCGACGCGCAGAGCCTGGAAGCGGCGCTGTACCTGGAGAACCGCACGCAGTCGCTTGCGGTCCTGTCCGGCGACTTCCAGCACGCTGCCAGGGCCTTCCGGGAGAAACGTCCTCCCACGTACCCGAGAGAGACGGTGTGAGACCCGAGGTGCCGCGGCGACCGGGGCTCGTCACGTACGGCGCCGGCTGCTGATTCGAGGTCACCTGGATCGGTGCCGGCTTCAGCGGCCTGCGGACGTCGGGAATCCGGCCACGACGCGGGCTCCGTCCGGGGCCCGTCCTTTCCCGTCGGGACGGCAGGACGCGGGGCGCTGCCGGGAACCGCCGGGAGGCTCGGCCCCGGCTCCCACCCCACTGGCCGCTTGCGTTGCCGTCGGGTTCCAAGGAGGATAGCCTCGACCTCGAGATGAGGCCTTCAAGAGCGCTGCAGGCGTCACTTCGCCAGACACTCCCGGGTTTCCGGGTCCAGTGACCAGAGTCGGAGAAGTTCATGCCTCACGGCCGGCACGTGCGACGCACCTTTCTTCGAGTCGGTACGATTGCGGCGCTGGGTTCCGGTCTTCCCGGGTTCTTGCGAGGCCGTGCTCACGCCTCGCCGCGCGGCCGGGATGAGGCTGCCGGCGGCGGCGGTCGAGCGAGGAGCTGCATCCTTCTTTACGGCACCGGCGGTCCCGCCCAGCAGGAGACCTTCGATCCGAAGCCGGACGCCGCGGACGGCTGTCGGGGCGAGTTCTCCGCGATCGAGACCTCGGTTGCCGGCATCCGCATCTGCGAGCACCTTCCCATGCTGGCCCGCGGTGCGCACCGCTACGCGATCCTGCGCTCCGTCCATCACGAGAGCTCGACGCACGGCGTCGGCGTTCACTACAACCTCACGGGGTTGAAGCACGCGCCGAGGCCGCGGGGTGAGCCACAGATGTCGCGCAGGGATCCCCCCTGTATCGGCGCGGTGATCCGGCAGGCTCGTGGCGACCGGAACGATCTACCCGCGTCGGTTCAGCTTCCGGTGCGCATCGGAGACCAGAACAACTTTCAATGGGCCGGCCAGAACGGTGGGTTCCTGGGACCGAAGTACGATCCGCTGATGCTCATCGACGAGGGCTGGATGCCGGGGACGCTGCTGCCCTCCTTCGTCCCGTCTCCCCGGATCGCCGGCCACCGCCTGAACGAGCGTACCCGGCTCCTCGAGTCCCTCGAGTCCCTGAGAGCCGATCGTCGCGATGGTGCGACACGGAGCTTCGGGAGGTTTCAGACGCAGGCGCTGGAGATCCTCTCGTCGCGCTCGAACTCGTGGAAGGCGTTCTGCCTCGACGACGAGAAGCCGGCGACTCTCGAGCGCTACGGTGACAACAAGTTCGGCCGCAGCTGCCTCGTCGCGCGGCGTCTGGTGGAGGCCGGCGTCGGGCTCGTCACCGTGCCGTGGATGTACCTGAAGTCGACCCGGAACTTCGACACCCACGCGAAGCACTTCCAGGTGATGAAGGACGTTCTTCTTCCGCCCCTGGACCGCGCCTTCTCGGCGCTCCTGGAGGATCTCGATCAGCGTGGTCTGCTCGACGACACGCTGGTGGCATGGACGGGCGAGTTCGGCAGGACGCCGAAGATCAACAAGAAGGCCGGGCGAGACCACTGGGGAGGCGTGTACAGCACCGTGCTCGCCGGCGCGGGTGTCCGGGGCGGCCAGGTATGGGGGGCGTCGGATCGCAAAGGGGCCGCGCCGGTCGACGCCCCGCTGCACGTCCCCGACTTCGTCGCGACGATCTACCATGCGCTGGGGTATTCGTCGGAGACCGTCGTCCACGACGTGGGGGGACGGCCGCACCACATCGTCCAGGGCGAGCCGCTGCTGAAGCTGTTCTGAGAGCCTGCCCGGTCGAGTCGTGGGCCCGGGAAGGCGCCACGCGCACCTCCGGGTGCGGCGTCGGCAGCTAGCGCACCTGGAACGCGTAGAGCTTCGCGTTCTCGAGCGTGAACCGGAGGCGCACGGTTCGTCCCCGCAGCTTCGAGAGATCCTCCGCGCCGCTCCACTGCGGCACGGTCCGCAGCGAGTCCGCGCGGATCGGCCGGCTGACGTGGCCCTTCAGCGACTGACCGGCGGCGTCGAGAATCTCCACCGCGAGGCGGCCGCCGCTCGCGTCCGCGTTGATCTCCAGCCGCTCGCCGAGCAGGCGGAACGGTCGCGTCAGCACGGTGAGTGAGGGTATGACGAGCCGAAGCACCTTGTTCCGAGCGGCCCTTGCCGGGCTGCTGACGTGCATCCCCGCAGTCACCGCCGACGGACACGACCGGGATCGCGCGGTGCTGGAGGAGCACGACATCCCCTGCGGACCCCTGCCTCGGCGGCACGAGACGCACGCGTCGACGATCACGCAGGCCGCGGATGGCACGCTGATCGCGGCCTGGTTCGGGGGAACCGGTGAGCACGCCCCCGACGTGAAGATCTGGGCGAGCCGCAAGACGCCGCGCGCCGGCTGGTCCGAACCGGCCATCGTCGACGCCGGCCACCGCATCGTCGACGGCGAGGAGAAGGAGTTCTCCTGCTGGAATCCGGTGCTGTTCACTCATCCCGACGGCACGGTCTACCTCTACTACAAGATCAGCGGGCTGACGCGGAACAAGGGCTTCCGCAACTGGTGGGGCGCGGTGAAGACGTCGCGCGACGCGGGCAAGACCTGGTCGAAGCGCGTCTGGCTCCCCGAGGTCTCGACGAAGGGCGACGGCAAGGTCTTCCTCCCCTACGCCGGTCACGCGTGCGGGCCGGTGAAGAACCGCCCGCTGATCCTCCCCGACGGCGGTCTGCTCTGCGGGGCGAGCACCG
>CAYMLL010000246.1:0-11973 GCA_964390645.1 uncultured Planctomycetia bacterium | reverse complement strand
GGGGGAGCGGGCGATGCCCGGGAGCGGGCCACGGGAGCGGGTGCGGGCCAAGCGTGGGTGACGCGGGAGCGGGCCAAGCCTGGGTGACGTGCGTCTCCCCCTGTGAGGGCACCCCGGGAGCGGGAGCGGGCCAAGCTTCGGGAGCGGGCCAAGCCCGGGTGACGCGGGAGCGGGCCAAGCCTGGGAGCGGGAGCGGGAGCGGGCCAAGCCTGGGTGACGTGCGTCTCCCCCTGTGAGGGCACCCGATGGGTATCAAACTCCGGGGCTCTCCCTCTCCGTCCCCAGCCTCTCTCCGTCTCTCCTCTCCGTCCCCAGCCTGGGTGGGGTGTGTGGGCAGGTGATGCGCCAGCTCGAGCGTGTGCGGACTGGCGTCTGGATTCACCTGGTGCAGTGCCTATAATCGACGCCGTAGGTCCTTCGAGTCTCCGGTCTTCGGTTGGAACAGGAACCAGGAAATCCCTAGAGTCGTGGGAAAGGTCGAGAGTCGGCGAGTCGGTGGGTCCTTGCTCGTTTCGCGGCCGGGGTTGGTGGATCCGAATTTCCGTTGCACCGTCGTGCTGGTGACCGAGCACAGCGACGACGGAGCGTTCGGGCTCATTCTCAATCGGCGTGGCGAGCACCGTGTTGCCGATCTCTGGGAATCGTTGACGGACAAGCCATCGTCAACTCGATTGCTGGCGTTTCACGGTGGTCCCGTCCAGCCGGCGGCAGTCTTCTTGCTGCATCGACGCGATGATCTCGCGGTGTGCTCGAGTGCCAGCCCGGTGATTCCGGGACTGTATCTTGGTAGCGATCTGGCGCTTCTGGAGCAGTTGCTGGAGGGAGACGAGGCGAAGGGGCTGGCGGGAGACGAGCCGAAGGGGCTGGCGGGAGACGAGCCGAAGGGGGCGACACCGTCTGATCAGTTCCGCGTTTTTTGCGGTTACGCCGGGTGGGGTCCCGGACAGCTCGAGAGTGAACTCGACGCCAAGGGTTGGATCGTTCAGTCCGCGTCGACGGAGTTCATCTTTGACACGCCACCGGACATGCTCTGGCAGCGTTCGATGCATCGCGAAGGCGGTGTCTACGAGTTCTTCTCGTTCATGCCTCCAAAGCCCGAACTCAACTGACGTGGCCCGTCAGGGTCGAGATTCGACAGCAGCTGTCATCGCCGCTCTGTCCGCATCCGCACGTTTCGTTCGGATTCGAGCCGGACACTTTCGGGTGTTTTCGCTCTCGACGGCGCTCGGCTTTCATCGGCGCGATCTCGCAAGCCGTTGGCCCTATGCTACTAGGAGATGAATCTCGCACACGCCGATCTCCTGGCCCGCGCTTTGCACGGGTGCGCTCGCCATGTCGTTGCCAAGACCCGTCCTCCCTGACACGAGCTACTTCATCACCCGCACCTGCGCGCAGCGTCAGTTTCTCCTCAGGCCTTCCGTCGAGGTGCGCACCGTCATCGAGTACTGCCTCGGCTACGCCGCGCGGCGTCACGGCGTGCTCCTGCATGCGCTCTGTGTGATGTCGAATCACATCCACATGGTCGTCACCGATGTACGCGGCGAGTTGCCGGGCTTCATGGAGTGGTTCAACGGCTACGTCGCTCGCAGTCTCAACCGCCACTACCAGCGCTCGGAGAACTTCTTCTCCCCAGGCTCCTACTCGCGCGTCGAACCGGTCCACCGCGAAGATGTCCTCGACAAGATGGCTTACACGCTTGCCAATCCTGTCGCTGCAGGGCTGGTCTCACACGGCGCTGACTGGCCCGGCGTGCGCTCCGGGACGTTCACGAACGGTGCGTACAGCAAGCAGTGTCCGCGACCGGGGTTCTTTTTCCGCAAGAAGTCCAAGCTCCCCGAGGGCGTCACGGTGAGGTTCGAGCGCCCTTCGGGCTTCGAGGAGTTGTCGGATCGGGAGTTCGCAGAGCGCTACGCGCAAGCCGTGGAGAGGCTTGAGCGTCAGGCGCGCGATCGAATACGAGCCGCCGGACGCAGGTTTCTCGGAGTCGAAGGGGTGCTAGCGCAGGATCCTTTCGACTCTCCGCGAACGGCGCGCAAGAGTTCGCCGATTCGCCCGCGCGTCGCGGCGAAGGACAGGAAGGCCCGTGCGGAGAAGCTCCGAGCGCTGGCAGAGTGGCTGCAGGCGTACCGCGCTGCAGCCTGCGACTTCGCGATCGGGATCCGGGACGTGCTGTTCCCGCCGGGAACCTATTGGATGCGCTTGCACTGCAGTGTGCGCTGCGAGCCAGGATGACGCTCCGGCGCGGCCGATGGGTCAGATCGTCCTGAGCGCCTCCCCCGTTGCGGGATCCAGCGGGGGGCACAGGGAAGGGTGTGTCGTGAGCATGCGATCGAGGGGAAAAGAAGCCCTCGAGGGGCTGATCGGAGGTCAGCCACCGGGGTTCCTCGCCCCTTCTGGGCAGGACCCTACCGCATTCGGGCGCCGCGACGACGTCATCGGCGACGGCTGGCCGCGCCTCCTCACACACACACATCAACCTGGGTCACTTGGATCAGGTCACTCGGGTCATTCTCATATGAGCCCGATTCGTCGGCGGATTAGGTTCTGCAGTCGACTTCAGGTCGGGGCCGCGTCGGGGTCGTGTTGGCGCCCCCCCCGCGGGGGGTGGGGGGGGGGGGGGGGGGGGGGGGGTGCCCCCGCGGGGGGGGGGGGGGGGGCGCCCCCCCGGGGGGGGGGGGGGACGGTGCTGCGTGCGCCCCGAACTCGAATGTACCTCGGGTACACGCTTGCGTGGGTACACGCTTGCGCGGGTACACGCTTGCGCGGGTACACGCTTGCGGAAATCACGCTGCTTCGACTTCTTCTCGCAGGGGCCCTGACGAGTAGACGTGACTTTCGAGCTCGCTTCTTCCGGTCCCCTTAGCCTCGAGACTTGCGAGGCGCCGGGAGCGCCAGCGCGAGAACGATTGGCAGGGCCATCATCACGGCTCCGCCGTAATACGGCCACTTCTCGCCGAGCTTCCAGTAGGCAGCGCATGCGAGGATCGGGCCCACGGCTCGAGACAGGGCTCCGAGGGAGCGAAAGACGCCCAGGACCTCACCCTGGCGCTCCGAAGGAGCGTAGAGCGAGACCAGGGCCGTCAAGCACGCGGTCGCGAAGGCGCTTCCCAGGGCGAGGAGTCGGAGGCGGGCGTAGAACGTCAACAGGGTCTCGCTCATTCCTGTCAGAATCAGCCCCGGTATGACCAGCGCCAGTCCGAGAAGAGCGATCTTTCGCTCTCCGAACCTCGGAGCCACGCGCCGTACCACGCCCCCCTGGACCAGCGCCAGGAGGAAGCCGATGTAAACGAACATCAGCGCGTTGTCCATCGGCCCGTACTCGAAGCGGTCGTGGGCCAGGAAGGTCAGCGTGAACTCCATGCCGGCGAACGCGACGAGAAAGAAGAAGTACGCCACGTTTGTTCGCGTCACGCCGGCAAACTCGAAGCTCCGGAAGAGAACCAAGGGGTTGATCGGCCGTCGCGACCCGTCGCCTGCGCCGCGCTTCTCCGGTGGCAGGGTCTCGTCGAACTTTCTTGCCACCCAGATCACGTTCCAGATCGACAGGAGGCAAGCGCCCGCCGCCGCCGCGGAGAACGGGTTCAGCCCGGGAACGCCCGAGCCCGACGCGTCGATGAACGATAGCCCGCCGCCGATAGCCGGCCCGAGTATGAAGCCGAGACCGAACGCCGCCCCGATCACGCCCATTCCCTTCGACCGGCTCTTCTCGTCCGTCGAGTCCGCGATCGCTGCCGTCGCGACCGCGATGTTCCCGCCCATGATTCCGCTCAAGAGCCGCGAAATGATGAGCAGCAGGAATGAGCCACTGAAGACCCAGACCAGATAGCTGAACGCCAGCCCTCCGATCGTCACGAGCAGCACCGGCCGCCGACCCTTGCGATCCGACAGGCGTCCCCAGATCGGTGCGAACACGAACTGCAGAATCGAGTACAGCGACGCGAGCACTCCCCCGAAGAGCACCGTCGTGTAGAACTCCTTGCGCTCGCCTTCTCCCCCGGCGAGGTCGCTGAGCGTCGTGTTCAGGCGGCCGATCAGGCTCTCCGCTCCCTCGAGTTCCAGGTAGTGCTCGAGCATGCGAGGGAAGAGCGGGAAGATGATCGAGAAGCCGACCAGATCGACGAAGACAGTGAGGAAGAGAACTCCCAGCGGAGATCGTTTCGATTCGGGTCCCACGGGTTCTGCTGCCTCATCCTGCTGCATCGTTGACTGGCTCCGGCCCCGGTTTCTTCGTCTCTTCGGGATCGAACTCTGGCTTCAGGCGATCGGCTCGAGCTCGATCAGCCGCCGTTCTCGATCGATCTCGCGAATCCTGGCGCGTACGATCGCCCCCTTCTGCGGCGCGTCGGCGAGACCGAGCAGCAAGGTGCGAGGGATGAGCCCCTCGATTCCTTCCTCGATCGAGACCCAGGCCCCGTCCGCCGACACCCGCGACACCCAGCCGGTTATCTCGTCGTCAACGGTGTAACCTTCGATCGAAACGCTCCAGTCGCTCGTCGCGACCCGTTTGAAGTCGAGACCGACGCGCTCGCGCTCCGGGTCGACGCGCTGCACCTCGACCTCGAGCGTGCCGCCAACCTGCAAGCTCTCGGTGCTGCCGAGCTCCTGGCGAATCTTGCTCGCGTGCAGCAGTCCCTCCACACCCCCGAGATCGACGAAGGCTCCGAAGTCGTTGATACGGACGATCGTTCCCTTCAACACCTCGCCCTCGCTCAGACCGGCGAGCGCCTTGCCACGAAGCTCTTGAGCATCGCGCTCGAGGATCGTGCGACGACTGACGACGATGTCCTGATCTGCGCGATCGAAGGAGGTCACCTCGACGCGCAGCTTCTTGCCGACGTAGGGATCGAGGTTCTCCACTCGCGTCAACTCGATCTGCGAGACCGGCAGGAATGCACGCGTCCCCTTGATGTCGAGCGTCAGTCCACCTCGATTCGTTGCCGTTACGGAGCCTTCGAGCACGTCACCCGGACGCAGCTCCTCCCAGAACACCTCCTTGCGCGCGTTGCGCACCGAGAGCACGACGAGGTCCCGGTCCGCGTCATAGCGCACGAAGTTCGCCGAGATCGGCGTGCCGACCTCTGGCAAGTCCTCGAACGCCTCGAACTCGCTCTCTTCGATGAGTCCGTGTGTCTTGCTGTCGATCTCGACGAGCACGTCTCCCGCCTGAAGGTCGATCACGACACCCTCGACGCGCTCGCCTGACTCGAGCTCGTTGATGTCGGTCGACGGGGTGTCCGTCGGCGCCGCGTGACCCGCCATCAAGGCCTCCAGGTCAGCGTCGCTCATGCTGATGTCAGCACCGCTCTCGATCGGATCGTCCGGGAACCGGCGGCTCTTGCCAGCCATCGTTCAGCCTCGTCAGTGGTCTCGAGCAGGCGCCCAGACTACACGGACCTTCTCGGCGAGGTCAAGGAAGCCCGGTTGCGAACGGCGGTTGAATGGCATCTGGTCGCGGGGTAGGCTCTCCATCCGAAACCGAACGTCGCAGGAGGCGAATTGTCATGCAGCAGTTCCTTCGCGCCCTTTCGGCCGCTGCCGCGCTCGCCTTGCTGGCGGCCACGGTTGTCGTGACGGATGAAAGCGTGTCGGCTTACCCCGGCTCGCTTCTCGATGCCCTGCGTGCCTCGCCCCACTTCCTTCTTCACGAGACCTACCGCGACGGCAACTGGGAAATCGCCCTGCGGCGATCGGACGGATCGCAAGGCCGCAACCTGACGCGTACGAAGGACGTCCACGAGCTGTACCCGAAAGCTGCGCCCGATGGATCGAAGATCTGCTTCGTCGCCGACGAGACGAGGGATGGAAAGCGCGTTCGCAGCGTCTACGTGATGGATCGCGACGGCAGGAACCGCAAGCTTGTCGCGTCGAATGCACGCCAGCCTTGCTGGAGCCCGGACAGCAAGACGATCGCATATCTCGCCGGCGAGTTCTCGAAGTACACCGTCACCGACTTCGCGACAAAGGGTGTCTTCTTCCATGACGTCGCGAAGGGGACGACGACGAAGCACCCGAACGAGAAGATCCACCACCTTTACAACATCTGCTGGGCGCCGAACGGCAAGTGGATCGTCGCGACCGTCCACGGTGGCATGGGATACGGCCACGCGATGCTCGCCCTCGAGATCGATGGGGACGGTGTCCACGACCTCGGCATCGGTGGCTGTCGACCCGACCTCAGCCCGGACGGTACAAGGATCACCTGGGGTCGCGACGACCACACGATCGCCGTCGCCGAGATCTCCCTCGAAGTCGGCGTTCCGAAGGTGACGAATCAACGCGCCGTCGTCAAGGACGAGCAGCATGTCTACCACTCGGAGTGGTCTCCGGATGGTCGCTTCATCGTCTTCAGTCGGGGACCGGGTGGACGTGTCAAGGCGGACGGCCCCGGAACGAGTCGCGGTCTCGCCGAGTTCGTCGGCGTGCGCGCGAAGTGGGATCTGTGGGTGGTTCGTGCGAACGGGGGGGCTCCGGTGCGCCTGACCGACGACGGAGCCGCGAACAAGGAGGCTGACTGGCTGCCTGCGCTCGCTGATTCGCGGACGAGCGCCGGAAAATGAGGACGGTCGGATCTCTGCGCTGCCCGTGGCGTGCTCCCGCGGTGACTTACGTAGTGGCTGTTCTCTTCGGTTGCCGTGACACCGCACGCGTACCGATCCCCGAAGTCGCCCCTTCCGTCGAGATCGAGACGCCTCAGGGTGACACGATGATCCTCGTCCCGGGCGGGACGTTCAGCATGGGCGCGGAGGACGGAAGACCTCAGGAGGCACCGGCTCACCAGGTCGAGGTCGACGCTTTCGCGATCGACAAGTTCGAGGCCACGCAGGACCTGCTTGCGAGGCTCCAGATGCCCGATCCGTCGCAGTTCAAGGGTGCAGGCCACCCGCTGGAGCAGGTGCGGTGGTCCGACGCGGCGATGATCTGCAACGAGCGCTCGCGGCTCGAAGGGCTGGAGCCCTGCTATGACGAGGATTCTCTCGAGTGCGACTTCAACGCGAGCGGCTATCGACTGCCGACCGAGGCGGAGTGGGAGTACGCGTGCCGCGCCGGGCAGCCGGCGGAATCCGGCTACGGATTCGAGGGTGGCGAGAGCCGACTGCGCAGCCACGCGTGCTACGCAGGCAACTCGGGCAAGCGCACGCGATCTGTCGGCAAGACTCGTCCGAATCGGTGGGGCCTCTACGACATGCACGGCAACGTCGCGGAGTGGTGCCACGACGTCTACTCCGCCGACTACTACTCCGTCGACTACCGCGACGGAATCCCTGTCTCGAATCCTCGCGGTCCGACCTCCGGGAAGGAGCGCGTCATCCGCGGCGGCTCGTGGGCGTCCAGCGCTGATGTTTGTCGCTCGAGTTATCGCTCGCACGCCGACTGGGGCACGAGCGACGCCTGCTTCTCGGACAACACGGTCGGATTTCGCTGCGTGCGCCGCCTCAGCGAAGAGGAGCGCAAGAGGCTCGACGAGGCCGCGAGGGGCGAGTAGGTGCTCTTTCACACCTGGCCGTTTCTTGTCTTCTTCCTCGTCTTTCTGCCGCTCTACCTCCTGCTTCGGCGAACCCGGCTCCGACTGCCGCTGCTGCTCGTGGCGTCGTACGTCTTCTACGCGTGGTGGAACCCGCTCTACCTGATCCTGATCGTCTACTCGACGCTCGTCGACTATGTCTGTGTCCGATGCATGGTGGCGAGTCGGCGTCCGAGGCTGTGGCTCGTCGTGAGCCTCGTCAACAACCTCGGACTGCTCGGGTTCTTCAAGTACGGCGGCTTCGTCGCGGAGAACCTCAACGCTCTGCTGCTCGAGATCGGTCTCGACGCCGTGCTGCGCGAGCCCGACGTGTTGCTGCCCGTCGGCATCTCGTTCTACACCTTCCAGTCTCTGAGCTACACGATCGACCATTACCGCGGCCGGATCGACGCCGAGCACAGCCTTCTGCGCTTCGCGACCTTCGTCTCGCTTTTTCCACAGCTCGTCGCGGGGCCCATCGAGCGGGCTGCCCGGCTGCTTCCGCAGCTCGGGATCGAGCCGATCATCCGCGTTCGCGACATCACCGCGGGCGCATCGCTCTTCCTCGTCGGGCTCTTCAAGAAGGTAGCGCTGGCGAATTACCTCGCGCTCTACGTCGATCAGGTCTACGCGGTTCCCGAGCAGCACTCTTCCCGAGCTCTGCTTGTCGCGACTTTCTTCTTCGCGTGGCAGATATACTTCGACTTCAGCGGCTACACCGACATGGCGCGTGGCATCGCACGCACGATGGGATTGCGGCTGATGGTCAACTTCCGCAGTCCCTATCTCGCGACCGACCTCGGCGACTTCTGGCGACGCTGGCACATCAGCCTGTCGACCTGGTTTCGCGACTACGTGTACATTCCTCTCGGTGGTAATCGGGGCGGCGCAGCTCGCCTGCGCGCCAACATCGCGATCACGATGGTCGTCTCCGGGCTCTGGCACGGCGCCGCCTGGACCTTCGTGATCTGGGGAGCGCTGCACGCCCTTGGCCGGATCCTGTCGCTGCCGCTCGAAAGGAGCATCGTGTACCGCGACCGCGTTCCGAAGCTGCTGAAGCGGGTGCTCGTGTTCGCGTTCGTCTGCGTCACGTGGATCTTTTTCCGGGCGGAGAGCGTTGGAGATGCCTGGTACATCGCCAGGTGCATCTGCGTTCCGAGCCTCGAGGATCCGGCGTATCCGGTGCTGGCGATGGGGCTCGTGCTCGTCGTCTGGGTGTACCAGATGGTCCACGAGTCCGCCGCTCGCCCCCTGCTCGAGCTCGGCGTCGTCAAGATAGCGGTCGCCGTGTTCATGATTCTCTACCTCGCCTTCGCGCCGCCGTCGGGAGACTCGGCGTTCATCTACTTCCAGTTCTGATGCGATGACCGAGTGTCCCGAGAATCTCCGTGACGAGGACGTCCGTCCGGTCGGCATGGAGCTCGACCTGCGCGAGTGGCTCATCGTCGTCGTCGTCGTCACTCTCGTCGTCTGGATCATGCCTGCCAGCCTCTCCCGTCACGAGGGCTTCGATCCCTCGGTCGGCTATCGTGTACCCTACGCCTGGAGCGAGGACTACTGGCACTTCGAGCAGTGGTGCGAGACGGCGAAGAGCACGCACGACGTCCTCGTTCTCGGAGACTCGGTCGTCTGGGGCGAATACGTCGCTCCGGGACGGTCCCTGGCGTCGCACCTCTCTCGCGTTCACGAGGACACGAGCTTCGCGAACCTCGGCCTCGATGGCATCCACCCCGCAGCGCTGGCCGGGCTCCTGGAGCATCACGGCGATTCGATCACCGACGCGCGTGTGATCCTGCACTGCAACCTCCTGTGGATGAGCTCGCCGAAGCGCGACCTCAGCGGCCACGAGGAGTTCCGCTTTCACCACGCACGACTCGTGCCCCAGCTGACCACGCGGATTCCTTGCTATCGTGCCGACGCCTCCGAACGCATCGGCATCGCGCTGGAGCGCCGCGTCGAGTTCTGGAACTGGGTACGCCACGTACGCATCACTCGCTTCGACAGCCAGGATCTCCACCGCTGGACGCTCACGCATCCGCGGTTGAGCGAGGGACTTCTGCGCTTCCGTTTCACCGACCCGCTCACGGAGCCCGTCTTCGAGCCGCGCCATACATCGGTTCCGTGGACCCGCCGACGGATCCGGGTGCGGGATCTCGACTGGGTGACGGCGGCCGAGTCGTACCAGTGGCGGCAGTTCCGGCGCTGTGTCGAGATACTGCGTTCACGCGGCAACCGTCTGCTCGTCGTCGTCGGCCCCTTCAACGAGCATCTGCTCGGCGAGACGGGGCTCTCGAGGCACCGGGCGCTCGCGACCGAGGTCGAGGCGTGGCTCGAGAACGCGGCGGTAGACTTCGTCTCGCCGGCCGTCTTGCCGTCGGAGATGTACGCGGACGCCAGCCACCCGCTCGAGGAGGGCTACGCCTTGCTGGCCGAGAGCATCCCGTTCGAGTGAGTGGATCGCGTACGTGCTGGAAGCTCGCCTGGGGCGGGATCCGAGCTCACGGGCAGTCGTTCGCTGCGCCCTGCGTCGGCTCGATGACGACGAACTCTCGGCCGTCGAGGCGCGCCGGACCACAGCGCTGAATCGACTGCGTGTCCTTCATGCCGTTCGCGTTCTCGTCGATCTGGACACGTCCCGGGACTCCCGGGCCGAAGATGCCGTCGAGAAGCTCGGCATCGTCGCCGTCGGATGTATCGTAGACGACCCCGTCGATGATCCCGCTCGCCGGGAAGGCGGTGTCGTTTCCGAAGCTCGCCGTCGATCCCTGCACCAGGATCGCCGCGTCCGCGCCGTTCTGCACCGCGTTGTCTGCTCTCGGGAAGGCGATGTCCGGCGCCGTCGCGCTCGTTCCGACGACGAGAACGCCGGCGTCGTTCGTCGTCGCGGCAAGATCGACCGCGTCGTCGTAGGACCGGTTGTCCGAGCCGTTGTAGAGCACGAGCAGGTACCCCGACAGATCGATGCCAGCGACCCCGGCGCTGATCTCGACGAACTCGTGTGTGTCGGTCGAGGTCTGATCGGCGTCGACTTCGTTGATCACCAGGTGGATGACCGTGAGCTGGAAGGGCTCCGTTCCGGTGCCGCCGGCCGTGGTGATGACGAGATCCTGCGCGCCGATCGGGGTCGAGTCGGGGACGTCGGTGACGGTCAGCTGCGTCGGCGAGACCTCGGTGAAGCTCTGGGGCTCATCGCCGATCGTCACCTCGTCGATGTCGATCAGCAGGTTCCCCGTGATGGTCAGGCTGCCGCCGTGCGCGACCACTTCGTAGTCGACGCCCGAGACCGACAGGTCCGTCGACAGCGACGTGAAGCTCGCCGAGTTGCTCGCCTCGTCGACACCGGCGCCGAGCAGGCTCGTCACCGTGGACATGACCTCCACCGTGTAGTCGGTGCTCGACGCGTGCGGCTGGCTGGTGATCGTCACGGACTGTCCGTCGACCGAGTGGTCCGTGACCTCGAGCGCCGGCGTGAACAGAAACTGGCCGGCCGCATCGACGATGCTGTCGGGGTCGATGTCCATGTCGAACGCGATGACGACCTCGGTCGTGCTGGTCGCCTCGGCACCGGTGACCGCGGGGCTTGGCGGCGCGGGGCAGCTGTTGACCGTGACGTCCTCCTCGAAGTAGGCGGAGGGCTGCGCGTCGCCGCGGAATCGCCACATCGGGCCGCTGACGTCGAGCTCGCAGCCTTCCACGAGGTTGTTCGTCGCCGCCAGCGAGTCGAGCAGCGCCGACGGGATCCGCAGCAGCAGATCGGGATTGTCGGCGATGCCGTCGGTCTCGATCCGGCTCGAGACGTGGCCGCCTCCCGCGCTCTGGAAGGTCCCCACGAGGTTGCAGGTGAGGTGAAGCAGCTCGCTCTCGTAGCCGTCGAGGTCGGTGACCAGATCGTCCGCGAGCGTCACGTCCTGCACGAGGCTGGCGAGGTCGAACCCGACGCCGACAACCTCGAGCCCCGTGTAGCCGGAGACCGTCCGGGCGTCGAAGACCGTGTCCATCTCGGTGATCGTGAACGTGATCACGTCGCCGGCGGCGAGTGGCGGATCCGGCGGGTTGTCCGGATCGACCTCGACGAGGATTGCCGGACCTTGCCGGGCGGCCTGGATGAAGAAGCCGGCGGGCGCGCTGCCGACGGCCGGCCGCACGTAGGTCACGGTCGCCCCTCGCACGAAGATCTCGGCGACGCCGTCTCCGGTGACGCGGGCCAGCGCGATCGCCTCGGAGGGATCGACCGGTGGCTCGGGGCAGTCGACGATCTCGACGTCGTCGGCAGAGTACACCGACGGCTGTGCCTGGGCCCTGAATCGCCACATCGGTCCGGTGACGACGAGGTTGCACCCTTCGACGAAGTTGGCATCCTCGGCGAAGCTGTCTCGAAGCTCCTGCGGCATGCGCAGGCGCAGATCGCTGTTGCCGGTCACCGAGGGCGTGTCGATCACGCTCGATGTGTGCCCGCCGCCTGCGAAGCCGAA
>CAYMLL010000245.1:0-11996 GCA_964390645.1 uncultured Planctomycetia bacterium | reverse complement strand
CCTCTACGCCGTTCGCCACGCACGGCAAGCCGACGTCTACCAGCCTCACGGCGGGAGCTACCGCTCCGCGTCGCGAACGGCGCTCGACGGCCTGCCGCCCGGCGTGCGGGTCCTCAAGCGCGTCCTGCGCGCGCTGCGTCCGACCCATCATGTCCTCTCGTGGCTCGACGGCCGGGTCTTTCGCGCCGGCCCGGGAGTCGTGACGCTGGCGCTGGCTCGCGTCGGCGAGGAGAGTCTCGAGCGCGCCTTTCCCGACGTGGAGTTCCGCTTCGAGCGCATCCCGAACGGCGTCCCGCTGCAGGGCTTCCACGACCGTGATCGCGCCGAGCAGGCGAGGGCCCTGCGGGCGCCTCACGGCATCCCGCACGGGTCGCCCGTCGCTCTCTTCCTGGCGCACCAGTTTCGCGCCAAGGGGCTCGGCCACCTGATCCGCGCGCTGTCGTCGGCGCCGGGCTGGCACGTCGTCGTCGGAGGACGCGGGCGACGCGGGCCCTTCGAGGCCCTGGCGCGGAGCCTGGGGCATGACGATCGCGTCCACTTCGCCGGCACCATCGAGGACGCGCGCGCCGCGTACGCCGGCGCCGACGCGTTCGTGCTGCCGACCTACTACGACTCGTGCTCGCTCTCGGTGCTCGAGTCGATCGCGTCCGGCACGCCGGCGATCACGACGCGGCAGAACGGCGCCTCGGAGCTCATCGAGCCCGGCCGCGAGGGCTTCGTGCTCGACGCGCCGTGCGAGGAGGACGCCCTGGCGCGCGCGCTGGGCGAGATCGCCTCCGACGCGGAGAGCTTCCGCGAGAGCGCGCGCCGGGCGGCGAAGGAACTCTCGTGGGAGGCGCACGTCGACCGCATCGTCGAGGCGCTCCAGAGACGCCGCTCGGAGATCATCGCGGCGCAAGCGAGTTGATGGGCGCCTCGACGGCGTGCGAGAATCGCGGCGCTCATCGACAGGGGAGAAGCACCATGCTCGACATGTCGGTTCTCTGGCGCTGCGCGTCGAGCGTCGCGGCGATCCTCGCGATCCTCGCCTGCGGCTGTGCCCTGAGGGCGGGCGACGGCAAGCAGCCGCTGCGGATCGAGTGGAGCGGGAACATCCTCACCATCCGCGGGGAGCATCTGCCGGGGAAGGTGATGAGGATCCTGTACATCGAGGCGTACTGTCGTGCGAACTCGCAGACGACCGACTGGTCGAAGCACACGGTCGTCGGTCACACCACGGAGCTGGTCTCCGCGAGCGAGGACGGTCGTCGGATCGAGCTGCGCTGCACGCTCCGTGACGGGGTCGTCGTCGACCACGTCATCACCACGAGGCACGACGAGGTCGACTTCGAGCTCCGTGCGCACAACCCGACCGACACGGAGTCGCAGGCGCACTGGGCGCAGCCGTGCATCCGCGTCGGCGAGTTCACCGGGCTCGGGGACCCGAGGAACCCGCGCACCTACGAGTACATGAAGAAGTCCTTCGTCTTTCTCGATGGCAGGCTCTCGCTGATGCCGACGCGGGACTGGGCGCTGCGGGCCCGCTACGAGCCGGGGCAGGTCTGGGCGGCGCCGGGCGTGCCGCGGGCGGACGTCAACCCCCGACCGCTCAGCAGGCACGTGCCGTCGAACGGTCTCATCGGCTGCTTCAGCGCCGACGACGGCATGCTGATGGCCACCGCGTGGGAGCCCTATCAGGAGCTCTTCCAGGGAGTGATCACCTGCCTGCACAGCGACTTCCGGCTCGGCGGGCTGAAGGCCGGCGAGCGCAAGAAGGTGCGCGGCAAGATCTACATCGTCCCCAACGACCTGCCCGCGCTGCTGAAGCGCTACCGCCGCGACTTCCCGGAGCACGTCGAGGCGCACGCGAAGGAGGGGACGACCGGTAGCGATCCGAGGAAGAAGGACTCACGGCAGGAGTAGGCAGGGTACGCGGGGGTGCAGGCGGAGCGCGGACGCACCGGAAGCGCCCCCCGGGCGACCCCGGGTTCGCGCCGGCGAGAGGCGGGCCTGCGGACAGGGGACCGGCTGCGGGCCCGGCTTGGAGGCCCGGCCTGGAGGCCCGGCCTGGAGGAGCTTTCTCCCCCGGCTTCGCTCAGACCAGTCCCGGTATCTCCCAGCCCTTGCGGTACTCGCGACCGATGTAGCGGTTGGCCGCGGAGAAGTTCGTCACCTCGAGCTTCTCGGAGTCCCACCGGAGCGTCTGCGTCGGAAAGCGCTTGGCGAGGTTGCCGAGCAGCACGGTCTCGGTGAAGGGGCCGGCGTACTCGAAGCTGGCGCTCGTGGTCCCCTCGCCGCGACAGGCGTCGATGAACGAGAACCAGTGGTTGACGTCGCCGGGCTGCGGGATCTCGTGGTCGGCGAAGCGCTTCTGCGGATAGAGCGTCGGGATGCGCCAGTGGGGCAGGAGCATGTTGCCCTTCTCGCCGATGAAGATCGAGCCCTGCGACGGCAGCTTGAAGTTCCTGTCGCCGTCGACGAGCTCGGGAGCGGGGTGGTGGCCACGCCCGAAGCCGCCGTCGTACCAGGTCATCGTGATCGGCCCGGCGGTGTGCGGCGTCTTCGGGAACTTGAACATGACCGTTCCGGCGTTCGGCCAGGTCTCCTTCTCGGGCGCCTTGCACTGCGCGCGCACCTCGGTCGGCGTCGTGAAGCCGAGGCTCTTGACGACCGGATCGAAGAGGTGGCAGCCCATGTCGCCGAGATTGCCGGTGCCGAAGTCGAGCCAGCTCCACCATTTCTTCGGGTGGTACGCGCCCGGCCCCCACGGACGCTGCTGCGCGACGCCGAGCCAGAGATCCCAGTGGACGTGCGCCGGCGGCTTCTGCGGCTTCGGGCGCCCGCTGTTGCTCCACGCGCGGTCCGCCCAGGTGTGGACGGCCTTGACCTTGCCGATGGCGCCCTGGTGAATCAGCGCGACGGCGGTGCGGTACGCGACGTGGGAGTGGATCTGGATCCCCATCTGCGTGACGACGCCGGCCTTGCGGGCCGCGAGGCGGATCTTCCTCGCCTCGTCGATCTCGTGCGTCATCGGCTTCTGGCAGTAGACGTTCTTGCCGTGGTGAAGCGCGGTCATCGTGATCGGCGCGTGCATGTGATCCGGAACCGTCACGTGGCACGAGTCGATGTTCTCGGCCTCCTTCTCGAACAGGACGCGGAAGTCGTTGTAGCGCTTCGCCCGCGGGTGGCTCTTTCCGGCGGCGTCGAGGTGGCGGTCGTCGATGTCGCAGAGGGCGACGACGTCGCAGTAGGGGCTCGCGGAAAGCTGCCGCAGATCGTAGCCGCCCATACCCTGCACGCCGATCGCGGCGTGGCGGACCCGGGTGTTGGCCGGATAGGCGCCGGCGATCGACAGGCCACCGGCGGGCAGCACCAGCGCCGCGGCCGCCATGCCCTCGAGAAACTTGCGGCGATTCACGGTCCGGCGACTCCCATCCGGATGACTTGCAGTCGGGTTCATCGTCTGGCGATCTCCGTGGGGATTTCCACGCGGCGTCGGCGGCGGAGCCGAACTCCGCAGCGAGCGCTCATGGTAACGGTGGTCCGCGCCGGGCGCAACGTCGGCCCGGCCGGGCGCTCAGGGGCGTGAGAACCGCTTGCGAGCGAGAAACGCGGCGCCGACCCAGCCGGATTGCGGATCGAGCCGACCTCGTCTCACCCGCGCGTGGCCGAGCAGGGGGCGGAGCACGCGCTTCGCGGTGTACGCCTCGACGCGAGCCGCGAACTCGTCACCGCCGAGAGCCGCCATGCCTCCGCTGAGGTGAATCTCCTCGGGGCCGTGCATGTGGATGATCGTGCGGCATCCGTCGGCGAGGTAGCGCGCCGTCGCGTCGACCATGCGCGCGCAGGCCGCGTCGCCGTCGCGGGCCAGCTGGAAGATGGCCCGCACCGGGTCGGTGGTCCGCCCCCACGTCGCGCGCAGCCGCGTCTTGCGGCGGCCGGCGAGAAGCTCCCCGGCGCGTCGCTTCAGCGCTGTCGTCGACACGTACGCCTCCAGGCAGCCGGTCTCGCCGCAGCCGCAGGTGCGCCCACCGCGTCCTCGGATGTCGACGTGCCCCGCCTCGAAGATCGGCAGGATGCGCCCGCCACGCACCAGGCCGCTGCCGAGCCCCGTGCCGAGCGTCAGCACGACGAGCGACGATGGCTTGCGGTCGAGCACCGAGTACTCCCCGAAGGCGAACGCGTTGGCGTCGTTCTCCAGCAGCACCCCGACGCCCAGCGCCGTGGCGATCCGGGGACAGATCGACAGGCCGCTCCAGCCTGTCGAGAAGTTCACGGCCTCGAGGATCACGCCGCGCTTCGAGTCGATCGTCCCCGGACTGCCGATGCCGATACCCGCGATGCGCGACCACGGCACGCGAGCGCGCCGTCGCGCCTCTCGCACCGCGCGCTCCAGGTTGCCGACGCCGACGTCGACCGGCTGCTTCGCCTCGGTCTTCGCGACGACGTTCTCGCGCAGCACCGGCACGCCGTCCGCGTCGAGGACACCCACCTTGATGCGGGTCGCGCCGAGATCGACTCCGATGGTCAGCTGGGGCTCGGGGGACAATGCAGGGCTCCGTCGGGAAGAAGCCCGATGGATACCGGCGGTCCGTCCGGATGGCAAGCCCGCGGGCGGGACTTATCGGCCAGCCCAGCGCTCGGCCTTCTCGAGCGCCTGGCGGAGCTCTGCGAGCGCCCCGTCGACGTCACGCGACTCGAGGCGGGACAGCACCTTGTGCTCGGGGCTCAGCAGCACGACCTCCGGCACGAAGCGGGTGGCCTTGTAGGCCCGGGTCGCCGCGATCTGGTCGCGATTCCTGGGGTCGACCTTGACGCAGACGAACCTGTCGAGCAGCTGCTGGACGGCGGGCCTGGAGAACACACGGTTCTCGAGCTTGACGCAGCCCGGTCACCACTTGCCGCCGAAGCTGAGGAAGATCGGCTTTCCGGTCCGGCTCGACTCCTCGGTGGCCGTCTTCCACTGCGAGTGGTAGCGGATCCCGGAAGCTCCGTTGACCGCGTCGCCGTCGCCTCCGTGGCCGCAGCCGGACAGACCGAAGGCCGCGTAGGCGAGGAGCGGGACTGCGGCGGTGGCGGTTCTCATGGTCTCTCTCGTGCTCTCAGCCGGGTGTGGAAAGACGCGGAGCGCCCCCTTGAGTATGCGCTGACCGGGCCGATCTTGCCAGCCTCGGCCCCTGCCGTGCCGACAACGGTCCGGGGTGGTGCACGGTTCCACTCGGGGCGGACCCGGCGGTGGGACGGTCTCGAAGGCGGCGGGCACCGCTCGAGAAGCAGGGTGGGCTCCCGGTCGGAGGACCCCGGCCACCCGCCGGAAGGTCACGGTTCGTGACCCGCTCCTCGTCGCGACGGCGCCGGGCCGAGGTGCCGGCCACTCGGTGGCGGGCGGATCGCGATTCGTCCGGGTTGAATCGGCTCGCTCCCTCCGTGACAATATCGCTCCTGCGAAAGGGCCGCTTTCCTTCGACTCACACCACGACCCGGCGAGGAACCGATGCGCCTGTACTCCGTCGTCCCCCCTCTGGCACTGTGTCTCGTTCTGGCGATCTCGTCTCGCGGCGACGCCAACCCTCCCTTCGACACCACCAGGCGGGTGCCCGTCGACACCGCCGCCCTGATGGGCTCGCCGGACCCGCTGCCGCCGCTCGAGGTCGTCCGGTCGTTCCCGGCGCTGACCTTCGTGCGACCGGTCGCGATCGCCCACGCCGGTGACGGCAGCGACCGGCTCTTCGTCTGCGATCAGCCGGGGGTCGTCTACGTCTTCGAGAACCGGGACGACATCGAGGAGGCGAAGGTCTTTCTCGACATCCGGTCGCGCACGCTCACCAAGCACTTCGAGGAAGGATTGCTCGGGCTCGCCTTTCACCCGCGGTACGAGCAGAACGGCCGGCTCTTCACCTACCACTCCCGGAACCCGCAGACGTCGGTGATCTCGGGCTGGAAGGTATCGGCGTCCGACCCGGACAAGGTCGACCCGTCCTCCGCGGAGATCATCCTCGAGATCCCGCAGCCCTTCGGCAACCACAACGGCGGCTCGATCGAGTTCGGCCCGGACGGCAAGCTCTACATCGGGCTGGGCGACGGCGGGCTGCGCGATGACCCCAGGGGCAACGGCCAGAACCTCGAGACGCTGCTGGCCTCGATCCTGCGCATCGACATCGACGCCAGGGACGAGGGCAAGGCCTACGCGATTCCTCCCGACAATCCGTTCGTCGGTGAGGCCGGCAAGAAGTTCGGTGCCGGCGTGCGCGGCGAGATCTGGGCCTACGGCATCCGCAACCCGTGGCGAATGCACTTCGACCGCGGCACGGGCGACCTCTGGATCGCCGACGTCGGACAGGATCTCTGGGAGGAGATCGACGTCATCGTCAAGGGGGGCAACTACGGCTGGAAGCTCCGTGAGGGCCGACACGGCTTCAGGACGGACGCCAGGACGACCGGCCAGCCCTTCATCGAGCCCGTCTGGGAGTACGCGCGTCACGAGGGCCGGTCGATCACGGGGGGGATGGTCTACCGCGGCGAGCGCCTGCCCGAGCTCCGGGGCGTCTACCTCTACGGCGACTTCGTCACGTTCAACCTCTGGGGGCTGCGCTACGACCGCGACACGAAGAAGGCCGTGTCGAACCAGATCATCGCACGCGCGTGGCAGCCGATCACCGCGTTCGGGGAGGACGAGTCCGGCGAGGTCTTCCTCGCGGCCTTCTCGGCGAAGCCGGGACAGGACGTCCGCAAGCTGCGCACCGGCCAGGTCTTCAATCTCCGCCAGGGGGGGCTCTACCGCTTCGAGCGACGCAAGACGCCCGCGGTCGACACGGCGAAGTTCCCGCGACTGCTCTCGCAGACGGGGCTCTTCTCCGACGCCGCGGGCCTCGTGCCCGCGCCCGGGCTCATCCCGTACGACGTCAACGTGCCGCTGTGGTCCGACCACGCCGGGAAGGGGCGCTACCTGGCGCTGCCCGCCGGCGCCCGGGTGAAGTTCTCTGCGACGGGCAGCTGGGAGCTCCCGCCCGGCACCGTGCTCGTCAAGACGTTCACGCTCGCGGAGCACCGTCTGGAGACGCGCCTGCTCGTTCACTCGCCGCACGGGTGGAAGGGCTACACCTACCTGTGGAGGGACGATCACAGCGACGCCGATCTCCTCGACGACGCGCTGCGCAAGGAGTACCCCGTCGCGCGTGGCGGCAAGGGCGCGAGCCAGGAGTGGTACTTCCCCAGTCGCTCCGACTGCAACAGCTGCCACACGCGCGTCGGAGGCTTCGTGCTGGGGCTCAACACGCGGCAGATGAACCGCGACCACGATTACGGCAGCGGCCCGTCCAACCAGATCGACATGCTGGCGGGGCTCGGTGTCTTTGCGCAGGAGCCGGCCCGGTCCGGCGAGCTCGAGGCCTTCCCGAGATGGGGCGACCCGAGCGCGCCGGTGGATTCGCTCGCGCGCGCCTACCTGGACGTCAACTGCTCGATCTGCCACGCGCCGGGCGGTACCGGTGTCGCGAAGGTCGACTTTCGCTACCACACCGGCGCTCCGCGCATGGGGGCTCTCGGCGTCGCGCCGGGACAGAAGCGTCTCGGCTCCGCCGCCTCGAAGCTGGTGAGTCCGGGATCGCCGCAGAGCTCGGAGCTGCTGCTGCGGGTGATGTCGAGCGGCGAAGGCCGCATGCCGTCGATCGCGTCGTCCCGGGTGGACTGGGAAGCGGTCGCGGTGCTGGGAGCGTGGATCGCGGGGATGGAGCCCGCGGGGAGATAGCGCCGGGGGACTCGACGGCGGAGCGCCTGTGGGGTCGGTCAGCGAGACCTGCGCCGCGGCGGGCGCGTCACCGCTCCAGCTCGTCCCCGGTCGCGGTCGGCTGACCTTCGCGCCCGCGGATGGTGTCTCGTGTGTAGAGACTCGCGAGGAGGGTCTGCTCGGCGTGGATGCCGTCCTGGGGAACCGCCACCGCGTGCGGCATCTCGTGCGGCTGGAAGACGAACACGCCGTGGCTCCAGCCCAGGAGCTCGCCGACGACCGTGCGGATGTGCTCCGCGGTCTCTTGCTCGAGCTCGCGAAAGGGCGCGATCCCGAGCTCGGCGAGCAGGCTGGCGAGAAGGTGATGGCGCTGGCGCTCGTGCTGCGCGATCAGCGCCTCGGAGAGCTCGACCTCGGTGATCACCTGCTTGGCGACGAGGGACTCGCCGAGCGGGCCGAGCATCGAGGAGCTCGCGTACTCGATGCGGCCGCCGCGAACGAGGATGGTCGCGGAGCTGTCGCCCTGCGTCACACGGGCGAATCCGGTGAGGCTGCCGATGTGGATCGCTTGCAGGAAGTCGGTGAGGGCGAATCCTTCGACGTGACCTTCGAAAGTCATGGATGACCTTTGCGGGTGATTGCCGGAGCCGCCCGCGGTCGAGCCCGGCGGGAGGCGCTGGTCATCGCTACAATCGGCGTGCCCGCCACCGGCCTCGACCTCGACGTCGCGGTCGTCACGGCTTCACGTGCACGCGCCGAGCAGGGGACTGTCCAGTCCGGATACAGAGCGGCGCGATCCGGGAGAGGGTCGCGGGCGGGTTCTTGAACGAACCGGACCGTCAGGCAAGAATCACCGGCCAGGAGCCTGTCCTCGATCGTCCGGCGCGCGGTACCTCGTTCATGCCCGACTCCCTCCTCGCGGTCGTTCCCGTTCTCGTCGGTCCGCTGCAGGTTCTGCTGGCGCTGCTGCCGGCGATCCTCGTCGCGATCCTGACGACGGCGCTCTCGCTGCTGAAGCCCCGCGCGATGAAGGCACTCTGCCGCGTGCTGTGGCGTCTGAAGGTCCAGGTCGTCGTCACGGCCGCGCTCGTCGCCGCGCTCGTCTTCGCCGTGCGAGCGATCCAGCCGGGTGGCGGGACGATCCAGGAGGCCAGTGGCGGGGCGCAGGACTGGACGATGTTCCGCGGCGGCCCCTCCAGACGCGGCGCGGCGGTCGACGCCGTCGCTCCGACCGGGGGCGGCGTCAACTGGGTGTGGCGCGACGAGGGGGAGGCGTTCTACTCCTCCCCGGCGGTGGTCGGCAACCGTGTCTACATCGCGTCGGCGTCCGTGGGGGCCTTCTCGCAGAGCGGCGCGATCTACTGCTTCGACGCGGGCACCGGCACGGTCGTCTGGCGCGCCGAGCCGCAGGGGTTCCGTCCGACCTTCTCCTCGCCGGCGATCTCCGGTCGCTTCCTCGTCTGCGGCGAGGGGCTTCACGAGACCCGCGACGCGCGCGTCGTCTGCCTCGACCTGCGCGAGGGCGAGACGGCCGGCCGCGTGCTCTGGGCTCTGCGGACGAGCAGCCACGTCGAGTGCGCCCCGGTGATCGCCGGCGGTCGCGTCTACGTCGGTGCCGGCGACGACGGGTACTACTGCGTGGAGCTCGAGCCGGCCGCCGACGGAAGCCCTCGCGTGGTCTGGCACGCGCCGGGCGAGCGCTTTGCGGACGCCGAGACCTCGCTTCTGGTCGTCGGCGATCGGCTGTGGGCCGGGCTCGGCGTCGGTGGACGGGCGATCTGCCTGCTCGACGCGGGCTCCGGCGAGGAGCTCCGACGCGTCGAGACTCCCTATCCCGTGTTCTCGCCGCCGGCGCTCGCCGGGGGACGGATCTTCGTCGGCATGGGCAACGGCGACCTCGTCAACAGCGCCGAGGACGCGCGCGACCTGCGGCTCGAGGTGCTGCGCGAGAAGGGAGCCGGGGAGGCGGAGCTCGCGAGGCTCGAGCGGACGCTGGCGCCCGGCGGGGCGGTGTGGTGTCTCGACGCGCGGACGCTCGAGAGGATCTGGAGTGTCGAGGTCCCGCGCACCGTTCTCGGCGCCGTCGCGGTGCTCGAGGACCGCATCTACTTCGGCTCTCGCGACGGCCGCATCCGTTGCGTCGGGACCGACGGCAGGGCGCTCGGCGAGTGGGATGCCGGCGCGCCCGTCGTCGCGTCACCCGTCGTGACCTCCGAGCACGTCGTGTTGATGACGATCTCCGGCCGTCTCTTCGTGCTCGACCGTGTCGCGCTCGAGCCCGTCTGGGACATGGCGGTCGCGAGCGGCCCCCTGGCGATCAGCTCGCCGGCTCTCGGCGGCGGTCGGGTCATCGTCGGCACCCAGCGTGACGGGCTCGTCTGCGTCGGCTCTCACGCGGCGCAGAAGCCGACACCGATCTGGCCGGGAGCGCTCGGCGGCGCGGGCGAGGCCGGCTGTGTCGACGGGTCCGCGATTCCCTCCGGCGGCGAGGTCGCCTGGCGGTTTCCGCCGCAGGGCGACGACAGGAGGCTCGATGTCACCGCGCCGCCGGCTCTGCTGGACGGTCGGCTCCTGGCGCCGTGTGTCGACGACACGGGCGCGGGTGTCGTGGCGCTGGCCACCGACCCGGACCCGTCGACGCGCCGCTGGCTCTGGCGGTTCTCCACCCGCAACACCGTCCACCGGTCGGCCGCGGCGGTCGGCGATCGCGTCGTCGTCGTCGCCGGTCGACGCGGGGCCTCGCAGCGCCGTCTGGCGCGCGTCGACCTCGACACCGGCAAGGCGCTCTGGAGTGTCGAGGTCGACAGCGATGCATCGGGCGCCTTCGTCGTCACGCTCGACTCGATCATCTGCGAGACGTCGCCCGGGCTCCTGCGCTGCCTCGATCCCGGCGGCGGCGCACGCTGGACGAAGGACGTCGGTCGGCTCGATGTCGAGCCGACCGTGACCGACTCGATGCTGCTGCTGGCGACGCGCGAGCCGGGGGCGCTGGTCGCCCTCGACCGCGACACCGGGATCGAGCTCTGGAGCGCGCCGCTGACCGACGCCGTCGAGGGGCGGCCGGTGGTGGTGGCCGCGCGCGTGCTCGTCGGCACGTCAAGGGGGCTCGAGTCGCGCTGTCTGCTGGACGGTCGGCTCGTCGACGGCTGGACGGCCGGGGGCGGTCCGGTCACCGCCGACCTGGCGAGAGTGGCGAAGAGCATCGTCTTCGTCGACGCCGACGGCCGGCTGGTGCGCGTCGCGACGCGGTCGGGCGCGACGGTCGTGCGCGATCTGGAGGGGCTGGCGGCCTCGACACCGCTCGCCGGCCGCGACAGCGTTCTGCTGTCGGCGCAGCACGGTCTCGTTCGCCTCGTCGTCGACAGGGCGGACGCCGACCCGGAGCTCTGGGCGAGCGTCAAGGAGACCGGCAGGCTCTCGACGCCGCCGGTGCTGGCGGACTCACGCGTCTACGTCGGCGTCGCGGGCCGGGGCATCGTCTGTCTGAGGGCCTCGGAATGAGTTCCGCCGATCGCTGGATCGTCCACTTCGACGACGAGGTCCCGGGCGATGTCGACCTGCGCGGCCTGCTCGGAGGCAAGGGCGCCGGTCTGCTCGAGATGACGCGCGACGGCTTCGCGGTGCCGCCGGGGTTCACGATCACGGTGCCGTGCTGTCAGCGCTACCTCGAGCAGGGGCGCCGCTGGCCGACGGAGCTCGATGCGCAGCTGCGCGATGCCATGCCGCGCCTGGAGGCGGCGACGGGGCGACGCTTCGGCGACCCCGATCAGCGGCTGCTGGTGTCGGTGCGCAGCGGGTCGGCGGTCTCGATGCCCGGCATGATGGACACCATCCTCGACTGCGGCACCAGCGATGATCCGTGGGCGGAGCTGAGCGACGCGATCCGCGCGGTCTTCGACTCGTTCTCGAGCGATCGGGCTCGCGCCTACCGTCGCCGCCACGGTCTGCGGGATCTCGCCGGCACCGCGGTCAGCGTCCAGTCGATGTTCCCGTCGGAGCTGTCCGGCGTGCTCTTCTCGGTCGATCCGGGCGGCGGTGACGACGAGCACATGGTGATCGAGTCGGCGCCGGGACTCGGGGAGGCGGTCGTCTCCGGCGACGTGACGCCGGATCTGCACCGCGTCCGTCGCGCCGACCTCGCCATCGTCGAGACGGCTCTCCGGTCGACGGGCGGCGACACCGCGGCGTACTGCATGAGGCGCGACGCCGCCGTCATGAGCGCGGACAGCACGTGGCGCGCGTGCAGCAGCAGCTGCCGCTCGGTGCGCGCCGGGTTCGTCGGCGCCGCGCT
>CAYMLL010000244.1:0-12030 GCA_964390645.1 uncultured Planctomycetia bacterium | reverse complement strand
ACCTCCAGAGTCCCCACCCCCAGAGTCCCCGCCTTCGAGTTCTACCTGGGTGTAGCCTCCCCTGGACTTGAAGTAGAAAACGAGGAGCAGATAGCCCACGAGCATGATCGTCGGCACCAACGCGGTCCACTTGAGCGCCATTCTGCCGCCGTAAATCTTGGCGTTCTTGACCGGGCCCTTGTCGACACCCTTCGTCGCCTCGGCCTTCTGCCACCAGGTGTTGAGGTGGTCCGTGGCCTGGACATCCGAGAGCTTGTCGCCGCGGTTCTCGATCTTCTCGATGTCGGCCGCGAGATTCTTACCGTCGTCCTCGAGGACCGCGACCTTGGAGCCGTCGAGTCCCTTCACGGACTTGAAGAACAGGAAGCTGCTCTCCTTCTCGGCCACGTAGCGAGTGTAGGTCTCGGGTGCCTTTTCCTGGAGATCCTCCGACGCGAAACGGTCCTGCTTGTAGCCGATTCCGGGGCCTCCCAGGAAACCTGCGGAGAGCATACCGACGCCGCCGATCGCGCCCATTGTCACCGCGCCTCCGCGTGGGAAGCGTTCACCGACGACGCCGAGCATCGTCGGCCAGAAGAACGTCTTGCCGAGGCCATAGATCGTCACGGCCAACCACATCATCGCGACGCCCTCGAAGGAGGCGATCGACCAGAGGCCGAGCGCCGCAACCGCCGCGCTCAGGGACAGGAGTCCGAGCGGGTTGATGCGATGAACGATCGGGCCGGCGAAGAACCGCAGCACGAACATGAGAGCAGACGTATAGATAAAGAGCTCGAAGCCCTGCTGCGTCAGCGTCGTCGTGATCGTCGTGATCCAGCTGTCCGTTCCGAGCTCGACGTAGCCGACACAGGCGTGCAGCACGAGGAGGCAAAGCAGAACGGGGTGGGCGAACTCCTTGAACATGTCTCCGTAGCTGAGGCCCGCCTTCTGGACGTCGGAGACCGGGAACCTCTCCTTCAGCAGGATCCAGCCGTACCAGGCCGTAGGGATCAGGAAGAGTCCCATGGGGATTTCCCAGGGCAGCTCCGTGATCTTCGATCCGTCTCCGATGAAGCAGAGCCCGATGATTCCACCGAGGATGAGGCCGCCTGGCCAACCGGCATGGAGAATGTTGAGGTAGTGGGTCTTTTCTTTCGGGTAGAGCTGCGCGGTCAGCGGGTTGATCACGGCCTCGCAGAGACCGTTTGCGACTGCGAAGAGGAACATCCCGATGTAGAGGCACCAGTACGTCGCCTCCTTGCCGGATGTGGCGAAGACCGGCGCTGCGGCGAACGTGACCAGGGCGGACACGACGTGCAGTACGAGCGCGAGCAGGAGGATCGCCCGATAACCGATTCGGTCCGTGATGAGACTGGCCAGCAGAATGACGACGCCGAAGCCGACCAGTCCGCCGCCGGTGATCGTTCCGAGCTCCAATCCGGTGAAGCCGAAGTCGGCCGACCACTCCGCCAGAACGCCGGTTCGGACGCCGAAGCCCATACCGGCCGCTATCAGCGTCAGAAAGCTACACCAGAGAAGCGTGCCTTTGTTCGAGGTCTCACTCATGTACAGTCCGCCTTTCTCTTCGCCGCTGGATCCAGGCCGTACCGCAGTCGACGGCTTCCGAAGGAGATGGTGTTGCGCTGCTTCGTCGAGGCGGCGTTCATCGGCTGATGAAGCCCTGAGCTGCCCACGTCTAACAAGACGTCCTGGAAAGGTCAACGAGAATTGCACAGCGAAGGGCGACGCGTGCGGAAGCCCGCGCCCGGTCGCCTCCTCAGTGCCCCCAGTCCAGAATGCGCCCGTCATCCCCCGTCAGCAGTTTCGTCAGCTGCACGATCTGTCCCGTGTGATAGGCGAAGTGAGTGCCGACGTGGACGAGGACGCTGGTGACGGTTGCGTTCGGAGGGTGGTCGCTGTCGATTCTTCGCTCGATGTCGTGTGGCCCGAGTGTCGTTATCACTCGTGTGGCGGTTTCGCGTGCCTCCCTCAGTCCCTTGTTCAGCTGGTCGCGCGTCGAACCTCCGACGGCCTCGAACTCCGCGGAGCGGTCGCGCTCGTAGCCGGTCCTGCCGATGCACGCGCCGACGTAGTGGTTGACGTTGCCCGCGAGGTGGAGGCAGAGGTTGCCGACGGAGTTCATCGCGGGCAGGGGGCGCGTCCATATCTGCGCATCGTCGAGCTTGGCGAGGCAGCTTTCGATGCGAGGAAGCTGCCGCTCGATGGAGGCCAGGTGTTCACGGTAGGCGGGGTGCATGATCGTGTCGTTTCCGGGTGGCTCGGCGTCGGATGGTCACGGTCGGAAGAAGATCTCGACCTCATCGTCGGCGTATCGTGGCTCGCCCCAGAGCTTCCTCAGCCGGAGCGCGACCTCCGCGATCTTCGTCCCCCGGATTCCCTTCTCCGGGTTGAAGCGGCGCTTCTCGAGCGGATCGTCGACCTCGGCACGCCGTGCGGCGAGCCACTCGCGGCTGCGGTTCTTGTGGACCACGACGACCGCGACATCGAGCCCCTCGAGGCTCTCGCCGAGGCCCGGATCCGCCGGCAGGTCTCGGTGGGACGGGCTGCGCTCCGCTTCGAGGATCGTCCTCAGGAACGGATACTCCTCGAGCATCTCCGTGACGTGTGGCGGCGAGCAGGATACGTAGCCGCCGACGATCGGTCGTCCGTGCAGGGTCTGCAGGTACATGTCGTCGGCAGCGCGCGCTCGGTGCCCGCCGGGGACGTTGAGGACGACGCCGGGTGGCGCCTCGTCGAGCCGCTCGATCCACCGGGGGGGCGGCGGCTCGCGCGTCGGAAAGGGCAGCCAGAGAAAGTCCACGACCAGCGCTGCGAGGAGCACCGCGGCCGTGAGTCGGGGCCGTGAGGAAGCCCGTAGCCAGTGGCGAGAGGCCCACGCGACGAGTGCCGCGAAGCCGATCATCGCCGGCACCAGGAAGCGATTGGCGACGCGTAGCGTGCGCAGAACCGGCACCTCCGCCAGCGCGGCGAAGGGGAGGGTCAGGTCGTGGTCGGCGCCGCGAAAGCGCGGTTGCGCGCCGAGTGCGAGCACCAGGTAGAGCAGGAAAATCGCCAGCCAGACCCACGGCACGAGTCGCTCCCGGGGGCGCGAGCGATCCTCGTCGCGCGCTCCGCCGGCTCGCCAGCGGTGAAGCACCGCAGCGATCACGATCAGCAGAGCGGCGATGCCCAGGTACGCGGTGAAGCCGACGGATCTGTAGCTCCGGTGCTCGACGTGGAGAGGGTCGACGAGGCCGCCCCAGAGAGGATGCTGGGATGACGGGATGGTCAGGAAGAAGGCGTCGATGGGCTTGTGGACGTCCGGCTTGTTGAAGTAGGTCTCGCCACTCGCCATCTCGGCGACCATCGGCCACGCGAAGGGCAGCAGCAGGAGCGTCGCGACGAGGCCGCCGACGCAGGCGCGGCCGAGCACCGCGAGCCTCGGTCGCTCCGTGTGGCCGATCTCGAAGATGAAGAGGAGGATGGCGCCGGGCAGGATCATCAGTCCGTTGTGCCACGAGAAGAGGCTGTTGATCGCGAAGAACACGGCCGCCAGCATCCACGCGCGCCACGACCCCGTGCGGACGCCGCGCACGAGGTAGAGCAGGAATAGCGGCACCGCGCCGTAGCTCGAGAGGTTCAGGTGCTCGAGACTCTGTTCGAAGTGCTGCGGGAAGAACGCGAAGACGACGCCGGCGAGGAAGGCGGCACGCGCGTCACCGAACAGCTCGCGTGCGAGCAGGAAGGCGCCGAATCCGGCGAGGATGAAGCCACCGAGCGTCGCCAGGTTCAGCGCCACGGCCGGACCGAACGCGAGGAGGAACGGCGCCGTCCACAGCAGGTTCCCCGGGGAGTGCGTATGAAACGCGAGCGACGTCTCCTCGCCGCCGAAGAGGAGCCGCGTCGTCCAGGGCGACGCGCCGCTCTGGAGCGACGCCTTCCATTGCCAGAAGTTCCAGTAGTTCTGGAAGATATCGTTGTTGCCGCCCGGGAGGCGATCGCCCAGGTGCGCGACGAGCGGCCAGGTCATCGCGATCGACAGCGCCACGTAGCCGACTAGCGCTGCGCGAGCGGACGGTGTGCTGGCTTTGCGGGGGATCGAGAGGGGCGGTCCGGTCATCCTTCCTGGTGCGGTGGGGTGGTCGCGTCGAGAGTGTATCTCGTTGGACGGACGAAGCGGGGTGTTTCTTGAATCGGAAAGTGGAGAAGTCGTGGACCGCGCCGGACTCACCGGGCGTAGGGCCGGAACACGGGCCGCTCACACGCCGTCGGGGAGTGCGGTCCACGACCAGCTCCACGTTCGAAGGGCCTCTCCCGTGGACCCGGGTCGAACCCGAGCTGAGCGGCGTTCTTCCAGAACTCCGATCGCTCGTTGCAAGATCGGCAATTCCCCCGCTCGGTTGCCCGGCTCTCGCTGATCCTCGGACACTCGCGTTTGTCGCTCGTTGCCGGGAGTCGATCAAGAAGCGATCGATTGTCGATCAAGGGTGACCTGATCCGCAGCGGCCGGCCGAAGCGTACCGCGGTTGATCGTCTCCACGGGGATTGGCCGTCCGTTTGCTGGCCAGTTGGTTCGAGTCCTGTTGTCGAGGGACGGGCCGTGACGGACGAACGATTGAGAGCGAACAGGGATCAGAACTACGCCAGGTCAGAGGGAACCGCGCGATGAAGGAGTGGGCACGTTCGAGTCTGCTCGTCACGGTTGTCGTGGTCGGGCCGGTCAGCGCGGATTCCGGCCCGGGACGATGCCGGACGGATCGAAAGGCGCATTCGCCACCGGCCATGTCGATCCGTGGGGTGGTGGCCGACACGGCGAGTTCGGTTCACGAAACGTGTTCGGCCGCGACGTCGAGCGATGCGTGCTGCCAGGTGGACGGAGGGCCTTCGTGGGGCCGGGTGCCGTCTCTCTCGACCGGGACGGCGACGGACGGGCCAACGGGGAGGAGCTTCCGGACGTCACTGGCGTCTCGCAGCCTCGTGAGCCGGCTCCGCGCGACGTGGCCCGGGTCACGCACCCCCGGGCGCACCACGGGGCTCCGTCGCCGTCTCCACCGTCGGGTTCGCGCACCGGCCGCGTCGTGCGTGTCGACGGTGGGGTCACCGGAGCCGCGGCTTCTCTCATGCATTCTCGCGTTCCACGAGGGCCGACCGCCCACGACCGTTTCAGCGAAAAACCCCGGAAAACTCCATGAGCACACAAACTGACTGGCGCCAGGAACTCGTCCAGTTGCGTGCGGTCCTGCGCCAGCTGCAAGATCGACTCAGCAGGATCCTGCGGAACTTCGATTCGACGCGCGGCGATGGGACCTACGACAACGAGGAGAGCCTGACCCGGGAGCTGGACGAGATGGGCGAGCTTTGATCCGGCCCTGATACCCGCAGCGCAGCGAAGTCAGAGAGTACCCTGGCAGGTCGAGACGTCTTCGGTCTGCTCTGTTGCGGGCTCCGGATACGGCGGAGCCGGGATCGGCCCCCTGGGATCAAGGTACTCGAGGAGCCGAGTCGAGTGGCTGGTGTCGAGCCGGACGTCGTCGTCGACTTCCGCGGCGAGGGCTGCGAAGAGACGCCGGGTCGAGACCGCGAGATGGACTTTCGAGGGTCGATCTCCGACCCACACCTTGCCTGACCGGCCTCGGCCGGCCCGATTCACGATCCGGATTCCGAGCGATCTCCGCCGGCGATTTTCGCACAGGCCCCTAGGCCATCGCCTCGAGGTTGCCCTCGTCGTCGATCTTGATGCGTAGCGCTGCGGGGTTCGTCGGCAGGCCCGGCATCGGTATGACGTTGCCCGCGATGGCGACGACGAATCCGGCGCCCGCGGAGAGCATGACGTCGTTGATCGTGATCTCGAAGCCCTCGGGGGCGCCGTGGAGCTTCGGATCGTCGCTGAACGACATCGGAGTCTTTGCCATGCAGACCGGCAGCTCGCCGTAGCCCATCTCGGTGAACTGATCGAGGCGTCGCGAGGTGGCCGTCGTGAACGTCACCTTGCCCGCGCCGTACATCTGCTCCGCGATCGTCCGGATCTTCTCGCGCAGCGGAAGACTGTCCGGGTAGAGCAGCTGGAACTTCTTGCGCGACTTGCTCTCCGCGACCTCGATGACCGCACGGGCGAGATCGACGCCGCCCTTGCTGCCGTGCGCGTGGACCTCCGACACCGCGCAACGGACGCCCTTCCTGTCACAGGCCTCGAGCAGCGCCGTCAGCTCGCGTGGGCCGTCGTCCGGAAAGCGGTTGATCGCGACGACGGGCTCGACGCCGAATCGGCGCACGTTGTCGATGTGCCGGCTGAGGTTGTCCCACCCGCCGCCCTTGTCGTAGCCTCCGTGGAATTGAACGGCCTTGAGTGTCGCGACGATCACCGCGCCCGCGGGCGTGAGCCCCGCCATGCGGCACTTGAGATTGAAGAACTTCTCGGCCCCGAGGTCCGATCCGAAACCCGCCTCGGTCACGAGGTAGTCGCCGAACGCGAGCCCCATGCGCGTCGCGAGCACGCTCGAGCAACCGTGGGCGACGTTCGCGAAAGGGCCGCCGTGGACGAACGTCGGCGAGTGCTCGAGAGTCTGCACGAGGTTCGGCAGGATCGCGTCGCGCAGCAGCACCGCCATGGCCGCGTCGACCTCGAGTGCGCCGGACGAGATCGGCTCGTTCGCCCGGGTGTAGCCGAAGATGATGTTCTGGATCCGCCTGCGCAGGTCGGGGAAGCTCGTCGCGAGGCAGAGGATCGCCATCACCTCCGAGGCCGGCGTGATGTAGAACCCGTCCTTGCGAGGTATCCCGTGAAGCGGACCGCCGAGGCCGATCACGATATCGCGAAGCGCACGGTCGTTGAGGTCGACCACGCGTTTCCAGACGATGCGGCGCTGGTCGATGTCCAGCGGGTTCGAGTGGTGCAGATGGTTGTCGATCATCGCCGCGAGGAGGTTCGCGGCCTTCGAGACGGCGGCTATGTCACCGGTGAAGTGGAGATTGATGTCCTCCGCGGGGACCACCTGTGCATGACCGGCCCCGGTGCCTCCGCCCTTGATGCCGAAGTAGGGGCCGAGCGACGGCTCGCGTAGCGCCAGGCTGGCGCGCCGGTCGAGACGGTTCAGCGAGTCGGCGAGTCCGACGGCTGTCGTCGTCTTTCCTTCGCCGGAGGGCGTCGGACTCATCGCGGTGACCAGGATCAACTTGCCGTCGGGAGGCTTGCGCGTCGAGTCCTCCAGGAGGTTCAGCGGCATCTTCGCGATGTGCCGACCGTGGGGCAGGTACTCATCCTCGCCGAGGCCGAGCTTCGCGGCGATCTCGCGGATCGGGAGCTTCGGCGTGTCGTGTTCGATCTTCAAATCGTGCTGCATGGGAGCATCACCGGCGTCGCGAAGGGCGTGTTGAGGAGTCTCGCTGCGAGGACGCCACGTGTCAAATCGTCTGTGCTGGAGCGGTCTGGCGGCTGATTGGACCACCCGGAACTCCGGTTACCCGGAACTCCGGTTACCCGGAACCGGCTCGAGCCTCGTGGTCGCGACGGTGGTGTTATCTGTCAGGGCGCGTTGGAGCCGCAGGAATCCCGGACGACGAGGGTTGGGTCGAGAAGGACGCGCTGGCGTGGTTCGGTTTGTCGTGGTTCGGAGAACTCTCGGAACAGGATGCGCACGGCTTCGCGTCCGATGAGCTCCGCCGGCTGACGGATTGTCGTCAACGGCGGCTGAAAGAAGCCGCTCGAGTCCTGGTCGTCGAATCCGACGACGGCGACATCCTGGGGAACGCGGAGGCCTCTTCGGGTAAGCGCGTTGATGGCACCGTAGGCCAGGCCATCGTGCGCTGCGAAGAGGGCATCGAAGCTGCGGCGTCCGGAGGACAGGTACTTCGTGACAACGTCCGAGGCGTACGCCTCGTCGGTCTCGAACCCGTCGTCCTTCGCTTCCAGGACGGTGGAAGGCTTCAGCCCGGCTTCTTTCAGCGCCCGCATGCAGCCGTGGAGGCGTCCTCGAACGGATGTGGTCTGTGCGGAGACCGGCATCGGGGGAAGGAAGGCGATCGTCTTGCGTCCACCACGGACCAGCTGTCGCGTTGCGAGCATGCCGCCGAGCTCGTTGTCCGTGCTGACCGCATCGACCTGAAGTCCGGGAACGTCCCGGTCGACGAAGACGATCTTGAGACCGTCGGCGACGAGGCGCTCGTAGTAGGCGGCGCTCTCCTTCGACGCCACCGGTGCGGCGATGAGTCCGTCGATTCCCTTCTCCAGGAGGAGGTCCACTCTCCGCTTCTCGACCTCGAAGTCGCGGTTGGAAATCGCCAGCAGAGCGCCGAACTCGCGCTCCTGCGCCGCAGCCTCGATCCCGGCGAGCAGTCGTGCGTGGTACGTTGTGCGGAGGGACAGCAGCACGACGCCGATGGTGTCGGTTCTCTTCGTGCGCAGGCTCCGGGCCAGACGGTTCGGACGGTAGCCGAGGTCGCGTGCGACCGCGCGGACTTTTTCGCGCATCTGCTTGCTGACGCGGCCGGTGTCGCGCAGCGCGTAGTGAACGGTGGTCTTCGAGACACCGAGCTTCCTGGCAATCGTCGCCATGTCGGGTCCCTTTTGCTTGACGGGGTGGGGCATGACTGCCGGACGTTAGTTCCTCGGAGACAGGCGGGGGGAATGCCAGAACGAGCCCCCTCTTGTAGCCCAGGGGCCGTCTGTTAAGCAAGAGCCTGCTTGCGGTCAAGCGAAGAGCGACGGCGTCCGGCGGCGTACCCGGGGGCCCGGGGGTGCCACCGTTGCTGGAACGAGGGTCCGGACCGCGGCGGCGGCTCTCGAAATCGGGCTCTCGTGGGCGGGCCGATGGCCTCGTCGGGATCGGCGGGGAGGTCGCGGAGAACCTCACGGGTTCGTGGAATGCTCTGCCGTGCCTGGCGCTCGCCCGGACGGTGGCCGGCGGATCCGACCGTCGGGGGCAGGGAATCGCGTCATGGAGGGTCGGGCGGTCGACGGGCGAATCTGTGGTTGGTAAAATGGACTCGCTAGAGAGTTTACAGAAGCCAGTGAAGGGATATGGGAGAATGGCGCGGTCGGATTCCGGAGCTGACCGGACGCAGCGGCAGGGCAGTGTCGCGAAATTGCGGCAGGCGCACACGCCGGACGCCATCAGGAGACGCCTCAGCGGGGCGCCCGGGGTCAGCTACCTGCGCGATTTCATATACGGTGCGATCGACGGTGCGGTGACGACCTTCGCGGTCGTCGCTGGCGTTATCGGGGCCGGCCTTTCACCGGCCATCGTCATCGTTCTCGGTGTGGCGAACCTGATCGCCGACGGGTTCAGCATGGCGGTCAGCAACTTCCTCGGCACGCGGGCTCAGGAGCAGGTTCTCCAACGGACCCGGCGCGTGGAGCAACTCCACATCGCGGCCTGCCCGCAAGGCGAGAGAGAGGAGGTGAGGCAGATCTTCGAGGCCAAGGGCTTTGCCGGGGAGAACCTCGAGACCGTCGTCGACGTCATCACGGCTGATGAGAATCGCTGGGTCGATACGATGCTTCAGGAGGAGCACGGATTGGCTCTCAGCGGTCCGTCTCCGTGGACTGCCGCTTCCGCGACCTTCGCCTCCTTCGTCCTGATCGGGGCCGTGCCTCTGCTCCCTTTCGTCCTCGACCTGGCGACGTCGACCGGTGGGGCATGGGCCTTTTTCTGGAGCGCCATCCTGACGGCTGCCGCGTTCTTCGGGGTGGGGGCGCTGAAGAGTCGTTTCGTGGATCAAGGGTGGCTGCTGGCAGGCTTCGAGACGCTGGGGGTCGGAGGGGTTGCAGCCGGGCTTGCGTACGCCGTCGGCTTCCTTCTGAGAGGGCTTGCGGGCCCGGGATGAGCCTGTCGTCCCGGCGTTGAGTCAGGTTCGTGGCCCCGGCAAGGTACCGGATCCCGGACACCCGCAGCATTCTTCAGGAGGTCGTCCACGATCGTTCGATCGTCGTCCCGTCGCCGGGTGCTCCTGTCGTCGCCCTTCGCCTGTGTGCGGTGATTCGCAACCGGGCGCGCTCGCTCCTCGCGCTGGTGGCCGTCGCCTTCCACCCGTGGCTGGCGGCGGGTCCTGTCTCCACGGTGAGGAGCGGGGTCGAGGAGAGCTTGGGACCGTCCGCCGGGTACGACGGTCTTGCGGGATCTCGGCGCCGGTCGGTGTATCGGCGGCACCCGTGAATAGCGAGTCGGTGGTCGTTTCCGGGGCTTCGTCGATCTCGAACAGGTCCCAGGGTTCGGTGTCTTCGACCTGATCCGCCCTGTCCGTCGAGACGAACCGGTCGCGAATCGCTCGCGTCGACTCACCCCGCGAGCCTGCCGGTTCTCAGCGGGTTCACCGGACTTCGTGGCCGTGTCCTCTCGTCGTCACGGTCTTGATGGTCTTCGTCGAAGATCCCATTCTGCGGATCGTCGGGTCGGCCTTCAAGGCGGTGGGCAGTCGCTCGTGCTTCGTTCACTTGCGCTGGGAGTGGCTCGGTCTGGCCCTTTCCGTTCTCTTCGGGACCTCGTCGCCGTCAGCCGTTCACTTCGGCTTGATGGTCTTCGACGGACCTGCTATCTAGGAAGCAAAGCGAACGATCGGGGACAATTCGGTCCCGCTCGCTCTCGCGGTTTTCCTTTCGGCTCCAAATCTGTCGACCGTGTCTCGGGGATGACCTCGAGAGCGAACGCGTGGCAGGTGTGCACTCGAGCGGTGTGGTGTTTCTGCTTGCCGTTCGTGGGGCGGTGGGCGGCATCGATCTCCGGCGCTTCTGCGGTCCGGCAGGGAGTTGCGCGCAAGCCGATGCACTTCGGAGCGAGCCGGCGAGGCAGCGTTCGCGGGAGCCTACGCGTGCGACGTCTCTTCTCCTGCCTCAACGCGTTCAGTCTTGCCTTGCTGGTGGTCGCGGCCATGTTCGGTTACTTCCGACAGCCGCAGCACATGGTTATCGGCCTCTTCGCCGACCTCGGCGCCGTCTTCGCTCTGTGCCTGTCTCTGGCCCTGTTCATCGGCGCGGCGAAGCTCGTCAAGGAGCACGTCGGACGCTACAACCTCGACCTCGAGCTCGTCGAGCGTCTGAACCGGATCTACCATCCGTTCCTCGCCACGGTGCTCGTCTGCACCGGACTGCTCGTGGTCGTGGGGGTCCTCGGGGGGGCTCTGCTGGTCTACCCCCGACTCGGCACCGTTCACGGGGTGCTCGCCGTTCTGGGGATCCTGGCGTACGGGATCGGGGCTCTGCGGATCAGCCGCTTCCAGGCGCGACTTTCCGACATCGTGTCCGAGGTCGAGGACCGTGTTCCTGAATCCGAGAGTCCGGGTGTGCCGGCCACTGCAGAGGCGAGGGAGGGCTTCGTTCCCGACGTCGTCGACTGGACGCGCAACTCGACGCGTGGGCGGGCGTGGATGGCCGCGGGGGCGACGATTCTGGTCGCTGCCCTGCACGTCGAGCTCGTCGTCACGGCACTCGGATGGCTCTGGGCTGTCGTCGGGGTCCTGGGTGCGACACTCCTCGGTGTGGGTGTCGGCGTGTCTCGCGGGGGAGGGCGAGCCGATTCGAGTTCGCCGGGGTCGAGGGCTCGAGAAGATGAAGCGCGGCGTTCGTCCTGAGTGGTGCGTGGTGCGGGACCGTGGAAGCGGGTTCAGTCCGTCCGACACGGCAGAGGGCCGGTGGCTCGCTGGAGGGTCCGGCGAGCACAGCGCCGGACAGTCTCCTCCTCCAGATATGCGGCCGGGCGGGGGCGCTGGAACGCCCGATGGGAATCGTCCGGGACCTCTCTTCGAGCTCTGGCCGTCGCTTTCGCCAGCAGGAAGCCTCGTGGCCTTGCGGAGCCCCGTCGGCCGGTGCTACACTGCGTCCTCCGCCGTTTCCGATGAACCGCCGAGCGGGCGTAGCTCAGTGGTAGAGCGACGGCTTCCCAAGCCGTAGGTCGTGGGTTCGATCCCCATCGCCCGCTCCACTTAAAGCCCTCCGCAGCAGGAAGTTACGGAGGGCTTTTTTCGCTCCGGTGGCTCGTCGGAGCGATGGTGACTTGTATGTTACTTGTCGATTCTGCCCGGAGGGCCGGGAGCGGCCGCGATCCTCACGCCTCCCGGTTC
>CAYMLL010000243.1:0-12055 GCA_964390645.1 uncultured Planctomycetia bacterium | reverse complement strand
CACCTCCACGACACGTACAGACGTACGCTGGCGACCCTGCTGGGCGGTCTCCGGGGGGGCGTGGGGTAGCATGACACGCGCGCGGGAGGCCTCGCCGAGTCTCCCCTTGCTCCCGGTGCCGTCGGCAACGTGGCGACAAGGACACTGGCCGAGCTCTTCGAAGAGCGGGAGAACACGACCAGAGTGGACGCCGGGCAGTTGAGACCGGCCCGAGCCATGCGTCCGGTCCGAGCGCTCGGGGACGACCCCGGAACGAGCATGGCGAGGCACCCCGTACGACGCCGGGCCCGGCTCGATCTCAGAACTCCGCGAGCGCCGGCAGCTTCGTACGGCTGTGCGCGTAGAACCTTCGACCGTCGCGCGTCGAGTAGGCACGCGTATCGCGGAGGAAGTCGAACGCGTTCACCACAGGCACGAGCCTGGAGACAGCGACGCAGAACGGCTTCATCGCACCGGCGACGCCCTCGTCGGGTAGAAGCGTACCGACGAAGCCGACGACTCGCACCAGCCAGTCGGCGGTCCCGAGGGCCCCGTCCCAGGAGCCGCGGAAGACACTGTCGAGCTCGACACCCTCGGGAATCCCGTCGCGCACTCCCGCGTTCGCCAGGCTCGCCGCACCTCCCGATCGCACGGCTCGAATCTCCTCCAGCGCGGCATGTGACGTCGCGATCACGACGAACGTATCGACGACGGCGACATGCAATCGACCCTCGAGGAGCGGAATGGAGAGCGTGTAGAGCCCTCGATCGTCCTTCTCCAGGGTGACGCTCCACGCCTCGAGCGTCTCGGCGACATCGACCGCGATGGTCTCGAGCGTCTTCTTCGCCTCTACGCTGTCCTTGACCTCGAAGGCGTAGGCTATGTCCGTTGAGCCGAGCGGAGAGGAGCCCTTCTTCTCTCTCGCGAAGCCCAGCATGACTCGACGACCGCTGAGATTCTCCAGTACGTCCCGTCGAAAGGGAACGCGGAGCTTCGATAGACCGCGCTCGATTCTCTCCGCCAGCTCGGCATCACCCGTCACGGAGACAGCAAGCTCGAGAAAGGCGTCCCAGAGCCAGACCGGACTCGATCCCGCGACGACGCTGAAGGCCGCAGCACTCGCAGGCAGCCTGCCGAGAAGATCAGTAACCGGCTTCTGTGATGCGATCGCCTGAAGAAGCGGGCTGTCCGTGCGCCCGGTCAGCGACCAGATGGAGTCCGAGACAATCTCCTCGGAAGTCGCGAGCAGAACAAGGTGGTAAGACTCGATCACGTCGAGCAGCGGCATGCCCCGGAAGACCCTCTGCGGGTCGACCCAGACCTCCAGACGGCCCTTCGACAGGGGGTCCCCGTCAGCTCCTCCAGTCGTCGCGACGGCCTTCGACAGAGCTTCCATCGACGCCGCGTATCGCGCGGTATGAACGAACCCGATATCGCGCCCTCGCCCTTGAAGCAGGTGAAAGGCCTGACGAGCGAGGGTGGTCGACGACGAGACCACGACGACGTCTCGCCAGCCGCTGACACAGATCTGCTCGCCGTAGTCGGATCGGTCGTAGAGAACCGCCGTCGAGACTCCCTCACGGAGGCCGACGTCCAGCTCCAGGCCTTCGCCAACACCCGCAATCGCGTAGAGGATATTGCGCAGCGCGCCGATCGTACCCTCGCGACGTGACTCGCCGACGCGAAAGAGGCCTATCGTCTCGAGGCGACCGTCACCGACGATGCGCACGCCGACGACGCACTCGCGGAACATCATGCTCCACCACGGCACCTCACTGAGCACGGTTTTCCAGCGATCGCCTTGCTGTTCAAATTCGCGTCGAGCCGCGATGCTGAGCGTCGAGCGATACTCACGAACGTAGCGATCGATAAACCCGCTCGTATGAAGTGCCTCACGAACCCCACGCAGGTGAGCTCGCGCAAACCCGCCCTTCTCGGCAGAATTCCAGTGGAGCACGAAGATCGCGTCCGACGGAACCCCCCTGACCAGAGAGGGAGCAGTGGCATCCTCCGCGCACACCGCGGTCATCGTCAAGACAAGGACCGGAAGGCAGCCGATGAATGCCGTTCTCACGAGAAGATCCACTCGAGGACCGCTTTCTGGGCATGCAGTCGATTCTCGGCTTCCCGCAGGACGACCGAGCGGTTGCTGTCGATGATCTCATCGGTGACGACGACGTTGCGCCGCACCGGCAAGCAGTGCATGAAGTAGCCGCGCTTGGTCTCTGCCATCAGCTCGGAATCGACGATCCAGTCCGAGTGCTTCTCACGCAAGGCCTGCTCGGCGTCCGCATCCTGGTAACGCAGCACCGACCCCCACGACTTCGCATAGACGAACTCCGCATCCTTCGCAGCGTCAAGACGGTCGTTGGAGACGCGCAGCTTGCCCCCGGACTCGCGCGCGTATTCGTGCGCCATGTTCATGATCCCGTCCTGGAGCTCGAAGCCCTCGGGATGCGCGAGGGTGACGTCGAGCCCCATCTTCGTGAACGACAGAAGGGCCGAGTTGGCAACGGCCATGGGCAGAGGACGCGGGTGGGTTCCCCAGGTAACCGTCACCTTCTGACCACCGGCACCGTGACAGAGCTCGTCGATCGTCACGAGGTCCGCAAGCGCCTGCCACAGCGCCGACTCCATGTTGAATACCGGAATCTTCGCGTTGTCCATGAACGTCGTGAAGGTCTTGTCGAGAAGATCCTCTTGACGGTCCCGCCCACGCGCAAAGGAGCGCAGTCCGAGCGCCGAAAAGTACCGAGAAAGAACGCCGATCGCATCCTTGACGTGCTCTGCCGACTCACCATCCATGCGCTTGCCGAACTCGGTTTCGAGAGCGAAGAGCATCTCCGCGTCGAGCGTCGTCACTTCCGCGCCGAGGTCCCGGACCGCCACCTCGAACGAGCAGCGCGTGCGCAAGGACGGGTTGAGAAAGAGAAGCGCGATCTGCTTGCGATCGAGAACGTCGGAGTGTCGGTTCTCCTTGTACGCAACCGCACGCTGAATCCACTCCCGGATTTGTTCACTGGGAAACTCTGTGAGGCTGAAGAACTGTCGCATGAACGTATTTCATCTCGCTGCGGAAGGCGTCGGCTGACTGTCCCATGATCCCGGCGTGGATTCAAGCCTTATCAGAACGTCAGCCACCTCGACGAAAGACGCGACCGAGAGCCGCAAAGAAGACCTCCCACTCCTCGTCCGTGACCGTCAGCGGAGGCAACAACCGAAAAGTGTCCGCGGAGCCGGAAGACCCGACGAGGATGTGCTCCTCGAGAAAGCGTCGCTGGATCTCTCTGGCGGGCTCCTCGCAGGAGACCCCGAGAAGATAGCCGAGGCCACGCACCTCCTTCACACCCTTGCCCGAGTACGCGCTCAGCTCCTCGATGACACGCAAAGATCGCCGCGCGACCGCCTCCACCAGGCCCTCCTCCTCGATCACCCGGAAGGTCACCGCGATGGCAGCGGCCGCCATCGGTCCGCCACCGAAAGTCGTCGCCTGATCGCCGGGGCTGACGGTTGCCGCCATCTTCTCGTTGGCGACGACGACCCCCACCGGAAAGCCCCCGCCGACTCCCTTGGCGGTCGTCACGAGATCCGGAGCGACGCCCCAGTGCTCGCCGACGAACCACTTGCCCGTGCGACCGTTGCCGGTCTGGACCTCGTCGAAGATCAACACCACATCGTGCCTGTCGCAATACTCGCGCAGGCCCCGGTAGTAGCCCGGCTCGGCCATCTTGACGCCAACGACGCTCTGAATCGGCTCGAGGATCACCGCAGCGATCTCGCTCGCATCGAGAGCATCCAGCGCCGCGAGGTCACCGAGCGGCACGAACCGCGTCCACTGATCGAGGTTCTGCGGAAAAAGGTCTCTCGATTTCCGGAACCCGGTGACGCTGAGCGAGCCGATCGTGCGACCGTGAAAGCCCTCCTCGAGCGCCACCACGACAGGACGCCCGGTAGACTTGCGCGCGATCTTCAAGGCCGTCTCGTTCGCCTCCGCGCCGGAGTTGCAGTAGAACATCTGGCGCATGTCGTAGCATCTCTCGACAAGAAGACGGGCCGCCTCCGCGCGAATCGGGCAGTAGACGAGGTTCGAGTAGAAGTCGAGGGTCGCCGCCTGCGAGCTGATGGCCTCGACCCATCTGGGATGCGAGTGGCCGAGCGCGCTGACCGCGTGTCCCCCGTAGAGATCCAGGTAGCGTTCGCCACGGTCATCCTCGACCCAGCTCCCTGCGGCGCGCACCAGCGTCATCGGGAAGCGGATGTTGCTGTAAGTCGGCAGAGTGTAGCGATCTTCGACCTCAGGTATTGAATTCGTCATGACCGTGCTTCTCTATACGAACCCGCCGGGTAGCCTCAGCCCCTCGGTCTCGGGAAATCCCAGCGCCGTGTTCATGTTCTGGATCGCCTGGCTCGCCGCACCCTTGCCGATGTTATCGATGACCGAGAAGATGACCCCGTTCTTCTCGTCGCCCGCGAAGCCGACAAAGGACCTCGGCGAGCCCTGCACCCAGCGCAGGTCGGGCGAGCCCTCGACGACATCCACGAGCGGCTCACCGGCGTAGGCGTCTTCCAGGATCCGCTTCAGCTCGTCCTTGCCGACGCCCGGCGTGAAGACGGTCGTGTAGATGCCCCGCGCAAAGGGCCCCGACTGCGGCACGAAGTGGAGCTCGAAGGGTTCGTCGGTGAGCGAACGCAGCAGATGCCGTACCTCCAGCAGATGTTGATGGGCAAGCGGCTTGTACGAGCGTACGTTGCCGAAGCGCTCGGGGTGATGCGTCGTAGGCGTCGGCTTGTTGCCCGATCCCGAGGAGCCCGTGATGCCGGTCAGGCACACGTCACCCGTGAGCCGCCCCGCCTTCGCCAGCGGCGCCAGCGCCAGCAGCATGCAGGTCGCGAAGCAGCCGGGGTTGGCGACCAGCCTCGCTCCACGAAGAGCGTCGCGCTGGAACTCGGTGAAGCCGTAGACAAAACGCGGGAGCCACTCCGGAGCAACGTGCGCCTTGCGGTAGAGTTTCTCGTACCCGTCCGGGTCGTCCGTGCGAAAGTCGCCGGCCATGTCGACGACGACCACCTGGGGTCGCTTCTCTACGATGCGGGGGATCACGTCCTGCGATTCGTTGTGAGGTAGCGCGACGAAGATCACGTCGACCTCGGCGAGGCGCGCTTCGGCATCGTCTCGGCCGATGAAGTCCTCGTCGACGAACCCCCGCAAATTCGGCAGCACGTTCCCCACGGGTGACCCTCGGCGCGAGTGTGCGGTCACCCAGCGGATCTCGACACGAGGATGCACGCAGAGGTAGCGCAGCAGCTCTGCCCCGATGTAGCCCGAGCCACCGAGCACGCCGACACCGGTAGTGATGGTCCCGTTCGCGTCTTTCATCCGAGCCTCGATCGATCTCCTATGTGTCGAGATCCAGGTGTTCGCGCACGCGACTGGCGAGCGCTTCGGGAGCACGAATGGCGTTGAGCGCCGGCCTCCCGAGCTGGCGCTCGATGAAGCCACTCCCGACGTCGTTGTCGGTGCACGGTCCCGAGAAGAGATCCACACTGATGCCACGCTCCTCGAGAAACCTCTGGCCACCCCAAGCGCCGACAGGATCTGCCGCGCAAAAAACATGCATACGGGTGACGGCGGAAATCTCGCGATCCTGCAGGACCTCCAGAACGCCGTACTCGCCGAGGATACCGTCGCCGAGCTCGAGCACGATGAGGTCGGGGTCGCCTGAAGCGAGGTGCGCGATCACCGAACGCGCCGCCGCGACGAGCTCCTCACCCGAGAGCCCGGCCGTGGACGGATAACCGACGTCGAGAAAGGACGCTGTCGCCGACGCGCCGTGGTCCTCCATCGAGATCAGGTCCCGCAGACAGGCCACACCGGTGAGCTTGCCGCCCGCAATATCGCAGCCGCCCTTCGACAGCTCCTGCACGAGGTCCGAGATCAGCCGCGTCTTTCCGCTGTGCATGCTCGTACCACTGACAACGACGACCGACGGGATGTCGAGCCCCTCGAGGCGGGCAGCCGGGGGAAGGCTCACGTCCGCAACGTTGACGATGCGACCGTCGCGCACCGGCATGCCGAGCACCTCGCACGACACGGGCGCGCCGAGATCCTTGTGTGACACCGCACCGCTGCCGATGACACCCCCGAGATTCAGGAGCGACACGATATCGCCGACACGGACGCCGTCCGGAACGTCTCCGACGAAACCACGGAGCGCTCGACGGCGCCCGAGAGCGCCGACCAGGATATCGCCCCGGAAGATCTTCGACATGCGTCCATTTTCGAGCTCGAGCTCGCTGTAAACTCTCTTCTCGCTGAGCGCGCGCACGACGATCGCGTTGCCGGGTGTCGCCTGGAGCCTCTCGGTAATCTCGAGGTCCTTGCCGAACCCCAGACGGTAGACGACGGAGGCGAGCTTGTGGACCCGCATGGAGCAGCTGGCTCCGTCGACGCTATCGTCTGACTTGCCGGGTATCACCTGCCGCCCTCCGGACTCTTGTCGCCGGCGACGCGGAAGAGTCGGGCCGGGATTGCGGCCATGGTGCTGTAGCCGCGCACGTCCTGTCCCTCCCAGAGCTCCGGCATCTCCCCGTAGACTCCGGCTCCGCCGCCCATGAGCGTGTTCGGGCTTTCGACGGTGACGACCTGGAAGCTCCCTGCGCCGAGGCGAACGCCCGCCTCGCCGAGGACTCGCTCCTGCGACGAGTCGATCATCGCCTCGATATCGCGCAGGACCGGCTCGAACGCCTGCCCCTCGTGGAGCATCTTGCCGTAGAACTCGGACACGTGGTCCTTCCAGAAACGCTGCCAGCCGGTGAGCGAGATCTTCTCGATCTCACGGTGAGCGTGGATGAGGACAATCGCCGCTCCCGCCTCGAACGCGATGCGCCCCTTGATGCCGAGCACGGTGTCGCCGATATGAATGCCGAGCCCGACACGGTGACGCCGACATACGTCGCCGAGAGCCTGGATCAGCTCGACGCCGCCGACCGACTTGCCGTCGAGGGACACGGGCACTCCCCTGTCGAAACCGATCTTCACGAGCTCGCTGCCGCTCGTCGCCTCGACAGTGACGGCCTGCTCCCAGACCTCGGAAGGCATCTCCACGGTCGAGTCATGCGTGACACCGCCGCCAATCGTCGCGCCCCAGAGACCGGCGTTGATCGAATACTCGCGCACGCTCGGGTCGATGTCGACGCCCCGAGCCTTGAGAAACTCGTACTCCTCGTCGCGGCTCAGCTTCTCGTCTCGAGTCGGTGTGACGATCTCGATACCGGGGATCAGCACGTGGAACGCGACGTCGAAACGCACCTGATCATTGCCAGCACCGGTGGAGCCGTGTGCGACCGCATCCGCGGAGACCTCGACGACCTTCTCGGCGATGACCTGTGCCTGAACCACGCGCTCCGCCGCGACCGCAAGCGGATAGATCTGTCCACGCAGCACGTTTCCCTTGATGAGATAGCTGACCCAATGATCGAAGACTCTCTGCCGAGCGTCGACAGTGAAATGCCTCACGGCACCGAGCGCGCCTGACCGCTCCTCGATCTCGCGCAACTCCTCGGCGTCAAAGCCGCCAGTGTCGACGGTGACCGTGATGACCTCGAAGCCCTTCCGTTCCGTGAGGTAGGGAATGCAGTAGGAGGTGTCGAGTCCACCCGAATAGGCCAGAACTATCTTCCGCTTGTCGCTCATCTCTCACTCTCGGTCGTTCAGCCTGACTCGTCTTCCCGGCGCGCCGCGATCGTCGAATCTCGCCTTGCCCCGGGAGACTCCCGGCGATCACTCGCCCGGACTCTCGGCCCGGTCGCTCCACTCCTCGACTCTCTTCCTCCACCGTCCGATCTCCGCCTTCACCCGCGATGACGCCGTACCTCCGACGACATTCTTGTCATCGAGTGCTCCCTCGATCGAGATCGCCGCGTGCAGGTCCGCCTCGAATCGCGAGTGGATGGCACGATACTCCTCGAGGCCGAGTCCCGGAAGGGAGACTCCGAGCTCCTCAGCACGAAGGACACAGCGACCAGCAAGGCCGTGCGCCTCGCGAAAGGGAACGCCCTTGCGGGTCAGATAATCAGCGACGCCGATCGCCTCGAGGAAGCCGCCCTCCAGTAAGCTGGCCGCACGCTCCCCGTCGACTCGCATCGTCGAGACGAGTGCCTCGAAGACCGGCAGCAGCCCCGACACGGTGTCGACCGCATCAAGGAGCCCCTCCTTGTCCTCCTGGAGATCCTTGTTGTACGAGAGCGGCAGACCCTTGAGGCACGTCAAGAGACCGACGAGACTCCCGACGACCCGACCCACCTTGCCACGGCCGAGCTCGCAAGCGTCCGGGTTCTTCTTCTGAGGTAGCATCGAGCTGCCGGACGTCACCGCGTCGTCGAGAGTCACGAGTCCGAACTCGCTCGACGTCCACAGGATGACGTCCTCACTGAAACGGGAGAGGTGCACCATAAGCATGGACGCCGCGTGCAGAAAGTCACACGCGAAGTCACGATCGCTCACCGCGTCCAGCGAGTTGCGCGTCAGCCGCTCGAACCCGAGCCGCTCACGCAGAAGGTCCCGATCGATGCCGAACTGGTTGCCCGCACACGCACCGGCGCCGAGCGGACTCGCATCGGCCTGGCGCTCAGCCCACTCGAACCGTTCGTGGTCACGTCCTAACATCTCGACGTACGCGAGGAGATGATGCGCGAAGAGCACCGGCTGAGCACGCTGCAAGTGCGTGTAGGCCGGGATGACGACGTCGATCGTCTCCTCGGCCTTGGTGACAAGCGCGGCGATGAACGCTTCTACACCCGAAGCGGACTGTCGCGCGGATCGCTTGACGAAGAGGCGAAGGTCGGTCGCCACCTGATCGTTGCGACTGCGACCCGTATGGAGCCTGGCACCGGTGTCGCCGATCAGCGCGGTAAGCCTCGCCTCGACGTTCATGTGAATGTCTTCGAGGTCCTCTCGAAACTCGAAGTCACCGGACTCGATCTCTGCGGCCACCTGGTCGAGACCTTCCTGGATCGTCCGCATCTCGGATCGGGTCAGGAGGCCGAGCTTCTCGAGCCCCTCGGCCCACGCCTTGCTCCCGGCGATGTCCTCCCGATGGAGGCGCCAGTCGAACCCGATCGACGCGTTGAGCCGCCGCATCGCCTCGTCCATTCCCTTCTCGAACCGCGCGCTCCGCATCACTCTCCCTCCGACGCACAGATCGCCCGGTAAGACTCCTCGTCCGCGTGGTCGAGAATCATCGTGCCGAGACCGGTGTGGGTGAAGACCTCGTAAAGGAGCGAATTCGGTGTCAAACCGTTGATCACATGCGCGCGGCGAACGCCGCTCTGAATCGCGCGCAACGCCGCCTCCAGCTTCGGCACCATACCACCCTTGATGCCGCGGCTCGCGATGATCTCCTCGGTGCTGACGTCGGTGAGATAGCTGATCCGGCTTGTCGGATCGTCGATGTCCCGCAACACGCCGCCGACGTTCGTCAGCAGGAAGAGCTTCTCCGCGGGAATCGCGCCGGCGATCTCCGCGGCGATCGTATCTGCGTTGATGTTGAGCACCTTGCCGTGACTGTCGGCCCCGAGCGGAGCGACGACAGGGACAAAGCGGTTGTCGAGGAGGACGTTGAGTACCTGTGATCGCACGCTCTTGATGTCGCCAACGTTCTGGAAGTCGACCTCGATCTCCTTGCCCGAGTCATCGTCGAAGACCTTCACCGGCGGACGGCGGACGGCGAGGACAAGGTCCCCGTCGACACCCGAGAGCCCGACTCCGGGCGTGCCGTGACTCCGCAGAGCGCCGAGAATGTCGGTCGACGCTCCGCTGAAGACCATGTTGGCGACCTCGATCATGCGGTCGTCCGTGATTCGACGCCCACCGACCTTGCGGCTCTCTAGCCCCATCTTGGTGGCCATCTCCGAGAGCTGCGGACCGCCACCGTGGATAAGGACCACCCGGATGTTCAGCTGATAGAGCAGCGAGACGTCATGGGCCAGGCCGTCGAGAAACCCCGGCGACCGCAGCAGCTCACCACCCAGCTTGATCACGAAGGTCTTACCCCGGTAGAGCTTGATGTAGGGGAGGGCCTGCTTCAGGATCGCGATGTTTTCCACAGTTCTACCGGGGGCTCGGGATCAGGGACGCTCGGAACCACGAAAGAGGCTCGAGGGTAGCGGGTCAGAAACGCGTGGCGACAAGAAAAAAACCCACGTGCCGGACGGAGCTGGCGCAGTGGGCTGGCGACGAGGAGTCCGCTGTTTCTCGCTTGTAGATCTCTGTTCGAAGCTACCTCAGAGTCGCGGTCTCGGCGCCAGCGCGGGTCTTCCACGAACTCTCGTGCACGCCTTGCGAGCCGCAGGCGCGGAGCATCCGTGCAGAATCTTCGTGGACCGGTTCATCATCATGCTGAACCGCGATCGTGCGGAATCGCGATCTCTCTTCCCGGCGCCCGATCGGAGCCGCAGGAAACGGAATAATATAGCGTCGACGCTTCATGAGCGGCAAAGAAAATCTTGCGCGGTAGCACCAAATCTCTACCATCCCGCCGATGGCGAAAGGAACACGGCTCGACACGCTGGAGGAATCATGAGCACGAGCAAGCTTCTGGACGGCAAGAAGGGTATCGTCCTCGGCGTCGCCAACAAGCGCAGCATAGCGTGGGGCATAGCGTCCGCGCTGTCGGACGCGGGTGCAGCCCTCGCGTTCACCTACCAGGGCGAGAAGCTCCAGCGTCGCGTCGAGGATCTCGTGACGACACTCCCCGGCGAGTCGCCTCTCTATCCTTGCGACGTGACGAACGACGAGGACATCGCGAGCGTCGGCGAGTGCCTCAAGCGCGACCTGGGCAGCATCGATTTCCTCATCCACTGCATCGCCTTCGCGGACAAGGAGGACCTCGCACGCAGCTTCACCGAGACCTCGCGGTCAGGGTACCTGCTCGCGCAGGAGGTGAGTTCGTACTCGCTGACCGCGCTCGCGCGCATGGCCGCTCCACTGATGGAGTCGGGTGGCAGCATCCAGACGCTGACCTACCTCGGCAGCGAGCGAGCCGTGCGCAACTACAACGTCATGGGGGTTGCCAAGGCGGCGCTCGAGTCGTCCGTACGCTACCTCGCCAGCGATCTGGGCGAGAAGGGCATCCGCGTCAACGCGATCTCCGCCGGCCCGATCAACACTCTCGCCGCACGAGGTATCTCGGGCTTCACCGAGATCCTCGACCACGTCGCGGAGCGTGCGCCACTGCGCCGCAACGTCACCGTCGAGGAGGTCGCCGGCACCTCACTGTTCCTTGCCAGCGACCTCTCGACCGGAATCACCGGAGAGGTGATCTACGTCGACTGCGGATACAACGTCGTCGGGCTCTGAGCCGGACGACCTCAACGCCGCCGGACATGCAGCTTGCGCGCAGTACGGCGCTTCTGAAGCCGCCGATCCGTACGATCGCGACGCGTCGGCGGCTCCCGGTCGCCTCGCCGCCTCGACCGGCGATACGGGGCGTGTAACGGCCTCGCCTTCATCCCTTCACGCAGCGGCTCCTCGACGAACGGTTCGAGGGGCTCGGAGTGGAACGAACCCACCTTCTCGGCGTTCGCTCCGATCAGTCCACGGGTGTCCTCGACGAGATCCGCGATCTCCGTGACCACCTTGTTCGCCTCTCGCGCGAGCTCCGTCCTGGCCTGGACAGCGGCTCCGTCCGCTTCGCTGTACGACGCCGTATCCTGCGACGCCCTGTCCCGAGACGCCTCATCCCGCGACACCCCGTCGTCAGAACCAGAGGGGACCGTTCCTCCCGCTTCTCGCGCCTCGCCACTTCTCACCACCCACGTCATCAATCGCTCGAGCAACACGGCTTACCTCCCTCTCCTGAGCGGTCCGTGCTTCCGTCGATCCCACGACAAGGCGGGATCCACCCGTATTTCACCACCAGCATGGTGAGCCCCGCGGCCTGGATCGATATCCCGGTCTCGCGCCTGGCGAGGAAGATTATCACCTTGTTCCGATCAGGTCGACCGGGGCAAGCCGTGTGCCCGATCGCTCAATCGGAGATGGCGATGCGACCGACCTCCTCGCCGAGGTCGATCGGGT
>CAYMLL010000242.1:0-12064 GCA_964390645.1 uncultured Planctomycetia bacterium | reverse complement strand
ACAGCCCGTGTTGATTGCCGGCGCCTGGCGCCCGGCAGAGGCTTCCGGAACCTTCAACGCTGTCAGCCCGCTCACCGGCCAGGTCCTTGACGACACCTACCCGGTGAGCACGCGCGAGGATATCGACGACGCGCTCGCGGCGGGGGCCGCAGCGGCGCACTCGCTCGAGGATGTGTCGCGGGAGCAGCGTGCGGCATTCCTGGAGGTGTACGCCGACCGTATCGATGCACGCGCGGAGGAGATCTCGTCGACGGCTCACGAGGAGACCGCGCTGCCCTTCTCGCCTCGCGTTCACGACGTGGAGCTGCCGCGCACCTCCGGCCAGCTTCGTCAAGCCGCCGCGGCCGTACGCGAGGGGTCGTGGGTCGAGGCGACGATCGACACGGCGACCGGTATTCGGTCCCGGCTCGGTCCGCTCGGTGGTCCCGTGGTTGTCTTCGGACCGAACAACTTTCCGCTCGCGTTCAACGGTGTCAGCGGCGGCGACTTCGCGGCGGCGATCGCCGCGGGCAACCCGGTCATCGCGAAGGCCCACACGAGTCATCCCACGACGTCGCGCCTGCTCGCCGAGGAGGCCTTCGAGGCGGTGAAGACGGTGGGGCTGCCGGAATCCACCGTGCAGCTGATCTACCGTATGAGCCACGCGGACGGCGAGTACATGGTCTCGCATCCGACCGTCGGCGCGACGGGGTACACCGGCGCGAGGGCGACCGGGCTCGTGCTCAAGTCCGCCGCGGACCGTGCGGGCAAGCCGATCTACCTCGAGCTCTCGAGTGTCAACCCGGTCTACATCCTTCCTGGTGCGTTGCGCGAGCGCGCCGCGGACCTTGCGACGGAATACGTGACCTCCGTGCTGATGGGGGCGGGTCAGTTCTGCACCAATCCCGGGATTCTCGTGCTGCTGACAGGCGCCGCGACTGACGCTTTCATCGGTGACGTCAGGAGCAAGTTCGAGGAGGCGGCGGCCGGGCCACTTCTCGGTGAAGGCGTCGGGTCGAAGCTCGCGTCAGCGGTCTCGGCTCTGGTGCAGGACGGCGCCGAGGTGCTCGCCGGCGGCAATCCGGCCGCGGGCGATGGATTCCGGTTCGAGAACACGCTGTTGCGCGTCGACGGCGACGCCTTCGTGGAGAATCCGGTGGGGCTGCAGCGCGAGGCCTTCGGCAACGCCGCGCTTCTCGTCGTCGCGAAGGACGAGGAGCAGGCCGTCGAGATCGCCGGCAGCTTCGAGGGCAACCTCACCGGATGTGTCTACTCGCACACCGCAGGAGAGGACGATGCGCTCTACGATCGGGTCGCGCCGCCGCTGCGTCGTCGTGTCGGTCGCCTGCTCAACGACAAGATGCCGACCGGTGTCGCGGTCTGCTGCGCGATGAACCACGGTGGGCCCTTCCCGGCGACCGGACATCCCGGCTTCACGGCAGTCGGCATTCCCGGCTCGATCCGTCGCTTCGCGATGCTGCAGTCCTACGACGGTGTGCGCGTCGGCCGGCTGCCGCCCGAACTCCGCGACGAGAGCCCGGACGTCGGCATGTGGCGTTCGATCGACGGCCGCTGGATGCAGGGGGAGGTCGGCTCATGACGCTTGCCGAAAGTCTCGCGATGGCGGTCTCGACTCTGGTGGCGGCGCCGGCCACGGAGCCTCCGAACATCGTCTTCATCATGGCCGACGATCTCGGCTACGGGGACCTCGGCTGCTACAACGACAAGTCGAAGATCCCAACGCCATCGATCGATCGTCTCGCCAGGGCGGGCGTGCGGTTTACCGATGCGCACGCGCCGGCGGCGGTCTGCGTTCCGACCCGCTACGGTCTGCTGACAGGTCGCTATCCCTTTCGCATGAGCAAGGGGCGAGGCGGAAGCCTTCTCGAGAAGGGCCGGCTGACCCTTGGCGAGCTCTTGCGCAGGAAGGGCTACTTCACCGCGTGCGTGGGCAAGTGGCATCTCGGCTTCGGCGGGCATCCTGCGAAGGACACGAAGACGAAGTTGCGCGGTGGACCGACCGAGCGGGGCTTCGATCACTACTTCGGCATTCCAGCGTCGCTGGACATTCCGCCTTACTACTACGTCCGCGACGGTCACGCTCTCGCGGCGCCGACGCAGAGGATCGGCCCGAGCAACAGCGAGGGGTGGACGCGAATTCAGGGCGCGTTCTGGCGTGACGGAGGCATCGCTCCGGGTTTCCGTCACGAGGATGTGTTGCCTCGGTTCATGGAGCGGTCGGTCGCATTTTTGCGTGAGCATCGAGAGAAGCGCGGTCGCCAACGCTTCTTCCTCTACCTCGCGCTCGCCGCACCACACACGCCGTGGCTGCCGTCGAAGCCCTTCGGAGGGCGCAGTGGCGCCGGCATGTACGGCGACTTCACCGCCGAGGTCGACCATGCGGTCGGACGCGTGCTGGCGGCAATCGACGAGATCGGTGCAAGGGACGACACGATCGTCATCTTCACGTCGGACAACGGACCCGTCTGGTACGACGCTGACGTCGAGCGCTTCGGTCACGACTGTGTCGGCAAGCTCCGGGGAATGAAAGGCGATGCGTGGGAGGGCGGCCATCGCATGCCGTTCATCGTCCGCTGGCCGGGAAAGGTGAAGGCGGGAAGCACGAGCGACGAGATCATCTGCCACACCGATATGCTCGCGACGTTCGCGTCGCTCGTCGGAGAGGAGCTCCCCGAGGACGCCGGTGAGGACAGCTACGACGTGCTACCGGCGATTCTCGGAGAGAAGCTCACCGCGCCGATCCGGGAGGCGACCGTGCACCAGTCTTCGAGGCGTGTCCTCTCGATCCGTCAGGGCGGGTGGAAGCTGATTCCCGCGCTCGGCTCGGGGGGCTTCTCGAGGCCGTCACGTCGGAAGGCCGACCCGGACGGGCCGAAGGGGCAACTCTACGATCTCGCGAAAGATCCCTCCGAGACGACGAATGTCTGGAAGGCGCATCCAGACGTCGTCGACAGGCTGACGAAGCTGCTGGGTGAATACCGGAGCGAAGGTCGCAGTCGATAGAGGCTCGAGAGGGTACTGTCCCTCTTCCACGGTCACCCCTTCGCCGCGAGCCTCTCCGCCGTCGGCACCGACAGCCACCGGGCGAGCGCGAAGCCCGCGATGCCTCCCGCAAGCTTGCCACCGAGCACCGCTGCGATCAGCGAGGGCTGGAAGTTCGCCGTGAACGCGAGGTGGTCGCCGAGGAGGAAGGCCGCGCAGACCGCGTAGGCGATGTTCAGGACCTTGTCGCGCGGGCGCATCTCGCCGACGAGGCGGTACATCGCGAGGATGTTCGCGCTCGCCGCGAGGATGCCGGCCGCGCCGGCTTGCTCGAGGCCGGCCTTGCGGCCAACGCCCTCGATCGCGGGGCCGAGGTGTTTCTTGATCAGGTAGACCATCGGAAAGGCGCCCGCGAGCATCGTGCCGATGTAGCCGGCGACCTCGAGCGCGCGGAACCGGTCCTCGTCGTCAGCGATGATCGGAGCGAAGCGCCAGTCGAGCCCGCACCATTCGAAGACCCGCGCGCCGAAGCCCTCCGTGAAGTAGTCCACGATCGCGAGCATGAGCGCGAGCTTGACGAGCGCGTCGACCAGTCGACCAAAGATCATGAAGCCACGAATCATCAGTCCCGGAAGGAGTCGTAGCCCGAGCGCGATGGTGACCACGAAGATCACCAGCGGAGTGAGGTTGCGCAGCACCGTTCCCAATTCGAGTGCCATCTCGTGGTCGGCGAGGCCGCTCGTCGTGGCAGTCGACCGGACCGATGGCCCCATCGCGATGAGCATCAGAGATGAGACGAGTACTCCGATCGGCACGGCGAGGATGCCCGCCATGACACCGAGAGCCATGTAACGGTGGTCTTCCTTGCGCAGCATGGCGAGGCCGACCGGAATCGAGAAGACGATCGTCGCGCCTGCCATGTAGCCGGTGGTCATCGCCATGATCCAGCTCTCGACGTTCCCGTCGGAAAGCTCTCTGGCGAGCTGGTATCCACCCATGTCGACCGCGATCACCGACGTTGCCGCCATCGAAGGGGATGCGCCGATGAGGCCGAAGAGCGGACCGACAAGGGACTCGACGAGTTGCGAGAGATAGGGCACTGACGCCATGATCCCCGCGACCGGCACGAAGATCGGGCCGATGCTGTAGAGTCCTTCCATGAACTCCTTGCCGAGTCCGTGTTCCGGGTCACGGATGGCCGCGATGGCGCCGAGCACTGCGCAAGCCATCACCACCCAGAGGACGTAGTTGCCGACGTCGTTCACGTTCAGTACGTATGCGCTCGTGCGGCGCCAGAGCCTGTCCGCTCTCCGTGGCCAGGAGACGCCCGGAATGGTATGTTGGCACGCACGCACGGTCAAGGAGCGGGTGAAGGCACATGAGCGCGGAACGCATCGCGATGCTGAGCTGTTTTTCTGGTACTCCGACCTTGACGCCGCTTTCGGGCGGATTGACGAACGTGAACTACCTTGTCGATGCGGACAACGGTCGCTTCGTCGCGCGCGTCAGCGAGAACCTGTCGATTCTCGGCATCGACCGGCGCAGCGAGAGGCTCTGCCAGGAGGCGGCGGCGAAGGCCGGCGTCGCGCCGCGGGTCGTCCATCACGAGGAGCGCATCCTGGTCAGCGAGTTCCTGGTCGGCAAGACACTCTGCAGCGAGGACGTTCGAGCCCCCGACATGCTGGCGCGGATCGCGGCGCTGCTCCGGGAACTGCATGGTGCCTGGGATCAGATCGAGGGTGAGCTGATCTACTTCTCGCCGTTTCAGACGATCCGCACCTACGTCGCCACCTCGCGACGGATCGGAGCAGTCTTGCCGGACAACATCGACGTCGCTGTCGAGCGGGCGGGCGAGATGTCTCACGAGATCCGGCCGTTTCGACCGGTACTCTGCCATAACGATCTGCTGGCCGCGAACATCCTCGACACGTCTGCGGGACTTCGTCTCATCGACTGGGAGTACGGAGGAATCGGAAACCCTCTCTTCGACGTCGCCGGGGTCTGCGGCAACTGCGAGCTGGACGAGGCATCTCAACGGCGATTCGTCGCGGAGTACGTCGGCCGGGACGTCGACGCCGTGTTGCGCGAGGTGAGGATTCTGAAGGCCGTTTCGTTGCTGCGCGAGTCTCTGTGGGCAGTGATCCAGACGGTCAACGCGAAGATCGAGTTCGACTACGCGAAGTACGCTGCCGACAACCTCGCCGCCTACGAGAGGGCGAGCGAGGAGCTCACGTGCGCTCCATGACCTCGAAGACGTAGCCGTTGGGGTCGCGGAAGAAGAACCGCTCGTGCGGTGTCTCTCTCTTGGGCTCGATCAGCTCGGCGCCGTTCGCTGCGAGCCGCTCCTTGAGCGCCGGAAAGTCGGCGACGTCGTGGAACACCGCGATATGGCGACCGTACTCGTCCTCGAAAGCTGACGGCTCGAAGCCCTCGACCTCGATGAGGTGAACCTGCTGGTCTGCGTTGATCTCGAGCCACTTCACGTCAAGTGGCACGTTTCCGGGTCGCTCGATCGGTTTCCAGCCAAGGGTTGCCGCGAGAAAGTCCCTCGTCGCGTTCGGGTTGCGTGTCGCCAGGGTGAAGTGCGCGATGGCCTGGGGCATTCCTGGTCTCCGTCGTCGTTGTCCGTGCCCTTGCCCGTGTTTCTTCTCGGGCCGGCGGACTTCCGCCGAGAGGCCCGTCTCTGCGGGACCGGAGGGCCGGCCTGGATCGGTCGCGGTCCGCGGGGCGTGTCGGGCGATCTGTTCGGTTCCTGTTGGGGCGCTCGTCGCCGGAGAGTCAGAATACCGCCGTGGTGGCCGCGAGAATAATTCTTCCTTTCTCTGAAAGCGCGAAATGGAGTATCGTCCCAGGAAGGGACTGCGTCGGGAGGGCGAGAAAGACAGCTGCGTCGATTCTCCGTGCGGAATTCTGGGTCGAATCCGCATTCGGGGTCAAGCCGGCTTTCAGGTGCGCTCCCGTCGGGCACGAGCGGACGTAGAGCTTGGGGAAGGGTCCGATGGCCGAGACTCGTTTCGTGGTCACCATCCGCGACGACATCGCGGCTGAGATGCACCGACTGCGGATCGACGATCGAGTCGCGGAGATCGACGTGAGTCGGTTTCTCGAGCTGCTCAGTCGCAAGTATCGGCACCTCTCCGGGCTCTCCCTTCGCGCCTTCGTGGGGGATCGTGAGCTGGATCCGGGGGACAAGGTCGCCGAGGCTCTCGGATCCGGTCTCGAGGGCGGTGTGGTGGTGCGCGTCGCGCTCGACATTACCGAGGAGGTCGACGTCGAGCCGCCGAGTGCAGCGGACGCGACAGTCGGTCCCGCCCGCGGCTCCGGCCCGGTCTCGTCGACTCCCCCGGCCGGTCCTCCATCGGTGACGGCTGACCGTATCGCTACGACCTTGCTTTCGCTCATCGCCAGCACTCCGGCCCGTTTCCACGAGAAGAATCGCCGCGTTCTCGATCGCGTCGTGGCGGGTCGCGACGAGTTCGCGCGCATGGGTCCTATCCTGGTCAACTGGTGCGACGACGACTTCGCCTGCTTCGACGAGGACCAGCGCGGCGAGTTGAAGAAGTCGCTCGTGTGGTTCGTGCTGGCGGCGGCGGAGAATCCCCGTGACGCCGCTTACAGTGCCGTGCTCGCCGCGTCGCACGTCACCGATCTCTTGCCGTGGGACGATGTGAGCTTCTGTGTGGCGCTGTCGACCGTCGTCAATTCGCTCCACCGTCATGTCCGCGGCGGCGAAGGAACGGCGCACATGCAACGTGCACTCGCTCGGCTGAAGACGACCCCCGGGTTGCCGGCCGACGTCCGCGAGACGTTGGGGACGACGCACGACTCGCTCTGGAAGGGACGGCCGGAAGCCGGCCCGGCAAAGTCTGCATCGAGAGACGACGATCTGCCGGGACGTTCGTGGACAGACCGCGACCAGGTCGCGTCGCGGGATTCCTTGCCCACCATCATCACCCGATCGCGCAAACACGAATCACTGGATCTTCTCGCGCAGTCGCGCGGGCGAGTGGCGCTGCTCATCGATCTCGAGAACCTCGTCTACGGGCTGCGGGCGCAGTACGGCGACGATCAGGTCAATCGGCTGATGAACTACGGCGCGCTCTATCGTTTCGCCAGCGAGTTCGGCGACGTCTGCATCGTCAACGCCTACGCCGACTGGAAGTACCGCATCATGAACCAGTTCCAGCGTGATCTGTACGATCACGGTGTCGAGCTGATCCACGTGATCGGGAAGGGACGCAAGAACGCTGCCGACTTGCGCATGGCCATCGATCTCACCGCCATGCTGTGGACGCATCCGGAGATCGAGGTGGTCGTCATCGTCTCGGGCGACCGAGACTTCATCGAGATTCTCAAGGAGCTTCGACGTCACGGAAAGCGTATTGTCGGCGTCGCGAACCACTACTCCGTCAATCGGCAGTTCGCCCTTCTCTTCGATGTCTTCGCGCCGTACCGGGAGGTGCTCCGACGCTTCGCGGGAGACGACGGCGGCTCGCTTCGGCAGGCGCCTGATCGTCGCGGTGAGGAGGGCTTGTCCGACCTGCTCTTCGGGGACGAGAGCGCAGCCGAGTGGGGCTCCCGTCGCTCTTCGGGTCCGTTGAGCGAGGGCTCCGAATCCGATCCCGGGACCGTACGGCAGCCGACGACGATCGAGGATGTCGCGGACGCCCTGCGCGAGGTCTTCGTCGAGAGCGGTGGCGCTTCGCTGAAGGGGGCGCGCATCAAGCCGCTGCTTCGAAGCAAGCTCGGCGCTGGTTTCCACGAGCGTGACTTCGGCTTCTCCAGCATGTCGGCGCTCCTGCGAGCGATTCCCGCGGTCGCGAGAATCGTCGAGGTCGAGGGGGGCGGTGATGTCGTCGTCCTGAGAGCCGACTCGAGCCTCGACGACGCGGCTGTCGAGAATCTTCTCGAGGGCGCAGCGATGGCCACGGTCGACCCGATTCGCGCGCTCGTGAAGGAGTCGGGGCTCGGTGCGTATCGCTACGAGACCGATCGCCGGCGTCGGCGGGAGATTCTGGCGACGATACACGGGGCGCTCACCGCGGGGGACACGTTCACGTGGGAGGGTGTCTGCGAGGCCGTTTGCAGCGTGGACACGGCCCTGTCGTCGACGATCTTGTCGCGCTACCAGTCGATCCTCTATCAGAGCCACCTGTTCACCTTCGAGCCGGGCGAGGCCGGTGGCGGCGGTGTTCCGTTGAGGAGGCGACAGGCCAGAATCGACCCGCGCGGCGAGTCGCTCGATGGTTTGGTCCGCGGGTACGAGAGTGGCGTGGTCCGCAAGGTGCTCGAGCGTATCGACCGCGACGTCAGCCTGGAGGAAGTCCGCGGACTGCTCGGTTTCGCCGCCGAGGGCTTCGAGGTCGACGACGAGGGCTACTGTGAGGCGCTCATGGCCGAGGCGAGATCGGCGATCGCTGCATCCGGCTCGAATCAGGATGACGCGGGCAGAGATCCCGGACCTGTCTCCCCGGACCATCGCGGAGGATAGCGACCCGCGGTCTTCGGGGGACGTCGACGGGAAGAGCAGGTCCGGGCGCGACCGGCCGGTGTCCCACGCGTCGACTTGTCTTCGCGGTCGTGTACTCGTGAAGCGCTGCGGTTCACGAGCTCTTGAGGCGCTCGATCTCGGACTCGAGCCTGGTGATCTCCTCGCCGAGGCGCTCGACCTCCGGGGGATCATCCAGCTGCTTTCTGGCGCCGGCGAGCCGCTGACGGAGACTGCTCAGCTTCTTCGTCAGCACCGCGATTCGCTTCTTGGCCTTCTTGTCCATGATCGTCTCGAAATCGGTTGTCAGTGGATTGCCAGCCGGCGTCCGGGATTCTCGGGGGGTATCTCGCCGGGTCTTTTCGCTAAAGTTCCCCTCGGGCATCGGCTGATAACCCAGTGTAGTCCACCCGCGAAGGGATCTGCCCAGGTGATTCCGAAGAAGCTCTTCAAGATCGGCGAGGTGATGCGGTACACCGGGCTCACTCGCCAGACCATTCACAACTACACGACCTTCGGCCTCATCACCGAGGCGGAGCGTACGGATTCAGGGCACCGTCTCTACGATGAGGCCGTGTTCTCACGCATCGATCGAATCCTCGCGATGAAGAACGCCGGGAAGAGCCTCAAGGAGATCGGCCGTCTGCTCGAGGCGGAGTAGCACGGAAGGATCGGCCCGCGCGGACGGACGATGGACCGTTCAACCCCCCGGGCAGAGAATCCCGCAGAAAATCCCACAATCCAGGCCACCCGTTGCGGTTGGCGGCGGTCCGCGCAACCGTGGGTAGTGGCTCCGCCGGGAGCCGGGTGAAGGGCAGGGGCAGGATACGTAAGCTCGTTTCCTTCTTGGATTTGAGCGGTCCCATTTGGAGGAATCTGCTTTACATTTTGCAAAGTAGATTGTATCGTCGCGCGCACTCGACCCAGTCGCCGCTCCGAGGCCGGGCCCACGGAAGCGCTGCCGCGGACGGAGACGCTGGCGAGACGTCGCAGAGAGGCGCCGCGCGACAGGGCCGAGCGTCGGTGGGGCGTGGAGCCCGCCGGCAGAGAAGAGGATCCGGACGGGATAAGGCGACGACGAGAGGGAGGCCCGGTGCTCGAGAGTTCACTCTCGGTGTACGCCGGGCGCCGCGCGTCGTCGCGGCGAAAGTCCGCGCCCCCACTGGCGCTGGTCCCTCGGGAACGGGTCGCGCCGTCGCGGGGGGCGGTGCCGTGCCCGGCGAGGGGCGGTGGTTGGTGACCGTCGGGGCGGCCGTGATGAGAGGACGAAGTCGTGAGTCGCTTGTGGAAGAGTCTGAGCCGGAGGCAGCGTTTTTGCGCGGTCGTGCTGGTGCTGGCGGGGGTCGTCTCCGTCGCCTGGACGCTTGGTGGCGGGGCTCGCGGTCCGTATCAGCCTCTTCTGGAGACGAGCCTGGGAGAGAAGTCGGTGGAGCTGCGCGAACTGCTCTCCCGGTTCGAGAAGGAGAAGATCGACTGGTACTCCAGCCGTGTCACGGACGGTCGTGTGACGATCGAGGTCCGCGCCGGGGCGGACTATCAGAGCGCTGTCTTCCTCGCCGCGGAGCAAGGCTTCGACTTCGGAGAGTCCACGACGTTCGACAGCGGGCTCTTCGGCGTCAATCCACTCGCTGACTCCTCCGACAGGCTGCGCATGCGGCTGGAGCACTCGCGAGTGCGCACCGTCGAGCGTTCGATCGGCTGGTACCCCAATGTCGAGTCAGTCCACCTCGTCATTCAACGCGCGAAACCCGGTCGCTATGCCAGGGACACGGACAAGCATGACTCGGCTGCCGTCATTCTCCGGCTGAAGGATGGCGTCTCACGGCTTCCGGCCAGGGAGGCGACGACGATCCGCAAGCTTGTTGCCAGCGCGTTCACGATCGCCGAGGAGCACATCCAGGTTGTCGACGATTCGATGCGCGACTATTCGGGAACCGAAGAGGAGCCTGTGGCAATCGAGAATCGCCTCGATCTTGCCGAGCGCATCGAGGAGGTCGTGACAGCGCTCTACGGAGCGGTCTACGACGACAGCGAGTTTCGCCTGGGGGTCCTCGTCGATGCCTCGCAGAGCGGCGACGGCGACGAATCCTCCGGAAGCGCGGGGCGCTCGCGAGTGCGTGTCAATCTCGTCCTCGATGTCGCGGCGGTCAAGAGGGTCCTTGCCAGGCGCGATCTGCTGATCGGAGCGGTGCCGCAACTGCTGACACCGGAGGTGATGCGCCGGCGCCTGGACGAGTACGAGGCCGAGCAGGCCAGGTTCCTCGGCGAGCAGATTCCTGTGGGCGACGTTCAGGCGGTGGTCAAGAGCGAGGTCTTCCAGGCCGCCGCCGGCAACGTGCCGTCGCTCGAGGCTCTGGTGAAGAAGGGAACGCAGCTGGGCTGGAGGCCACTCGGTCTGATCTGGGCCGGGAGCTTTGTCTCCTTCCTCTTTCTCTCGTGGACTCTCTTCAGGCGCCGGTCCTCGGCGTCATACGGCGTCGCATCGCCGGTTGAGCAGGCACTCCCCGGGTCCGACGCTAACGTGGGTGTTGACGAGGTCTGCGTTTCCGTCCTGGACGCGTCGCGACGGGCCAGCACTCGAGCGCGTGAGTGTCCCGAGGTCGCGGCGTCGGTGGTCAGGTTCTGGCTCGACGAGGTCTCGACCGGCGGGGGCTCGGCTGAGGAGGACACCGCCACGGATTCCGAGGCGCCGGACGACTCGCTCTCCGGCGCTCGCAAGGCGGCCGTGCTGCTCCTGTCGATCGACGAGAGCGAGGCGAGCGCGCTTCTTGCCGAGCTCTGCGAGTCCGAGGTGCAGATTCTGCGTGCTGAGCTGGTCTCGGTCGGCGTCATCGATCAGGTGACGATTTCGGACGTCGTCGCGGAGTTCGAGAATCTCGCGTCTTCCGAGACCGTCATCGCAGAGCAGCCCGCGGCGCCGGTCCGTATCGGCGACGAGGCGGCTCGGCTGCTCGAGTGCCTGCTCGCGGAGCAGCCACAGACGTCCGCGGTCGTTCTCGCACATGTCGCACCGGCGCTCGCTGCCGCGGTGCTCGCCGAGATGCCGGAGGAGCGGCGCGTCGATCTCGTCCAGCGAATTGCCACCCTCCAGGGCACCCACGACGAGGTGCTGCGTCGCCTCGAGGGTCGCTTGAGCGGCGTTCTGGAGGGATCCGTGTTTATCAGCGCCGACGAGGAGCGAGGTGGGGCGTACGCTGCCGCGGAGATCCTGCGAGCCGGCGGAGAGTCGAGTCGGGTGCTCGTGGAGAGTCTGGCGCGCCGTGATACCGCCCTGGCGAGGTCGATTTCGCGTCGACTCTTCGAGTTCGAGGACCTCTTCGCGCTCGACGACCGCTCGTTGCGCGTGCTTCTGGGGGAAGTCGACGGCGCCGCCCTCGGGATCGCGGCAAGCACGACGGAGAAGAAGATCCGCTCGCGCATCGTTTCCCGGATGACCCGTCGTGAGGCGCGGGCGTTCGAGGCGCGCAAGAAGGCGGGTCGTGCATTCACACTCGCGGAGGTCGAGAAGGCTCGGCGTTCGGTGACGGACACCGCGCTGAGGCTGGCAGAGTCCGGGGAGATCCGGATCGTCGGTGTCAGCTCGATGGCGAGCTG
>CAYMLL010000241.1:0-12085 GCA_964390645.1 uncultured Planctomycetia bacterium | reverse complement strand
GTTGCCCACACACGCCAAAGGGCGCCGAGGGGCGCCCTTCAACGTTCGTATCAACCCCGCCGCGGAGAGCCTTCCGCTGGCGGGGTGATGGTGGAGGCGGGGGGAATCGAACCCCCGTCCCGAGATCCTTCCGCGTGAGCTTCTACAGGAATAGTCTCTCTTTTGGTTCTCGTCCTCTCGGCTCCGGGAGACAGGATCCTCGAGGACCAGCCCTCTGTGATTCTCGTCCCCTCGCCCGCGGGCACGGCTCGGGGACCAGCCTCTCTGTATGGCTGCCATCCGACCTCCGAAAGGCGGAGAAGCCGGTGGCAGGGCCACTATTTAAGCAGCCAGTGCGTAGTTGGTGTTGCCAACTGAGTTGTCGCCAGGTGTTTTACGAGGCCTCCTGACAACCTCGTCCTGCAACCCACGCTTCCGCAATCCGGTCGAATCCTGGTCGCCCCCAGAATCTCTCTCGTCCGAATCCACGGGCTCGCGGCTCGCGGCTCTTATCATCCCCATTATGGCTCGCCCACTCGCCACCTGTCCACTCCCTCCCCTCCGCCCCGCAGAACGGCACACCCCCACTGCCCGAAGCCCGGCAGCTTGCACCCACCGCAATGCCATCGCCTTCCACGACTCCTCCGGCGTCCACAACCCGCTTGCAGCGCTTGACCGAAGGCGTTCCGCGCGGCGAGAATGGCCACCGAAGCCCAGAGACCGGAGCCCGACCCACCCCGGATCGCGACGGAGCACCCAGGATGCTGACCGTTCCCGGCCACGACCACTCCAGCCGCTTCTGCGACGGACTGCCGCGCCGGTCCTTCCTGTCGATCGGCGGCCTCGCGCTCGGCGGACTGTCGCTGCCACGCATCCTCGAGGCCGAGTCCTCGACCGCCCCGACCCCATCGACGGCACGACACAAGGCCGTCATCATGATCTACTTGCCCGGCGGCCCCACTCAGCACGAGACCATCGACCCGAAACCCGACGCTCCGAAAGAGGTGCGGGGACCCTTCGGCACGATCCCCACGAAGATCCCGGGCATTCACTTCTCCTCACACCTGAAGAAGCTCGCCCGCGCGACGGATCGGCTCGTCGCCGTGCGCTCCGTCGTCGGCTTCGAGAACCGCCACGAGTCCTTCCAGTGCTACACCGGACGCCCCGGCGGTCGACCGCAAGACGACGAGCCCGCCGGCGGCTGGCCGACCTTCGGCGCCGTCGTCTCACGCCTCCGCGGCACCGGACCCGGCGGCACTCCCGCCTACGTCGACGCCAGCCCCAAGATGGGCTACGGCCCCTACAACAACACCGGTCTTCACGACGCGAGCGCAGTTCGCTCCTGGCCGAGCTTCCTCGGCTTCCGACACACGCCGTTCTCCCTCGAGGGCGACGGCAAGAGCGACCTCGTCCTGGACACCATCACCGATCGCCGGCTCGCCGATCGTCGCGCCCTCGTCTCGGCCTTCGATCGCTTTCGCCGCGGCGTCGATCGCCACACCCTCGACAAGAGCAGCGCGCTCGCGAGTGTCGACACCTTCCGCCGTCAAGCCCTCGACATCCTGACGTCGAGCCGCATCGCCGAGGCCCTCGACCTCGAACGGGAGGACCCTCGCGTCCGCGAACGCTACGGACACAGCGCCCCCACGACATCCAGCTTCGGTGGCGCCCCGAAGGATCCGCAGAGGCTCCTGCTGGCCCGACGACTCGTGGAGGCCGGCGCCCGCTGCGTGACCGTCTCCTTCGGCGCCTGGGACTGGCACGGCAACCGCGGCGGCCCCGTCGAGAAGCTCGGCAACGAGGACCTGCCGCTCTTCGACCACGCCGTCGCCACACTCATCGACGACCTCCACCAACGAGGCCTCCTCGACGATGTCTCCGTCGTCGTCTGGGGCGAGTTCGGCCGCACCCCGAAAATCAACGTCAAGGGCGGCCGCGATCACTGGGACCGCGTCGCCCCCGTCATCCTCGCCGGCGGCGGCATGCGCTGCGGACAAGCGATTGGCGCCACCGACTCCCACGGCGGCACCGCCACGGAGCGGCCCGTGCACGTGCAGGAGATCTTCGCGACGCTCTACCACAACCTGGGCATCGACGTGACAAGCGCGACCGTGCGCGATCTGAACGGACGCCCGCACTACCTGGTGGACGAGGGTCGGGAAGCGATTCGCGAGCTGCTCTGAGCCGGACAGGCTCGCCGGGAAATCGGACTCGACCGATCACGGGCCGTCGGGACAGGACCCGAGGAGAACGCGGACACCGACACGATCACGGATGAACGATCAGCATGAACGTCGCGGTGGCGTCGGGGCTCTCCCTTCCCCCGGGTGAGAGCCGGAGGACCTCCTCGATCCACCCACGCTACCGCTGGAGAACAGGCGCCAGGCCATGCGGAAGAAGCACGGGGTGAGCCACGGAGCCTGAGCCACGGAGCCTGAGCCACGGAGCCTGAGCCACGGAGTCCGTCGGCGTCGGCTCCCGAACGCGGAACACGAGACGGCGAGCACCCGTCCAGGAGACCGGTAGAAATGGCTGGCAAGCGAATCGGCCGCGGGCAGTTCTCGACGAGCCGGGCCGCGAAGAAGCACCTGAAGGCGAAGAAACGCGAGCGGCGGAAGAGCCCTCACGGCCTCCCCGAAGATGAGCCGCGGGTCGCCACGATCGAGCGGCGAACTCTGGTGATCGTCACGCTCGTGGTCCTCGGGCTCGTCATCCTCGGGATCGCGGTCGCGGGCCTCGCCTTGCTGAGCGGATTCGCCGACCCCTGAGCGAGAAGGATCTTCCGTGTGAGAGCCCCGGGAACTCATCGACTTGCCCGTGCCCCTGGTGGAGAATCGGACCCGGGTCCCGGTACATTCCAAAGGAGTCTCGGGTGAGCTACAGGATCCGTTACCGGCTGCCGGCGGCCGTGCTCTTCCTCCTGCGGACGGCCACGGCCGGCGAGGGTGAAAGTCCCGTCGACATCATCAGCGTCAACTTCTCGACCGGTGCATCGACCTCGCTCACCCCCGGCACGGTGGAGGGTGTCGTCGCCGCCCGCCACTGGAACAACGTCGTCAGCGCCCGCGGGCGCGCCGCAAGCGGCTCGGTCGACAACCTCGTCGACGGCGAGGGGCGCCCTACCGGCGCGAGCCTCGAGTTTCAGGCCGGTCGGGTCAACTTCAACGACAACGGCAAGAACGGCACGATGATGAACGCCTGGGCGGGCAACGGCGCGTCCGACTCGCCGAACGCCTTCTCCTTCCGCGACCTGCCGGGCAGCCTCACCGCCGGAGGTTACGACGTCCTCGTCTACTACGACTCGCGCACCTTGGGAGGGACCCACAGCTTCTCCATCGGTGAACGGACCATCTTCGCATCCGAGCCGGCGACCGGACAGTTCGACGGGCACTTCACCGAGGCCGCGGGAGCCGCCGCGGAGACCGCCGGCACCGGAAACCACGTGGTCTTTCGCGAGCTGACGGCGGGCTCGTTCGATCTCGTCGTCTCCGCCGAGCAAGGCCGCGGTGCCGTCAACGGCGTCCAGATCGTCTCGCGCACGCGTCCGGAGCCGCCAGCCACTCTGCCCAACATCGTCTTCATCCTGGCGGATGACTTCGGCTGGACGGACATCCGCAGCTGGGGATCGGACTACTACGAGACGCCCCACCTCGACCGCCTCGCCGAGCAGGGGATGCGCTTTCCGCAGGCCTACGCCTGTCCCAACTGCATGCCCTTCCGGGCCGCCTTCCTCAGCGGACAGCTCGCCCCGCGCACCGGAGTCTACACGGTCAACAACGGCAACCGGGGCAACGCGGCCAACCGCCTCCTGGACGCCGCCCCGAACCGGCGCTCCCTGGATCTCGACCTCGTCACCTGGGCCGAGTCGATGCGGCTGGCGGGCCACGCCACCGGGCTCTTCGGAAAGTGGCACATGGGAGGGGAGAACGAGGCCGGCTACCCCACCGCCCAGGGCTTCGAGGTCAACTACGGCGGAGACGACTGGGGCGTGCCGCCGCGCAGGAACGGCCAGGCCAGCTACTTCGCCGACGCGAACGGCTCCTTCCCCGTCCCCCACCTCGGCCCCAACGGTGTCGCCAGCGAGTACGTCACCGACCGCCTGACGACCGAGGCTCTCGACTGGATGGAGTCCAGCAGGCACCGGCCCTTCTTCCTCTACTTCTCCCACTTCTCGGTGCACCTCCCGAAGCAGGCGAAGGCGGCGGACATCGCCCGCTTCAACCGCTCACCCCGGGGGGAGCGCCACACCGATCCCGTCTACGCCGCCATGATCAAGGCGATGGACGACAGCATCGGCGCGGTGATGGAGTATCTCGAGACGACCGACTCGGTACGCTCCCCGGGCGACAAGCTCATCGACAACACGATCGTCGTGTTCTACTCGGACAACGGCGGTGTCGGCGGCTACCCCCCCCCCGGCGGCGCGGGCGCCCACCCGGGGACCCCGCCACCGCCCCAGAAGTACCGCAACGGCACCCTGTACGAAGGCGGCATCCGCGTCCCCTTCATCATCCGCTGGGACGGACACACCCCACCCGCCACGGTCAACGAGACCCCGGTCTGCGCGGTGGACTGGTATCCGACATTCCTCGAGCTCGCGAGCCTCGACGCGCCGACGGATCACCTTCTCGACGGTCAGAGCCTGCTGCCGCTCTTCACGGACCCGCAGGCCACCCTGGCGGACAGAGCCCTCTTCTGGCACTTTCCCGGCTACACGCAGGCATCCTCCCGCATGGGAACCTGGCGGTCGAAGCCCTGCTCCGTCATCCGACGCGGGAACTGGAAGCTTCACTACTACTACGAGGACGGACGCTACGAGCTCTACGATCTCGCCGGGGACATCGGCGAGACCACGAACCTCGCCAAGGCTCGACCACGCGACCTGCAGAGGCTCGCCGCGGAGCTGCGGGACTGGCTCGAGGACACCGACGCGCCGCTGCCGACCGTCCGCAGGACAGGCCGACCGGCGGACCTGCCGCCGGTGGACGGGCCCCTGCTGGTACGCGGCGACTGCGACGGCAGCGGCCTCGTCAACATCACCGACCCGATCTGCGTGCTCGAGCATCTGTTCCTCGCTCTCGACACCCCGATCTGCGGCAGATCGTCCGACGCCGACGCCGACGGAGAGCTCGACATCACCGACTCCATCTACCTGCTCAACTACCTCTTCCTCGGCGGTGCCCCCCCCACGGATCCGTTCCCCGCATGCGACCTCCTCGCCGGTGAGCCGCTGCCAGGCGAGGTCTGCGCAACGACCTGTCCCTGAGAGCCGCGGCAGCGGAGACCACCACCGCAACGCTCCCTGACTCAGAACGGATACCCCAGGCCGAAGTGAAACACGAACAGATCCTCTCCCGACCGCCGGTCCGGATTGAACGCGAAGTCCGTCCGTAGCGGTCCGATGGGCGTGTTGTACCGCAGCCCGAAGCCGAGCGCGAAGAGCCAGCGGCCGCCGCCGTAGTCGTCCGCATCGATGTTGACCGTGCCGAGGTCCGCGAAGACAGCTCCGTCGAGGCCGTCGAGGAAGGACACCGGCTCGAGCGGATAGCGCAGCTCGACATGGCCGGTGACGAAGGCCTCGCCTCCGATGGGCTGACCGCCGATCTTCGGGCCGGCGTCGTCTTGCCGGTAGCTGCGGATCGATGTCTCGCCACCGCTGAAGAAGCGCTCCTGCAGCGGGATCGACTCGGTGTCGCTGGTCCTGAAGATCACGCCGGTCTCCCCCGCTGTGACGAGCCGCAGCTCGTCGACGAGCGGCAGGATCCACGTCGTCGACAGCGTCGGTCGGAGGAAGTCGAGCTCGCTGCCGAAGGCCTTCGTCGCGTACTCCAGACGAAAACGGTGGCTGCTCCCCCGACTCGGGTTGATGAAGCTGCTGCGGTCGTCGACGAGGACGGCGAAGTTCGCCGCCGACACGAAGACGTCGTCCTGGAGCTCACGCGGCAACGAGCCCCGCGCGTCCCGCACCTCGCTCTGTCTCAGGCTGTGAAACACGCGCGTGCGCACCGTGTCCGTCCAGCGCTGGCCGAAACCCGGCTCGGCGCCGGTCTCCTCGGCGGTGTAGCTCGGATTCTCACGGAACTCGTAATAGCCGGCGCCGTCGAAGGAGAGATCCTCGTGAAAGACGTAGGGAATCGAGTAATGCGCGTCGAACCTCCGGTGACGCAACGACACGCTGGACTCGAGCGCTGCACGATGGCCGGCGCCGAGGACATTGGTGTTCTCCAGAAGCACCGCCCCCCGCAGCTGCTCCCACGATCCCCAGCCCGCGAGCGCGCTGATGCGATATCGCGCCTTCTCCCGGAGGCGAACCACCAGATCCACCTGGTCGTCACTGCCCTCGATTCGCGACGACTCGATCGTCACGGTGTCGAAGAGGCCGGAGCGCAGCAAGCTGCGCGTGCTCTGCCGCACGAGATCCGCGTCGTAGACCTCGCCGCTCCGCAGCTTCAGGTAGCGATCGACCACCGACCGCCACGTTTGCTCGCGGCCCTCGACCCGGACATCGCGAACACGCGTCAAGGGTCCCTCCGAGACGACGATTCGCAGCGTCGCCCGGGGAGGATCCCGCGTCACCTGACGCTCGACGTCGACCTTCGCGAAGAGGTAGCCGCGGGTGCGGTAGTGGTCGAGCAGACGTCCCTCCAGGACCAGCGGCAAGCGCGGCACGAAGACGTCGCGCTCCCCGAGCCCGAGAACGGCAGTCAGGGACTCGGTCGAGAACGCGCGAGCGCCGACGATCTCCACGGGCCCTTGCAAGCGGACCCGCGGCCCCTCCTCGATCTCCACGGCGACCTCGACTGCGCCGGGCTCGCTCTCGACGGCCTCGAACCCGGTGGTGACGAAGTGAAAGCCCTCGAGGCGATAGACGGTCTCGATGCAGGCGAGCGCGGTCCGCAGCGACGCCTCCGTGTAGATCGCGCTCTGGAGACCGAGCACCTCGCTGCCGAGACCGAGCACGTGCCTGGCGAGACTGCCGAAGGTGCCCTTCTGCACCCAGACGAAGCAGCTCTCGATCTCACCCGTCTCGATCGATTCGTTGCCACGAACCGACAGCCCCGCGACGTGGCGCCGGCGGCCCTCGACGACCGTGAACGAAAGGGTGATCCGATCGCCATCGCGACGTTGCGCCGCTCGAACGCGCGGCTCGGGGAAGCCCTGCGCACGGTAGAACGCCCCGAGCTCGTAGACCGCGTCCTCCACCGACGTCGCGTCGACACCGGCGCGCGCGAGATCGGCGACGAGCGCGCTCAGCGCCGTCTGCAGGTCCAGACGCGAGAGGCTCTCGTTGCCCTCGAACTCCAGGCTGATGCGATTCCGACTCTCCCCCGCGCGGAGCTCTCCTTCACGCTTCCCGGTCGAGGCCGCGGGCGCGTCCTCGCGCGCCACGGGCGACGAGCACGCCGCGCAGGCGGTGGCGATGACGCCGAGGGTCGCGATCAGACAGCCCTCTCTCATGTCACCTCACCGCGAAGCGGATTCCGAGGTCGAGGTTGTAGTGGCCGTAGGTGTCGCGTTCCGTCCGCAGGAAGACCTCGTCACCGCCGACGAGCACATCCTTCTCGACCAGGTACTCGACGCTGATCAGATCCTGGAGGTACGAGCGCCGGGCAGCCTGCGTCTCGAGCGTCACACGGCTCAGCACTCCATGGTCGACCGGCGCGCCCCGCGCAAACTAGCCACCCCGCCCGCGGCCGCGGGAGGTGGCCCGCTGCAACGCCCCCCCCCCGGGCTCAGCACCCCTGGGGCGCCGGGCGCGCAAGCCCAAATGTACCCCGCCCGCGGGCGGCCGAGGTAGGTGGCCAGCTGCACCGCCGCGACGCGCCCGCCGCCTTGCCGGTCGAGCTCGTCAACGGTGTATCCGGTCGTCAGCAGCATCAGCAGCTGCTCGCTCGGAAGCGGCGGGGTCGAGTCGAGGATGATCTGCGGCTCCTCCAGCGTGCCGGCGATCGTCACCTTGATGCGATAGCCCTTCACCTCCTCCTCGAACAGCATCTGGAGCGTCGGGTTGTAGGGATCCCTCTCGGTGAACTCGACGATCGCGGAGCGCAGCTCGAGCCGGGACGCGGCCAGCGTCACATCTCCCCCGTCCGTGGACAGCGTGCCCGTCAGCAAGGGATCCCGCCCGGTGCCGCCGAGGTGGAGGTCGACCCTCGCCTGTGACCGCACGACGTTGTTGATCAGCGAGAGGCCGCCCTGCGAGCGCACACGGATGTCGAGACGCATGTCACTGAACGGCGCCGTCTCGATGTGAAAGAGATCGAGCGGCAAGCTGCGGCCGCCGAGGCTGAGCTCGACGTCACGCCGGTAGTAGGAGCGACCGAGCCGGACGCCTCCCGTCAGCGCCGACCGCTCCCAGGGGCCGTGCCAGCGCAGCTCGAGATCGCCGCGCACGCGCAGATCCGGCTGACGCACGAGCAGCACCTGCTTGGCGCGCAGACCGATGTCGACCTCGTCGATCAGCGCCCCCTGCGACGCACCGCGTGATCGCAGCCTCAGCCCACCGTCAACCTCGAAGCGCCGTCGGTCGATGACACCTTCGAGCCGCTCGATGCCGACCCTCTCGCCATCGAAAACGACGACGCCGTCGATGCCCGTCACGCGCGGCACCTTGGCGCTCGCCTTCACCGACCCGCCGCCTGTCACCACGCGCGCGAAGAGCTCGGGATCGCCGAGCGTCCCGCCGATGCAGAGCGTCCCGCCGGCGGCGCCGCCGAGCTCCGTCTCGCCGGCACCGAAGAACGGCAGCAACCCGATGTCATCGACGGACACGACCACGCTCGCGTCGAGCAGAGCGCCGGCATCGAGGATCGGCAGCGGCGTCCAGCGAAGATCGACCTCACCCGCTCCCTCGACACGGGCGCCGCCGTCCCGCAGGTCGAGCCGCGTCAGCGCGAGCCTCCCTGCGTCGGCGAACGCGCTGAGCGTCAGCTCGACATCATCGTGAAGCGTGCCTTCGCTCCACACCCGGGCCTCCGACACGGCGACGTCGAGGGCGAAGAGCGGCTCGAGCACGTCGCCGCCCTCGAGACGACAGCGGCCGCGGAGCTCCCCGTCGAGTCGACCGTCGAAGTCGAGTCTGCCGCTCCGGATGAGATCCCCGTCGATCCAGCCGCCAGGCAGCAGATCCTCGAGAGTCTCGGGACGGATCACCAGGCCGGCTGCCTCGACCACGAGCTCGTCGATCGAATCCGTGCTTCCCCTCGCGCGCACGGCGAGCACCCCGTCGAGCAGCTCGAGCTCGAGACCGTCGAGCTCGAAACGCCCGCCATCCCAGGTGAAGAGCGGACGACCGTGCGTCGCGATACGGCGTCCCCCGATCACGCCCGCCAGCCTCCGCACCTCCACGTGGGGGCCCGTCAGATCGCTGACGTGTGCCGCGAATCGCAGGTCATCCGAGCCCCGGAACACACGGCTTTCGACGATGTCGACGTCGCAGCTCTCGAGGCTCGCCGCGAGCTCGAGGCCGACCGCTGGATCATCGAGAGGCTCGAAGCGCAGGGCCGCGACGACGCTGGCATGCATCGACTCGAGATCGAGACCGCCGTCGAGCGCCACATCGACGTCGACCGACCCCCGTCTCGCCGGCAGCCACCCGACATCGACCGGCAGGAGCGGCAGCAGGTCGCCGATCGGGACGGCGCTCGCGAGAACGCGACCGTCGCGTAGAACCGGGCCCGACACCCCGTCCGAGATCACGACGCCGCTCAACCCGACGCGCGAGCCATCGAGCTCGACGAAGCTGTCGCGAACCTCGACGCGCAGCGCGCCGTCGTCGTCGACGCTCTGCTCGATGTCGAACGCGACGTCGAGCGGCGCCAGCTCTCCTCGACGCAGCGCCTCGACATGACCGCTCACCTCCAACCGAGCGTCGGCACGCCTTCCCCTGAGCTCGATGCGGTCCGCGCGCAGATCCTGCGTGCTCCAGTGGACGCCGCGCAGAACGACATCCGCGTGCGCCTCCCAGGCGGCGATGTCAGGCAGCGGCACGCTCAGCGACACGTCCCCGTGAACGTCGACGACGGGAATCGTGTCCGTGTCGACGAAGAGCCGCACGACATCGGCGAGCGGCGCCCCCCGCGCGTGCGTCTCGATGTCGACCCCGGTGTCCGAGATCACGACGGAGACCGATGGCAGCCCGAGCCCCGGCAGACTTCCACCGAGCCGGGCGACGCCGTCCTCGCGAAAGTCGAGCACGAGGCGCTCCGCGAGGACTTCGCCGCCCGTGCGCAGCGTCTCCAGCGTCATCTCGACGAAGGGCCGGTCGCCCGACGACAGCAGCACGCTCGCCTCCAGAGGACCGCGCAGATGCTCGAGCCGCGGCAGGCGCCAGCTGCCGCGCGCGGACGCGACAGTGACATCGACGCGACCACGCGGGCCGTCGAGCACCACATCGACAGCCTCGAGGATCACGCGCTCGTCGCCTCGGTCGAAGCGGCACTCGCCATCCTCGACGGTGACGAGCGGCAGGCCCGCGGGCTCACTGTCGTCCTCGGTCCGGGGCAGGAGAGGCGAGCGACCCAGGTCGAAGCGCAGCCGGGGCTCGACGACGCGAACCGACGCGACCACACCCGCGCCGCCCGAGAGGATCTCCCCGACACGCAGGTCAACCTCGACGCGCCGCGCGTCGAGGCTCTGCAGCGCGGCGACCGGGCTCTCACCACCGGCGCGCACGCCGACGACCGTCACTCGCCCGGACAGTGCGACCTCGATGTCATCGATCTCGACCGGAATGCCGAGGCGCTCCTCGAGCCTCGCCCGCACCTCCGGGAGCACGAAACGCCGCAGCAGCGGGCGATGAAAGGCCGCCAGCAGCACGACCAGCGCGGTCCCCGCCACCAACGTCGTGAGCACGACGCGACGGAGCCGGAGGTAGAGAAAGCGCCACTTATCGAGACGACGCAAGGAGCCTCCTCAACGGCGCGAAACCACGGTACGGATCCTCGGACTGGACGGCAATCCGGGAACCTATTCCCGGGGAGCGAAGATGTCAACGTCCGCCGGAGCCCGGGCTTGCAAGTTCTCGGACCCTGAGTACACTCTCCTTTCCACCTGCCCAGGTGGCGGAATTGGCAGACGCGCAAGGTTCAGGTCCTTGTCGGGATTACTCCCGGTGGAGGTTCGAGTCCTCTCCTGGGCACCAGCTCTGACGATCAGGCCGCGGTCAGATATTCTGGCCGCGGTTTTTTTCCGTCCCTACCCGATCAAGCGAACCCACACAAGTTCCGATATTCCTGCGCTTGTCGTCGAGTCGCGACTAGCCTATCGTTTCTTGTAGAGGAAGAAGACGCTGACTCCGGGAGGAACCGCGACGAAGGCGCCGAGCAAGCCCGCCCGAAAGACAACCGCCGCCGCGAAGACGATCGCCGCCACGAAGACGAAGACCGCCACGAAGACGAAGACCGCCGCGAAGACGACCACGACGGCGAAGAAGACCACGACGGCGAAGAAGACCGCGACGGCGAAGAAGACCGCGACGGCGAAGAAGACAGCTGCCAGGGCAACGGCCGCGAAACCGGCCCCTGCCATGAAGAAGCCGGCCCGCCCGACGACCCCGGCAGCCACCTCCGACGCGGTCTCGAGCCTCGAGGCCGCTCGCCGGGAGCTCGCCGACGCCTCCGAGTCCCAGCAGCGTCAGGCTCGCGAGCTGCACCTTCTCTACAACGATCTTCGCAAGACGTGCAGCGACCTCGAGAAGGCGAAGAGCACGCTGACGAGCGAGACGACGGCACGCAAGGCCGAGATCGACCACAACCTGCGCGAGCTCGACGAGAGTCGCAAGCGGCTCGAGAACGTCACCGAGAAAACCGGGCAAGTCACCCGCAGCGCCGAAGGCAGCGGCCGGATCGCACAGATCGTGCTCGCGCTCCTGGTTTTCGTCGTGCTCATTCTGGTGAGCGTCACGAAGGGCCGGGTCGGCGACCTCAACGGCCGGATCGGCGACCTCGAGACGACGATCAGCAGCCTCGAGCAGAAGATCGGCGAGCGAGTCGACGCTGCCGAGTCCAAGCCCGCCGACCCCGAAGAGTAGTTCGCCCGCCCGGGCTCCCACGCTCTGAAACGGGCCCCCGCGCTCTGAAACGGGCCCCCGCGCTCTGAAACGGGC